>QQUJ01000010.1:0-300000 GCA_008501635.1 Pseudomonadota bacterium
TCCAGCAGATGACGAAAATTGAGAATCGTCGTCTCGTCGGGAACCGGCTCACGCCCAAGGTCAATGCCGGCGAAAAGACACATGGAGCGAGATTCATACAACGCTTCCTCGGCGCCTGGATCCGACAAGTTGAACCAGTGTTGGAGGAAGTAGATGCGCAACATCCGTTCCAGTTCAATGGGGGGGCGCCCGTTTCCCGCTTTGGGGTAGTGGGGTTCGATGAGCTCACAAAGCTGATCCCATGGAACCACAGCATCCATCTCCGAGAGAAACTTCTCTCGCCGGGTTGGTTTTCGAAATTGCTCAAATTCCCCCGCGGCAAATGTTTGCTGTTTCATCGTTTTCTACCGGTTCCAAATAATGCGTGTATTGTCGCAAACTTTGGGACTTAATCAGAGATGCCCTAAGGTGAGTAACGGGTTCATGTTTTGCAATGCCACATAGCTAGCCTACGCTCCGTTTCCCGCGAGTTTTACGTTAAGGACATTCAAAGCAGTTTAAACGACATCGGGGGTTCTGTTAGCGCTTGGTGCGGGCGATACGTAGCACCTGTGGGATAGCGCGGATGCGGCGCATGATGCGCGCCAGGTGGACGCGGTCTTTGACGGCGACGGTGAAATGCAGGGTGCTGTTCGCGCCGTCGCGTTCGTCGAGATTGACGTATTCGATGTTGGCGTCGCCATCCGAAATGACGGCTGCCACCGTTGCCAGGACGCCGCGCTGGTTGATGACTTCGACGCGCACCTCGACGGAAAAGTCCCCCTCTGTAGTGCTGGCCCACTCGACGTCGATCCACTTATCGCTGCGTTCACCCTGCTCGCGGAAGTTTTTGCAGTTCTCGGTGTGGATGACGATGCCGCGACCAACACTGACAAAACCCACAACCCGATCGCCGGGAATGGGGCGGCAGCATTTGCCGTAGGAGACCACCATTCCCTCGCTGCCCTTGATGGTCATGCGCGTATCGTCGTTGCTGCCGCTTACGACAGCGCCCTCGGGTTCGGGCAGAAGGCGGCGGGCCACCAGTTCCGGAAGCCGTTGCCCAAGACCGATCTGCTCGTAGAGACTGTCGTGATCGGCGAGCTGAAACTCTTTCGTCAATCGATCGAGCGCGCCGCCGTCGAGTTGCTCCGGATCCTGACCCAGACCGAGCAGCACCTTTTCCAGCAGATGGCGACCGAGACGCACGGCATCCTCGCGTTGCAGCTTCTTCAGATAACTGCGGATTCCGGCACGCGCCTTGGCGGTGACCACGAAATTGAGCCAGGCTGGATTGGGACGCGCCGTCTTCGCGGCAATGATTTCCACGGTCTGACCGTTGGCGAGCGATGTACGCAGCGGTGCGAGTCGCCGGTCGATCTTGGCCGCGACGCAGGTGTTGCCGACATCGGAGTGCACGGCATAGGCGAAATCGACCGGGGTCGCGCCCCGCGGTAGCTGTTTGATTTCGCCCTTGGGGGTAAACACGTAGATCTCGTCGGGGAAGAGATCGATCTTGACGTTTTCCAGAAACTCCAGGGAATTGCCGGCGTTCTTCTGCATCTCCAGCAGGCTGCGCAACCACTCGCGAGCGCGCGCCTGCGCACCGGACCCGAGTTTCTCCCCCGCTTTGTACAGCCCGTGCGCAGCGATGCCGGCCTCGGCAATGCGGTGCATGTCCTCGGTGCGGATCTGAACCTCGATGGGCAGGCCGAAGGGGCCGAAGAGTACGGTGTGCAGTGACTGGTAGCCGTTGGCCTTGGGGATGGCGATGTAGTCCTTGAATTTGCCGGGTACCGGTTTGTAGAGATTGTGTACCGCACCGAGAACGCGATAACAGGTATCGACTTTGTCGACGATGATGCGAAAGGCGTAGACATCCTGAACCTCGGTGAACGACAGCCCCTTTTCGCGCATTTTGCGGTAGATGCTGTAGAGGTGCTTCTCGCGTCCGATCACACGACCCGACAGATCCTCCTCGCGCAGGCGGCGTTTGAGGGCGGTCTCGATCTTCTTGGTGAGTTCCTTGCGGTTGCCGCGCGCCTGGATGACGGATTTGCGCAGCACGCGGTAGCGCATCGGATACATGGCGGCGAAACCCAGATCCTCGAGTTCGATGCGCAGATTGTTCATGCCCAAACGACTGGCGATGGGGACGAAGATCTCCAGTGTCTCGCGGGCGATGCGCCGGCGCTTCTCCGGCTTCAGTGCGCCGAGGGTGCGCATGTTGTGCAGCCGGTCGGCGAGCTTGATGAGGATGACGCGGATATCGCGGGTCATGGCCAGCATCATCTTGCGGAAATTCTCCGCCTGGGCCTCGGCCGGATTCTCTAACTCGATCTGGCTGAGCTTGCTGACGCCGTCGACCAGTTCCGCCTCCTCCTCGCCGAAGGCCTCGATGAGTTGCTCCTTGCTGACCAGGGTGTCTTCGAGGACGTCATGCAGGAGCGCGGCGATGATGCTCTGGTGATCCATGCGCATCTCGGCCATGACGCGCGCCACCTCCAGGGGGTGGAAGACATAGGGCTCGCCGCTGGCCCGGTATTGGCCGTCGTGGGCTTCGGCGCTATAGAGATAGGCACGGTAGACCTCGGCGATCTGTTTGCGGTCGAGGTAGTCCTCGAGCATGGTGCACAGATCGTTAACGCGAAAACTGGGATGGCTGAGGTCGGTTGCGCTCACTGGCTCGGATCAAGTTGCACTGCACCATCCTGATCATACACCGTTGCGCTCAGGTTTGTACCCGGTTGGAACCTGTTCGCAGCCCACAAAAAAGCCGCGCGGTGCGCGGCTTTTTGGGGTTATTGTGGCCTGGAACTCAGACGATCTCTTCCCGCACCTCCTCATCACTGAGGGTCGATTCCAGGGCGTGCTCGGCGGCCATGACCTCATCAAGGATGGAAGCATCGATGTTGCCACAGGCGATTTCACGCAACGCCACCACGGTGGGTTTGTCGTTGTCCCACGGCACCGTCGGATTGGCACCCATGGCCAGCTGTCGGGCGCGTTTGGTGGCCACCATCACCAGCTGAAAGCGGTTGTCCACTCGTTCGAGACAGTCTTCTACCGTTACACGTGCCATAACGAACTCCGTTGTACGTTGATTTCACCGAGCGGGGCGAGCGCGCAAGTCTACCCGATTCGCCGGGGCTATGCTATCAGCCCGGCCAGCAGATCGGCGTGCCGTCTGATCTGCACGTCGCGCCGCAGGCGTTGTGCTTGAAAGATCGCGTGCAGCTCCCCCAGGGCGGTGTCAAAGTCATCGTTCACCACGAGATAGTCGTACTCGCGGTAGTGCGAGATCTCGGCCACCGCATCGCGCATGCGCCGGGCGATGACCGTTTCGCTGTCCTGGCCGCGGTCGCGCAGACGCATCTCCAGTGCCGCGCGCGATGGCGGAACAATAAAGATGCTGACGCTCTCGGGCATGCGTTCGCGTACCTGGCGGGCACCCTGCCAGTCGATGTCGAGCACGACGTCGAGCCCCTTTGCCAGCCGGCTTTCCACTTCGCTGCGGGCAGTGCCGTAGTTGTTGTCGAAGACCCGGGCATGCTCCAGAAATTCACCCCGGTCGACCATGGTTTGAAAGGCAGGTCGATCGACAAAGTGGTAGTCGATCTCCGGCTTCTCCCCTGGACGTATCGCGCGTGTGGTGTGGGAAACGGAGAATCCGATGCGGTGGTCGCGTTCGCGCAACGCGTGAACCAGACTGGTTTTGCCGGCCCCGGAGGGGGCAGAGAGGATGTAGAGCGAGCCTTGTGGCATGGGGTGCGGGATTCCTGATGGTCTACTCGATGTTCTGGACCTGCTCGCGCATCTGCTCGATCAGCACCTTGAGATCGACGGCAATGCGGGTGGTTTCAATATCCGCGGACTTGGAGCCGAGGGTATTGGCCTCGCGGTTGAGTTCCTGCATCAGAAAATCGAGTCGCCGCCCGACGGCCTCGTCACGCTCGAGGACGCGCTCCACCTCATCGATGTGGGTCTCCAGCCGATCCAGTTCTTCGGCGACATCGATCTTCTGGGCGAACATCACCATCTCCTGCTCCAGCCGATCTTCCTTGAGCTCGTCGCGAATCTCGATCAGACGTTCGATGAGACGCTGGCGCTGGCGCTCCAGTACCTCCGGCAGGCGCTGTTTGGCTTCCTCGACCAGATCGCGCATCGCCGTACAGCGCTGACTGATGACTGCATTGATGCGCTCGCCTTCGCGCTCACGGGTGGTGATCAACTCTTCCAGGGCGCTGGTGAGACTCTGGATGGCTTCATCGAAAACCGGTTCAAGATCAGGACCTTTGAGGCTCAATACGCCGGGCCAGCGCAGCAGCTCCATGGGATTGATGTGCGCGGCGTTGAGAAGCAGCTCCTCGATCAACTGATTGGCCTCCACCAGGGCCTGGGCCAGCCCCTGGTCGACATCCACTTCGGGGGTGACGCCGGGCGCCTGCTGAAATCGCAGGTTACACTCCAGTTTCCCGCGTGATAGACGGGTGCTGACCACCTCGCGAATCTCCGGCTCCAGCACCCGGAACTCCTCCGGCAGGCGTGTGGAGATCTCCAGATAACGGTGATTGACGGTGCGCAGCTCCCAAGTGAGTGTGCCCCAGTCCGCCCGCAACTCCTGGCGGGCGAAGGCGGTCATGCTGCGTATCATAGGTGGAATGTCCCGGGGTTCGAGGCCGGTTCCCTCAACCGGCTATAATCGCGCCTATTTATAACAGCGAAGGAAGTGATATGCGACCCAGTGGCCGTGCCCCTGATCAATTGCGTCCCGTGCTCCTCACCCGCCACTATACAAGACACGCCGAGGGCTCGGTGTTGGTGGAGTTTGGTGACACACGGGTGCTGTGCACCGCCACGGTGGAGGAGCGGGTACCCGGCTTTCTGCGCGGCAAGGGCAGCGGCTGGGTAACCGCCGAGTACGGCATGCTGCCTCGCTCGACCGGTGAACGCATGGCGCGCGAGGCGGCACGGGGGCGTCAAGGCGGCCGCACCATGGAGATCCAGCGCCTGATCGGGCGCTCGCTGCGCGCCGTGCTCGATATGCAGGCCCTGGGTGAGCGGACCATCACGCTCGATTGCGATGTGATCCAGGCCGATGGCGGGACGCGCACCGCCTCGATTACCGGGGCCTATGTGGCGTTGGTGGATGCGGTCAACGGTCTGCGCCAAGCGGGACTCCTGAAACGCGATCCGATTCACGGCGCTCTGGCCTCGGTGTCGGTGGGGATCTATCACGGGGTGCCGGTGCTCGATCTTGACTATGCCGAGGATAGCGATGCCGAAACGGATATGAACGTCGTTATGAACGACGCAGGCGCCTTCATTGAAGTGCAGGGCACCGCGGAGGGCCATGCCTTCCGTCGCGAAGAACTGGATGCGATGTTGAACCTTGCGGTGGGCGGGATCCAAACTTTGTTGGAGGAGCAGCGCACGGCCCTGGCCGAGGGGACGTCATGACGCGAATCGTCCTGGCCAGCAATAACGCCGGCAAGGCGCGTGAGTTCGGCGCGATGCTGGATGGGCTGGGCGTGGAAGTGGTGCCGCAGTCGGAGTTTGGCGTGCCCGAAGTGGACGAGACCGGATTGACCTTTGTTGAGAACGCCATCCTCAAGGCGCGCGCAGCGGCGAAGATCTCAGACCTGCCGGCGTTGGCGGATGATTCAGGCCTCGAGGTGGATGCCCTGCAGGGGGCACCAGGGATCTACTCGGCCCGTTATGCCGGCGTTCCTGGGGACGACAGGGCCAATAACACCAGGTTGCTGACGAAACTGGCCGGATTGCCGGACGCGCAGCGCACGGCGCGTTTCCAGTGTTTGCTGGTGTTGATGCGCCATGGCGACGACCCCACACCGTGGATTTTCCAGGGGACCTGGGAAGGCCGCATCCTGCGTGCTCCGCAGGGCGAAAACGGGTTTGGCTACGATCCGCTCTTCTTCGTCCCGGAGCAGGGATGCAGTTCGGCACAGTTGGCACCCGAGGTGAAGAATCGCCTCAGTCATCGCGGACAGGCGCTGCAGAAATTTTACACTCGACTGCAGCACGAACCGCTGCGTTGACGGGATGGCCGACTGCGCATCGGGCGGTGACTCCACTCTCTCTCTATGTACATATCCCCTGGTGCGAGAAAAAGTGCCCCTACTGCGACTTTAACTCCCATACCGCACCGGGGCCGCTACCCGAGCGCGAGTACCTGCTGGCGTTACGCCGTGATCTCGAGTTCGATCGGGCGCTTGCCGATGGACGAACGGTTGAGACCGTGTTCATTGGCGGTGGTACCCCGAGCCTGCTGTCGGTGGAGTTCTACGAGGGGCTGCTGGAGGCGATTCGCAACTGTGTACCGGTCGCGTCCGCCGCCGAAGTCACCCTCGAGGCTAATCCCGGGACCGTAAAGCCCGGGTATCTGGGTGCTTTGCGCGCCATCGGGATCAATCGGCTTTCGATGGGTGTGCAGAGTTTCAACGATGATCTGCTAGGGCGTATCGGGCGGATACACGATGCGCGCCAGGCGCTGATCGCGGTGGAGGATGCGCGGGCGGCCGGTTTCGAGAATCTCAACCTCGATCTCATGTTCGGCCTGCCCGGACAGGATTTGATCATGGCGCGCAGCGATCTCGATCAGGCTATCGCATTGGCGCCCGAACATCTCTCCTACTATCAGCTCACCATCGAGCCCAACACAGCATTTGGGCGCCGCCCCCCCAGGCTGCCGCAGGACGATCTCCTTTGGCGCTTCCAGGAGCAGGGTGTCACCCGTCTGGCAGAAGCGGGCTACGATCGGTATGAGGTATCGGCTTATACCCGTGGCCGCCCCTCCCGGCACAATCGTAACTATTGGGAGTTTGGCGATTACCTGGGGATAGGCGCCGGCGCGCATGGTAAGGCAACGCTGGCGGAGGGACGCTACCTGCGGACCGTCAAAGTTTCCAACCCCAACGGGTATCTGCGTCATGCGGGGCGGGAATCGGGGGTGACGCGGACCGTTCTGGATACGCCGGCCGACATCACCGTGGAGTTCATGCTGAACGCGTTGCGCCTGGTCAAAGGGTTTCCGGTAACACTGTTCGAGGAACGCACGGGTAGCGCAGCGGCAGGGATCGCCGGGATCTGTCAGCAGGCGGTCAGCGATGGTCTGCTGGCCGTGGACGGTGCCTCGCTGCGGCCTACCGCACTGGGGTTGCGCTACCTGGATACGCTTCTCGAGCGATTCGTCATGGAGCAGGCATAGGGCCTTGAGGTGTCGGCTTATCAAACACTTATGATCCCCTTATGCACAGGACAGCCGTTTTTGACGTGTGCCGGACCGACGGACGCCTGAATCACAATATGTTTTGTTGTCCTCTTGTTAACATGTTGTTTTTAATCGTTTATTACAAATTGACTACTTTTTGACCAGTCTGACAGCAAACCTATCGCCAAGCCTCCGAGGAGTGGTTGTCGTCAATTCATCCACAAAGTTATCCACAGATTCTGTGGATAATCTCCATTTATCATTGCAGTCACTGACTTAGCGTTGTTTGATAAGAAGGGACGGGAGCGATTTCGGCTAACTTGAACAGCGACACAAGAACCGCGGTACCCATTTGGTTCATTCGGTTGTGCTAAGTTGAGGTTGATATGGATGCCAATGTCTAACGGGGAGGCATGCCTATGCAGAAGCCCGGTACCGGCAGTCTCGATTTCAACGCGTGGAGAGATCTGGCATCACGCGATCCGGCGGCATTTGAGGAGCGTCGCAACGCAACGGTGCAAGCCTTGATCGAACGTGTTCCGCAGGAACGTCGAGCACGGATGTGGTGTCTGCAGTGGCGAATCGACCAGGTTCGCAAACGGGCGCGAACTCCCATGGTAGGGTGCCTCTCGGTATACGGCATGATGTGGGATTCGCTGGTGGGACGAGGTGGTTTGGCCGAGAAACTGAATCAGCTGGGGGCCGGACCGGAAGGCGCACGACCACCGCAGAGTGCCGAGATCATTCGTTTATTGCCGCGTGGTTGAGTCTGTTGTTGCCGCCACCATTCAAAATCCGTATGATTGCGGGCTCGTTGAATTTCGAGCCCATAGAAGGTATTCAGCCATGAAGCCGGACATCCATCCCGCCTACAGCGAGATCACGGTCACCTGTAGCTGCGGAACCAGTTTCCAAACGCGTTCGACGGCCGGGCATGATCTGCATATAGAGGTTTGCTCCGCGTGTCACCCCTTTTACACCGGCAAGCAGAAGATCGTGGATACGGCTGGCCGCGTCGATAAATTTCGTCGGAAGTACGGTACGCGCAATAAATAATGCCGGTTACGCTCAGTGGATTCGCACAAAAGGCGCTCCTTGGGAGCGCCTTTTGTTTTTTGGCCCTGGCGTTTGCATCCGCTTGGGGGCAGGATTCGCAATGCACAAGCGATGCCTATGATCTGATCGCAGAGGTTCGCGAGGTCATCGATGGCGATAGCGTTCTTCTGACTGACGGTCGCCAGGTGCGCTTTATCGGCGTCAACACGCCGGAACGAGCAAAAGAGGGGCGGGTTGCTGAACCCCTGGCTGACGCTGCCCGTGCCGCCCTCATCGGCTACCTGGCAAGCGGGAATAATCGTATTGCGCTGGATTTTGACAGTGAGCTACAGGATCGATACGGACGGCTGCTTGCGCATGTGTTTCTTCCGGACGGAGCCAGCCTGAGCGCCCGCCTGATCCAGGATGGGTGGGGGCTGGCCATCGCCGTACCGCCCAATCTCGCGCTGCAGGATTGTTACCGTCTGGCGGAGCAGGAAGCGCGCACCCGCAGGCGGGGTGTATGGGCGGATGCCTACTACGGCGCACGTGATGCCGGGGTGCTCGAAACGCGCGCGACGGGATTCATGAGGGTCAAGGGGAGGCTTGATCGAATCGGGTTCAGCCGTAGTGCCTTATGGCTGCAAATCGGTCGTTTGGGGGTGCGCATCGATAAGCGATATCTGCCCCATTTTCGACACTGGAATTTTCACGCTTTACAAGGACTCGAACTGGAAGTGAGGGGTTGGGTCAGCGGGCAAGGTGGGCGCTTACGGATGAATCTCAAACATCCCAATGATCTGGAAGTGCTGACCGCCAGTCAGGCACGGGAGTAGCCGATCAGGGAGCTTCAGATGTCTATCAGGGGATTTCGTTGCAGTTGGTTACTGGCCGTGATGCTGAGCATGGGCGGCTGTGCGATCAACCCGGTCACCGGTGATGCGGATTTCGTGCTCATGTCGGAGGCAACGGAACGTCAGCTGGGTGCACGCTACCATCAGCAGATTCTTGCCCAGTACGGCGTATACCAGGATGCGCCTGTTCAAGGTCTGATGGAGAGGGTTGGCCAGCGTCTGGCACGCGTCAGTCACCGCAGTGAGCTCAATTTTCGATTCACGTTGCTCGATTCCCCGGAGGTTAATGCCTTTGCACTCCCCGGGGGGTATATCTATCTCACGCGTGGCCTTTTGGCTTATTTAGGCAGTGAAGATGAGCTGGCGGCAGTGCTCGGGCATGAGATCGGCCATGTAACAGCGCGGCATTCGGTGCGACAGCATAGTGCCTCGACGGTAACCGGACTGCTCGGCGCCATCGTTGGCGCGCAAACCGATCCTGGAGGCCAGGAACTGGTGAGTTTCGCCGGTACTGCGCTGGTCAGAGGTTATGGACGTGATCATGAGCTCGAGGCCGACCGACTTGGCGCGGAGTATCTGGCTGCAGGAGGTTATCAACCCGAGGCGATGCTCGAGGTTATCCGTGTTCTGAAGAACCAGGAGTTGCACGAGGTACGCCAGGCAAAAGCCGAAGGGCGCCCGGCGCAGGTCTATCATGGACTTTTTGCGACACACCCCGACAATGATCGCCGCTTGCAGGAGGTGATCGGTGCTGCGCAAACCCTGCGCGCATCCCGAGCCCCGGCGGGGGATGATCTTGGTTTTTTGCGGGTTCTGGATGGCCTGGTGTTCGGTGACAGCGCGGCGCAAGGTATCGTGCGCAAGCATCGCTACTACCACCGGGAGTTGGGTATCGTCGCGGTGTTGCCCGAGGGTTGGCGGATCGAGAACAGGCGGAAGCGTCTCATAGCGGTGGCGCCGGGCCGCGATGCTATCGTGCAGCTGGAGACGCTCGCTGTGAAGGCGGATCGGAGTCCGGTACAGCTGCTGCACGAGCAGATGCGGGGCGCGCGATTCGCGCATGAGTTTGAAATCGCAGGTCACGGCCGGCGAGGACACGGAGCAACCGTAACCCTGAATACGCCTTTTGGCGTTCGCGATGCCCGGGTGGCGATTGTGATTGTCGGATCCACGGTTTTGCAGATCAGTGCGGCGGTGGATCCCAGCCCTTGGCCCGGCAACTATGCTGCCGCCATTCGGGAAACGATGTTCAGCCTGCGACCTTTAAGGGACGAAGAGCAACCGCTCGCGGAGGCGCAGCGACTGCACCTTATCAGAATCGAAAGTCCGCAATCGATAGCGAGTTTGGCGAAGGAGGCCGATCAGGCTGGCGATATGGCCGACCAGCTGCGCCTCCTTAACAAGCTTTATCCTGATAGAGAGCCCAGGGTGGGCCAGTGGCTGAAGGTGATACGGTAACCCGTAGTTCCGGGTTGCGACGTAGCTTTCAAGATCAGTGGCTTAGGGCGTCGATCCGGACCCGATACAAAAAGTTAATGACTCTATTCGCGCCTGTTATATAATCCGCTACTTTCTGTATCAGCATCTTTCTGCAGTCGCATCGGTTTGTGGCTGTAATCGGCGACCCAACCCCATCGTCCCGTAGAACCGCAAGCAGGCGGAGGGGTGCGCGACCGCATAGCTGCCGGAGGGCGCCTGGCATGGCGAAGTACTTCGGCGGCCATTGAGCTTTAGCAACGAGGAGGTATCCCGGATGACAAATCGTACCGTCACGGTCACCGATAATGGCAATGGCAAGAGTGTTGAGCTACCGATCTACACCCCCACGCATGGTAACGAGACAGTGGACGTTTCCAGGCTACCCAAGGAACTCGACTATTTCACCTACGATCCTGGCTTCGTTGCCACTGCCAGCTGCCGCAGCAGTATCACCTATATCGATGGCGATGTGGGGACGCTCCTGTATCGCGGCTATCCCATAGAGCAGTTGGCTGCCAAGAGCTCGTTTCTCGAAGTGGCCTATTTGCTGCTCAACGGCGAACTGCCTACCAAGGACGAGTACGAATCTTTCTCCCATCTTATTAGTCGTCACACGATGATCAATGAAACCCTGAAGAATTTCTTCCACGGTTTCCATCACGATGCTCACCCGATGGCGATGATGTGCGGGGTGGTGGGCTCGCTTTCGGCCTTTTACCACGATCATACGGATTACAATAATCCGTATGATCGCAAGATAGCGGCTCACCGTTTGATCGCGAAAATGCCCACCATCGCAGCGGCGTGCTACAAGCACAGTGTCGGCGAACCACTGGTGTATCCGCGCAACGACCTGAGCTACTGCGGGAGCTTCATAAACATGATGTTCTCGGTCCCGTGCGAGCCCTATGAGGTGGACCCGGTCGTGGAGCGTGCCATGGATATTCTGTTTATCCTCCACGCCGATCATGAACAGAACGCCTCGACTTCGACGGTGCGTCTCACCGGTAGCTCGGGTGCCAATCCCTTTGCCTGTATTTCCGCCGGCATCGCTTCGCTGTGGGGGCCGTCCCATGGCGGTGCCAACGAAGCGGTACTGCGTATGCTGAATCAGATCGGCGATGTGAAGAACATCGACAAGTATGTCGCCAAGGCCAAGGACAAGGACGATCCGTTCCGCCTGATGGGCTTTGGCCACCGCGTTTACAAGAATTATGATCCTCGCGCCGCCGTGATCCGCGAGTACTGCCACGAAGTGCTCAAGAAGCTGGGTGTGCGGAATGAACCTTTGTTGGAGATCGCCATGCGTCTCGAAGAGGTTGCTTTGGAGGACGAGTATTTCGTGCAACGCAAGCTCTACCCCAACGTCGATTTCTATACCGGCATTATCTATAAGGCCCTGGGTGTTCCTACCACCATGTTTACGGTCATGTTCGCCATTGCCCGTACCGCAGGTTGGATTTCGCACTGGCTCGAAATGGTCGCGGATCCGGAGTTCCGCATCGGTCGTCCGCGTCAGCTCTATACCGGCGCCGCCAAACGCGATTACGTGCCGGTAGAAAAGCGCAGCTAAGCTCACTGTTGCGGGCAAAGGAGTACGACAAGGCCGATGGCATCATAGCCATCGGTTTTTTTCAGGTATCCAACAGCTCGGCCAGTTTGTCACGACTGGCGCGTTGCATGGGGCGTTGTTCGACCGGGCAGCGAGGGGCTTGTCGGCAGCCATCGATGGGGAAGACCGTCAACTCGGTTGCATAGTCACCGCTATGGAAGCGAAATGCGGGATAGGAACAGATCTGGCCGCCGATCTGCCAGCGTCGTTCACTGGTTTGATAGGGGATACGCTGTTCCATTAGAAAGATGGCGACCTCTTCGGGTACATCGGAAAAGAGGTGAAGTTCTATCACGGAATGACGATCGGCGGTTCCGCGTAGCACCGGACCAACGATGCGCGGTGCGTAGCAGGCGAACAGATCCATCAGCTGTAAGGATGTCTGCCGTATCAGCAGCAACTCATGGGGTTGCACGTCTGTTTTGAACAGCCGCTGATGGGTAATCAGTGCAGATTCTATTTCCGAGTTTTTAGGCAGATGGCCGCGTTCTATGATGCCCAGACGTTCGGCGGCTTTGAGTTTGGCAGCGTGATAGTCGCGTGTGCCCTCTTCAGCAAGAATGCGCGCAGCTTCCTGTGCGATGCTCAGCCGGAGCCGTTGATTGTTGGGTGATGAGTGTGCAGGCATGAGGAGCGATACTCTAGAACAACTGCTCTGAAACCTCCCGCTGTGGTGTGCGCTGGGGGGTATCACTGTGTTGGGTGGTTGTCACCGTTTCCGGTGCGCGCTCTGGTAACTGACCTTCGCTGAACAGCTCGAAGACAGCGTTGGGTGCATTGGCTCTCGCAAGCAAACCCGTTTCCGCGTCTATGCGCGCGCTGATCAACCCCGGGGGTTGCTCAAGAACAGCTTCGGGAGTATTGGCCAGGGCACGCTCCATGAAACGGATCCAAATCGGGAGTGCGGCCCGGCTGCCGGTTTCACGCTCGCCCAAAGAGCGGACGTTGTCGTAGCCTACCCAGGCAATGGCGACACGATGGGCGTTGAAGCCGCTGAACCACGCATCGTGTTGATCATTGGTGGTGCCGGTCTTGCCGGCAATATCGGAACGCCCGAGCGCCAGGGCCCGTCGCCCGGTACCGCGGCGAATCACATCGCGCATCATGGTGTACATCAGGTAGGCGTTCTGTGCATCCAGCACCCGCGGTGCGAGGCGGGGCTGGTCTGCCTCAGCGGCGGCTTCAGGCGCAGCGCTCGGCGGGAGCGGTTGAGGTGCCTGCGAATCGGTTGCTGCGCGCCTGGCTTCGCACTCTTCGCAAACGATCGGCGGATCAGCCTCGAACAGAGGATTCCCATCCATGTCCTCGATTCTTTGAATAAAGAAGGGTTCGATTTTGTAGCCGCCGTTGGCAAATACGGTGTACGCCGTAGCGAGTTCCAACGGGGTAACGGTTGCGCTACCCAGCGCCAGCGATAGATCTCGGGGCAATCGGTCGACAGGCAATCCGAACTTTTGAAGGTGTCGAATCGCCGGTCCGACACCAATCGACTGCAGCACACGTATCGAAACCAGGTTGCGTGAATTGACCAGGGCCTCGCGGAGTCGTGTCGGGCCATAGAACCGGCCGCTGTAGTTCTCCGGCCGCCACGTGGTCTCCAGCGCTGGATCATCAACCACCACGGGGGCATCATTGAAGATGCTCGCCGCCGTGTACCCTTCGGCGAGTGCCGCCGAATAGATGAACGGCTTGAGACTGGAGCCAGGCTGGCGCTCGGCCTGGACCGCGCGATTGAATTTGCTGCGTGCGAAATCGAAACCGCCCACGAGTGCGGTTATCGCACCGTCGCGCGGTGCTATCGCTATCAGCGCGCCCTCGACTTCAGGGATCGAAGCCAGCACCCAGGTATCCCCGGTGCGTTGCAGGCGAATCACGTCACCGGGACTCAACACCTCTGCTGCAGAAAGGGTGGCGTCATCCTTGGCGCGCCGGCCGGCCTTGGGGTGAGCCCATTCGATGCCACTCCACCCGAGCTCGGCATAAGTGCGATTCCCGAGATAGACGGAGGCACTCTTGCCTTCGACGCCAACGACGATGGCCGGAACAAGTTCACCAAGCACCGGGGTTTCGTTGAGGATTTGATCCCAGCCCGCCTCGTTGGATTCTCCCTCCCACGTGAGTTTCCTCTCCGCGCCTCGATATCCCTGGCGTCGATCGTATTCCAGGAGTGATTCACGCAGCGCAGAAACGGCGGCCTTCTGTTCGACCGGATCCAGCGTGGTGATTACACGGTAGCCGCTGACGTAGGCGTCCTCGCCATACCGGGCTACCATTTCGGCGCGAACCATCTCGGCGACGTAAGCGGCGCTTGCCTCGACCACAAGCCCGTGGGAGCGAGCGTCGTCGATCTGGTTGCTGGCGTGTTGGTACTCCTCTTCGCTGATGTGGCCCAGGCTTCGCATACGCCCCAGCACATAGTTGCGGCGTTGGGTGGCGCGTTCGGGGTCGGCAATCGGGTTGTATCGGGAGGGGGCCTTGGGCAGGCCGGCGATCATCGCGACCTGCGCCAGGCTGAGATCCCCGGTTTTCACGCCGTAGTAGACCTGTGCTGCGGCTCCGACGCCGTAGGCACGACTGCCAAGGTAGATCTTATTTAGATAGAGTTCGAGTATCTCCTCTTTGCTAAGCTCCCTTTCAATCTTTAGAGCAAGAAATATCTCTTTGATTTTACGGAGAAATGTCTTCTCAGATGAGAGGAAAAAATTGCGTGCCACCTGCATGGTTATGGTACTTCCCCCCTGGCGTTTCTCACCGGTGGCGATAAGTTGAAGCGCTGCCCGGACAATGCCGTGATAGTCCACGCCGGGGTGTTGAAAGAAGCGGTCGTCCTCGGCGGCGAGGAAGGCATTGATCATTGGCCGGGGAATTTCACTTAATGCCAGTGGAGAGCGGCGCTTCTCCCCGAATTCGGCGATGAGCCCCCCATCCCGAGTGAAGACGCGCAGGGGAACCTGGAGGCGAACCTCCTTCAAACTCTCAATAGGAGGGAGTTGCGGGGCGATATACAGATATGTCGCCCCGGTACCGATGACGCCTATTATAAAAGTGGCGAAGGCGCCGATAAGACCCAGGCGCAGCAAGCGAAGAGCGGTTTTCATGAAAAGAGTATTTAGGAGAGATCCATCTGGGAAGTACGGTTAAGAACAAGTATACGGTTTAACCAATTGTGACATGAACCGTATTTCCTTCGCTCATTTATTGATATATAGTTGACCGTGGTATTTAATGTAACAGGGCATATAATCCCTGTAACCGTCGAATTTAAAAAAGGAAAAAGATGGTGTTTGACCTCTTCAGGAAAGGATCCAGCTCGCTGATCGGGTTGGATATCAGTTCCACGGCGGTCAAGCTGCTCGAGCTGAGTTTGAGCGGATCCCGCTATCGAGTTGAAGCCTATGCGGTTGAGCCGTTACCGCCCAACTCTGTTGTGGAAAAGAGCATCTCCGATGTGGAAGCCGTCGGCGAGGCCGTTCGACGGGCCGTAAAGCGTGCGGGTACTCGCACCAAGCTCTGCGCGGTGGCCGTCGCCGGATCGGCGGTGATCACCAAGGTTATCACGATGCCAGCTTCCCTCAGTGAGACCGAGATGGAGGCCCAGATTCAGTTGGAAGCCGATCAGTACATCCCCTATCCACTGGAGGAGGTCAATCTTGACTTCGAAGTGCTGGGGGAGAATGAAAATACCCCGGATATGGTCAATGTGCTTTTGGCCGCCTCACGTAGCGAGAATGTTGAAACGCGGGTTGCCGCTGCCGAGATGGGCGGCCTTTCGGTAAAGGTGGTCGATGTTGAGGCGTTTTCCATGGAGAACGCCTTCCCGCTGCTGGCCCGGCAAATTGCAGGGTTCGCCGATGACCGCACGGTTGCCATAGTAGATATCGGTGCAACCATGACAACGCTCAACGTGATGCACAAGATGAAGAGTATATATACCCGTGAGCAGGTATTTGGTGGAAAGCAGCTGACCGAAGAGATACAGCGCCGTTACGGCCTTTCTTACGAAGAGGCGGGACTGGCCAAAAAGCAGGGAGGTCTGCCAGACAACTACGAACCGGAAGTCCTTGAGCCATTCAAGGAGTCGATGGGTCAGCAGGTGAGCCGCTCACTGCAGTTTTTCTTCTCCTCCAGCCAATACGACAGTGTGGATCACATCGTACTCGCGGGGGGCAGCGCCTCCATCCCGGACGTCGACGATCTGGTTACCCGAAAGACCGGTATCACATCTTCGATAGCCAATCCTTTCGCTGATATGTCCCTGGCGTCGAGGGTGAACCCGCAGCACCTGGCCAATGATGCTCCCTCCATGTTGATCGCTTGCGGTCTGGCTATGAGGAGCTTCGACTGATATGGCAAGAATCAACCTACTTCCATGGCGCGAAGAAGCCCGCAAAGCCAGACAGAAGCAGTTCGCGTTTATTGCGGCTGGGACCGCGGTTTTCGCCGGCCTTGTACTTGTCTACGTGCACATATTCATCAGTGGTCTGATTGAAGACCAGAACAGACGTAATACGTTTCTTGAAGAGCAGATACGCATTGTCGATCAACAGATACTCGAGATTAGAGAACTGGAGAAAACAAAAGCGAATCTCCTGGCACGAATGAAGATAATCCAAGAGCTGCAACGCAGTCGCCCGCAGATCGTTCACCTTTTTGATGATTTGGTTAAAACACTACCAGACGGAGTATATCTCAACAAAATAAGCCAGAAGGGCCCGGAATTGACGCTGGAGGGAATTGCCCAATCGAATGCGCGGGTATCGGCGTATATGCGTAACGTCGACAAGTCGGAGTGGCTGCAGAATCCACGTTTGGAGATCATTCAGACCACCGGAGAAAATCGTGAGCGTGCTGCTAGCTTCAAGCTACATCTAAAGCAGACGATAATTGCTGAAGAGCAGGCGGAGGACGCCAAATGAAGATGCCTGACCTCAGTAAACTTAATGAGTTGGATTTTAAAGACATTGGCAATTGGCCCGTTGCCGGTCGGGCAATCGTCATTGTGTTGATGTTCGGGGCACTGCTTTTTGCCGGTTACTGGTTTCACAATAAGGATCAGCTTGTTGAGCTCGATAGCGCTAAAGCAAGAGAGTCTGGGCTGAAGCAAACTTTTGAATCGAAGCAGAGCAAGGCGGCAAATCTGCAGCTCTACAAAGAACAGCTCGAAGTGATGAAACAATCGTTCGGCGCGATGTTAAGACAATTGCCCGACAAAACCGAGGTTGCCGATCTGCTGGTCGATGTTTCACAAACCGGCTTAGCCAACGGTTTGGAATTTGAGCTCTTCAAACCAAGCGGTGAGCAACCGCGTGAGTTTTATGCCGAACTGCCGATTGAACTCCGAGTAGTGGGCACCTATCACGAGTTTGGCGGCTTTGTTAGCGGCCTGGCAGCGCTCCCACGTATTGTCACTATCCACGATATTACGATTACGCCTGACGAGAAAGATAGTACGAGATTGGCCATGCAGGCCACCGCCAAAACGTACCGGTATCTAGAGGAGGAGACCAAATGACCGTTCGTACTGGTCTCCGTATTGGCCATATTTGTCTGGTGTCCATTGTTGCTCTGGGATTGGCCGCGTGCGAATCGGCGGAGTTAAATGATTTGCGAGAGTATGTCGCGCAAGTCAAGGCGCGTAATCCTGGAAGAATAGATCCGTTACCCGAAGTACAGATTTATCAGAGCCATAGTTACTCAGTGGCCGATCTCCGTGATCCCTTCAGCAAGCCACAGACGCGCCAACAGGAAGCGGAACGCCAGTCCGCTTCTGTCGGAGGGATCTCCCCGGACTTCAACAGGCCTCGCGAGTTGCTCGAAGAGTATCCTCTCGATTCGCTGCGCATGGTGGGTACCCTGGAACGTGAACAAAAGGTCTGGGCCATCGTTAAAGCCAATGACGGAACCATACATCGTGTAGTCGGGGGGAATTACATGGGCCAGAACCACGGCAAAATAGTACGTATTTCGGACAATCAGGTCGAGCTTACAGAAATCATACCGGATGGGGCTGGAGGTTGGCAGGAACGTAACGCCGCCCTCGCGCTTGGTGGGGATCAATAAACAGGTCCCCAAGGGAGACAATAATGCGAGTGAATATGACGTTTTCAACTGTGTGGCGCGCGTTCTTTGGTGCGGTCTTGCTGGGACCATTGTCGCTATTGCCTATTAGTTCTGCTTCAGCGGAGTCCAACGGTGCAACATTGAACGCTATTGAGTTCTCCGCGCTAACGGGAGATCGCGTTCAAATTGTCCTGACTCTGGATGGCGATATCAGGCCGCCGAGTAGCTTTACCACGGATAATCCCGCGCGAATTGCCTTCGATTTTCCCGGTACCGGCAGCAAGCTGCCAAAACGCAGCCAGACCATCGGCGTGGGAATGGCGCGAAGCGTAACCGCAGTCGAAGCGATGGGTCGTACACGTGTTGTTGTCGACCTGGTGGCGTTGGTGCCTTATCAGACCGTCGTGCAGGGAGATAAGGTAGTCATTACCCTGGCTAGTGCGGGCGCTGTGGCATCTGCCAGAGAATCGCGTCCCTCCGGTGTGATGACCACCAGAACCGAGAGCGCAGGGCCGCGACAGATCAAGAGCATCGATTTTCGACGCGGTGAAAATGGCGAGGGGCGAGTTCAGGTAAGTCTATCTGATCCATCTACGGTTGTTGATATGCGTTCAGAGGGAGGACAAGTCGTTCTTGATTTCCTCGACGTGAGTTTACCCGGTGAACTTGAGCGTCGTCTCGATGTAATCGATTTCGCCACTCCAGTAAAGACGATCGATACTTTTTCTCGAGCGAATCGCGTTTCGATGGTTATAACACCATTGGCGGAGTTCGATCATTTTGCCTACCAGGCTGAGAATCTGTTTACGGTGGAGTTCAAGCCGCTCTCCAAAAAGGAAGTAGAAGAGCTCAAGAAAGAAAAATTCGGTTATACAGGCGAGAGGCTGTCACTTAATTTTCAGGACATAGAAGTGCGCTCGGTACTTCAGCTGATTGCCGATTTTACCGGATTGAACCTGGTCGCGAGCGACACGGTATCAGGAAACATAACTTTGCGATTGAACAATGTCCCCTGGGATCAAGCTTTGGACATCGTTCTGAAAACCAAGGGTTTGGACAAGCGGCAAGAGGGCAATGTGCTGCTCATCGCGCCTAGTGAAGAAATCGCCGCACGAGAAAAGCTTGAACTGGAATCCCAGAAGCAAATATCGGAATTGGCACCTTTGCGCTCAGAGTTTATACAGATCAATTACGCGAAAGCTGCGGAGATTGCAGAGCTCATTAAAAGCAAAGAAAACTCACTACTCTCCAGCCGTGGAGCTGTGACTATCGATGCTCGTACCAACACACTACTGGTACAGGATACAGGTGACAAACTCGCTGACATTCGCAGAATTGTCGCGAGGCTCGATATTCCTGTGCGCCAGGTGCTTATCGAGTCAAGAGTGGTTACTGCGTTGAACGATTTTACCAAAGAGATTGGCGTGCGCTTTGGCTTGAGTCGTAATACGACCTCTAACAACAACACGGTGATTTTGGGTGGTCAGCAGACCGGTAATGTCAATTACGGAGGCGGGACGGGTATCGTCGATGCTGATACCGGAAACGAAAATTATCAGGTTAACTTGCCGATCTCGAATCCGGCTGGAGATTTCCATTTTGCTATCGGAAAGATCGGCAGCACACTTTTGCAATTGGAGCTGCAAGCGCTGCAAGCGGAGGGGCGTGGTGAGGTGATTTCGGCTCCCAGAGTTATAACCTCAGATCAGCACGAAGCTTTGATTGAGCAGGGTGTGGAAGTGCCTTATCAGGAAGCCAGTTCAAGTGGCGCAACTACGGTTTCATTCAAAAAGGCGGTACTGAGCTTGAAGGTTACGCCGCATATTACGCCTGATGATCGGGTCATCATGGATCTGATTGTGAACAAAGATAATCCGGATTTCTCGCGAAGTGTTTTAGGGGTGCCTCCCGTGGATACACGAGAAATCAATACCCGCGTACTTGTGGATAATGGGGAAACTGTTGTACTCGGAGGCGTCTTTGAGCAGGTGAAAACCAAGAACGTCAATAAAGTTCCCGGTCTTGGGAATCTCCCTGTGGTTGGATGGCTGTTCCGAAGCACTAGCGAAGAAGATAAGAAAAACGAACTGTTGATCTTCGTAACACCGAAAATCCTAAAGGAGAGCCTCACCGCTCGCTAGCCATTCTGAGAATTGCAGTACTCGAAAAGCCGGTGTTATTTTAATCGCACCGGCTTTTTTTATGCTTGCCAGTTGTCGATACTGGAATAGCGGGTCTGTCAGGCGAATAGAGAAGCTGCAATCTTAATCAACCTCAACGCGTGAACAAGCCATCGCAGTAATGTTTTCAATTGAATATGGACAGCCGCCTCAATGGGTCAAGTTACAACTTTCGATGTTGAATTGGGTGAACGTAGCTACCCTATCTTTATAGGGTCAGGCTTGATCGGAAAAAGCGACTTATTGGCATTGTATATAAAAGGCAAACAAGTACTTTTGGTGACAAACACGCTTGTCGATCCACTCTACGGCACTACCGTAGGCAGCGCATTATCGAGCTTTGATCTAAGGACGGCGGTTCTGCCGGATGGAGAGCGGTACAAAACCATTGAAACTGTAACCACGCTATTCGATTGTTTAGTGAAGGAGAAATTCGATCGGGGTTGCACCATTGTAGCGCTCGGCGGCGGTGTCGTTGGCGATATTGCAGGCTTTGCGGCGGCCTGCTATCAGCGCGGCGTCAACTTCGTGCAAATACCGACGACGTTGCTGGCGCAAGTCGATTCTTCGGTTGGCGGTAAAACCGGTGTCAATCATCCGTTGGGTAAAAACATGATTGGCGCTTTCTACCAGCCGCAATGCGTGATAGCGGATACCGATACATTGATGAGTCTCGATGACCGGCAGCTTGCGGCTGGGATTGCGGAAGTAATCAAATACGGACTTATCCGGGACGAAAGATTTTTCGGTTGGATAGAGACAAATATTGAAAAACTGCTGTCACGAGACAAAGAGGCCCTCGTGCTGGCCATAGAAAATTCTTGCCGGATGAAGGCCGAAATTGTTGCATTGGATGAGCGTGAAGCGGGGCAGCGGGCGCTACTCAACCTGGGGCATACCTACGGTCATGCCATTGAGGCAGCGTTGGGCTACGGAACCTGGCTGCATGGTGAGGCGGTGGCTGCTGGCACCTGTATGGCAGCCCGGCAGTCCAGAAGCATGGGATGGCTGTCCGGTGGCGAGGTTGAAAGAATAGAGAGTCTTTTCCGGAGGGCAAAACTGCCTGTCTCACCTCCTGTGGATATCGAGGTTGATCAATTTCTCGAGCTTATGGCGGTTGATAAGAAAGTGATGGGTGGTGTGCAGCGGCTGATACTTCTTCAGGGTATCGGTACCAGTGTGGTGTATTCAGAACTTTCGCGAAAGGATTTGCGTAAAAACATCGCTGCGGAGCTGCGCCCCTAAAATCGATCGCAAGTCACGAGGGGCGGGTTGAGCTGACTGATGACCAAAGCGCCTGCACAAACGGTAATCACGGAACCTGCGAACTGCGGGTTGGCATCCTATGCGTGCCAGGAAAGCAATTCGCGTGGCCGCCGTTATCCGGAAACAGGCAGCCGATTACGCAGTGCTTACCAGCGTGATCGTATCGTCCACAGTGCGGCGTTTCGACGCCTTGAATACAAGACACAGGTCTTTGTGAATCACGCTGGAGACCTGTTTCGCACCCGCTTGACCCATACTCTCGAAGTCAGCCAGATTGCGCGCACCGTCGCACGGTCATTGTGTTTGAACGAAGACCTGGTTGAAGCGATATCTCTCGCTCATGATCTGGGGCATCCACCCTTTGGGCATGCCGGGCAGGAGGCACTGAACCATTGCATGGCCGAGTACGGCGGATTTGAGCACAATCTTCAGTCGTTGCGTATTGTTGATCTTCTGGAAGAGCGCTACGCTGAATTCGATGGCCTCAATCTTTGCTACGAAACTCGTGAGGGGATACTCAAGCATTGCTCCCCGAAGGATGCGACGATGATGGGGGATGTAGGTCGGCGTTTTCTGGTCAGGGAGCAACCCTCGCTGGAGGCCCAACTTGCAAACATTGCCGATGAGATGGCCTATGTATGCCACGATATCGACGACGGATTGCGTGCCGGTTTGATTGATCTGCCATCATTGAGCGATATCGTGCTGTTTTCGCAGGCTTACGGCGAAGTCAAAGAAAAGTACCCGGACCTCAATGATCGTCGATCCACGCATGAAAGCGTTCGCAGAATGTTGAGCGCATTGATAACAGATGTCGTGGACGCGACGCGTCAGTGTCTGACGGCGCTGGATCCGGATCACCCGGACGTTGTCAGGTCACAGGATGGACCGCTGGTGAGATACAGTTCGAATGTTGAGATCGAGGTGAAAAAACTTAAAAGTTTTCTTCTGTGGAAGGTTTATCGCCACCATTGGATTAAACGTATGAGTGTAAAGGCGCAGACCACCATAGAGACATTGTTCAAAGGATTCATTGAACAACCGGACCTGTTGCCTCCGACAGAGCTGGAAAAAGTGAGAAGTGAGGAGAAAAATAGAGGTCCGGCCGGTCGCGCGCGCGTTATTGCTGACTATATTGCCGGTATGACCGACCGCTACGCTGCCCTGGAAAAGCGTCGTCTCGTGAATTCGCAGGCGCGGGTATAAGTTTGCTGAATTTATGCGTATCTATATGCAAACACCCTTTGTGGAAGGTCAGGCCCTGAAGTTCTGTCACCTGATTTTGCAGCAGGATCTGCTCGATGGTTGGGTGGTGATACGAGAGTGGGGTTACCAGGGAGCGCGGGGTCGGAATCGCCGAGACCACTTCAAAGAGTACGCGGAAGCGGAGAGGGCCGTATTGAAATCACGCGATACGCAGCTCAAGAAAGGTTTTCGAGTTGTATTCATGTCGGGTATGGAGCAGCGGGCGCAGTGAACAGGTTCGGTATAGCAGATGAATCAACGATCTCCCAGCGGCCCAACTGAACTGACCAATCCAATGTCAATTCCATACTTCCCGGCCCCGGCATTCAAGCAAAGACTCGATTTGGTGCAGCATCTCACCGAGTACGCTGATCTGCTGTTGCTGATCAAGGGCACACACGGTGCAGGTAAGACTGCACTTATGCGCCAGCTTCTGGAGCGCGCGCGTGACCACTGGATGGCATGCCAGATCGACGCCACGCCACTGACAACGAGGGATCAACTGCTGGCGGATTTCGGCAATCAACTTGGCCTTGATATACGAGGTATCGCGATCGATGAGTTGCAGTCTGTGATCGAGGAGCGGCTTACGGCGTTGCAGAAGGCCGGCAGGGTGGTGTTATTGATCGTCGATGATGCGCACTCATTGGCTGCGCCCGTACTCGATTTGATACTGCATATTTTTGAACTTAGGGGTGGAGACGGAAAGCTGGTTCGGGTATTGCTGTTTGCAGAACCCACCATCGACGAGAGCCTCCAGTCACCGGCGCTACGTTCGCTCAAGCAGCAGGTCACTCACACATTGGATGTGCCCCCGTTGACTGTCGAGCAGACCAGGGACTTCATGGAGCATTACTGCGCAGCGACAGGGCAAGGCGAAAGTCTACCGTTGCCCCCCGCAATCGTTGAGAAGGCATTCGCCGCGAGCGGCGGTATTCCCGGAAGGCTGTTGGCGCAGAGCGAGTCTCTGATCAGAACTGCTGGAGCGGCAAATGCCTCTCGCAGCGGGTTCCGGGGCCGGTGGACCGCGTTGCGGATGAGGCCGCGCACACTGCTGTTGGCAGGGGGGGCGGTTGTTCTGCTGCTGATCCTTCTTTTTCAGGGTGCCATCAACGAACTTTTCGATTCCGATGACAGATCCAGGATGGTCACCCTCAAGTCGGGGCCGGTGGCGCTGCCCCTACCCGAGCCGGAAACGCGATCGCCACCTCCTGTAATCGGCCGGTTGCCGCAGGTGGAGAGGGCAATCGCAACTCCGATGGAACAGCGGATTACGGAGGAAGAACCTGCGCTGATCGCGCCGGCCACGAGCCTGGATGCAAGGACTGACAGCGTACCGCGTCCTTTGGCGACTGCACCGCAGGAGAAGGAAACTGAACCGCCCATCGCCGCCGGCAAAGAAAGTATCATTTCCGTTCCGGAGCCATCGACTCAACCAGTGACCGATGAAAAGCGACCTGCAATGCTTGACAGGAAGTGGCTGCTATCCCGTTTGACGGGCCGTTACACCTTGCAGCTACTAGGCGTTCGGGACGAGCGGGCGTTGTTGAGCTTTGTCGAAGAGAATCACCTGGAAAACAAGGTCGCCTACCTGCAAACGACTCATCAAGGCGGACCGTGGCACGTGCTTTTCTACGGCGATTACGCAAGTCGCGAAGAGGCCATGAAGGATCGCGATCAATTGGCAAGCAAACTGCGCGGTGTGCAACCATGGCCGCGCACCTTCGCCAGCGTGCACGAGCAGCTGAATCGCTAGGCGCGTCCCGTAATACGGCCGCACGCCTCGACTAATCATTCCGTGGGCGGTATTCTCCGTTCTCCTGGCTTAAACCTCCGGATTGGTTTTCATGAGTACACTCCATAACGACCGCCTGCTGCGCGCGCTTATGCGCGAGCCGGTGGATAGAACGCCGGTGTGGATCATGCGGCAGGCGGGGCGCTATCTCCCCGAGTACCGTGAAACCCGCGCGCGGGCGGGAGATTTTCTGACGCTCTGCAAGACACCGGAACTCGCGTGCGAGGTGACATTACAGCCTCTGGAGCGATTTGATCTGGATGCCGCGATACTTTTCTCCGACATACTCACCATCCCGGATGCAATGGGGCTTGGACTCTACTTTGCCGAAGGCGAGGGGCCACGCTTTGAGCGACCGATACGCGAGTCTCGCGACGTTGAATCATTGGGCATTCCCGATCCTGAACAGGAGCTCGGGTACGTAACGGCTGCCGTAAGGGTAATTCGTCAGGCGTTAGGCGGGCGTGTTCCGCTGATCGGGTTCGCCGGCAGTCCCTGGACGCTGGCCACCTACATGGTGGAGGGAGGTGCCAGTAAGGAGTATGCGCTCGTCAAAGGGATGCTCTTCGAACGGCCACACCTGCTGCATCAATTGCTCGACAAATTGGCGCAGTCGGTCACCGGTTATCTCAATGCACAAATTGCCGCCGGGGCGCAGGCTGTGATGGTGTTCGATACCTGGGGCGGGGTGTTGGGACAGCGAAATTACAATGAATTCTCGTTGCGGTATATGGAGCAGATCGTCTCCGGCCTGGCGCGCGAAGCCGACGGACGCCGGGTGCCGGTCATTCTCTTTACCAAGGGCGGTGGCCAGTGGCTGGAGACGATGGCGGACAGCGGTTGCGATGGCCTGGGACTCGATTGGACGGTCAATATCGACGAGGCGCGGAACCGTGTCGGCGGTCGTGTCGCGTTGCAGGGAAATCTCGATCCCTGTGTACTTTATGCGGCGCCGGATCGGATCCGCGAAGAAGTGGCGGATGTCCTGCAACGCTTCGGTCACGGAAGCGGGCATGTCTTCAATCTTGGCCACGGCGTACATCAATACGTCGACCCCGAACGCGTGGCTGTCCTGGTCGACGCCGTGCACGAACTCAGCCCGCCTTACCATGCCCCCTGATCCTGCCGCGGGGAACCGGCCGCTGAGTGGTCGAGCCATCTTTTAGCTGCAGGTAGATCTTGATCATGCCCTCGTCGAGGAGCGGCGTACTGCGGAATACGGGACGTCGGGCAAGTTTGAGCATAGATTCGTTGCCCGGGAGCACCCGGCCATACAGGGTGTCGAAGCTGCGTTCACGGCAATAGCGCATAATGCGTTCCAGAAGCGGTCGTCCCAGTCCGCTGCC
Organism: Pseudomonadota bacterium; assembly: GCA_008501635.1. Taxonomy (NCBI): domain Bacteria; kingdom Pseudomonadati; phylum Pseudomonadota; species Pseudomonadota bacterium. The sequence goes on from QQUJ01000010.1 coordinate 26,083, forward strand.
CTTGTGAGATCGGAGCGTACGATGACACCGAACTCTGCTTCATTCGTGCCACGGGCGGGGGATATATCGATCACCCCGAGAATATCCGATCGTCCCGCCGCGCCGGTTTGGTGCGCTACAAAAGCCATCTCTCGGTCGTAGTCGATGTGTATCAACCGGGCAAGCAGCGAGCGGGCCATTTTGCTTACACCGTGAAAGCGCAGACGCAGGTCCCCGATATCGATATCGGCGGAGGATTCTGTCGCGACGATGTGCGAGAAACCGATGACGTGGCTGTTGGCGCACACCAAACAACGTATGGGGCGCAGATTAATCAGCGCATCGGCACGCTCGCTTATGGAATGGAATCCCTCCTCGGTACTGGGTGCAGCGGGTTTTGTTGTCGTCCCGCTAGACGCCTGGGGTGCTGGCCCTCACTCTTTTAACGCTAAAGCGAATCCGGGTGAAGCTCAGCCCGGGACAGGTTGGGGCCAGGATCCAGCGACTGGCGTAAAGCAGCTTTTCGAACGGTTTTTCCGTGGTCGACTCTGCGGTGTTAAAGAGGCACGCCGGCAGCGCAAGGAGAGAGCATCGCGGACAGCGGCGAGCTTCTCAGCAGTCAAGACTCGATATCCTGAAAGAGCGTGCCGGACAGATAGCGCTCACCTGAATCCGGCAGGATGGCGACAATGGTTTTGGCGCGATTTTCTGCCAGGCCGGCCAGTCGGGCAGCGACTGCCACGGCGGCACCGCAGGAGATTCCCGCGAGGATGCCCTCTTCCCGGGCCAGACGGCGCGCGAAAGCGATAGCCTCCTCGTTGGTTACCCGCTCCACCTGATCCACATAGGCCAGATCCAGCGTTTTGGGGATGAACCCGGCGCCGATTCCCTGGATTGTGTGAGGACCAGGCTTCAATTCGGCGCCGGCAAGGTGCTGAGTGATAACGGCGCTCTCCTCGGGCTCAACGGCTACTGAATGCAGCGGCTTGCCGCGCACCTTCTCGAAGTAGCGCGAGATGCCGGTGAGGGTGCCCCCGGTACCAACGCCCGAGATGAGGATATCGACATCCCCATCACTGTCCTGCCAGATCTCGGGACCGGTCGTCTGTTCGTGAACTGCGGGATTGGCGGGGTTGTTGAACTGATGGAGCAAAACGAATTTGTCAGGCTGTTCGGCGGTCAGCCGTTCCGCCTCGTCAATGGCTCCAGCCATGCCCTTCGCCCCCGGCGTGAGGAGCAGATTTGCGCCAAAGGTCCTAAGCACTTTGCGCCGTTCGATGCTCATGGTATCCGGCATGGTCAGGGTCAACGGAATGCCGCTTGCCGCAGCGACAAAGGCGAGTGCGATACCGGTATTACCGCTGGTGGGCTCGATCAACGTCTTGCCAGGACTCAGCGCCCCGCGCTTTTCAGCATCCCAGATCATCGCCGCGCCGATACGGCACTTGACGCTGTAGGCAGGGTTACGACCCTCGATCTTGGCCAGTACGCGCGCGCCACCCGCGGGGATGACGCGATTCAATTGCACCAGGGGCGTGTTACCGATAGAGAGTGAATTGTCGGTGAAGATCGGACTCATCGAGGGGAACTCCTGCCGAGTGACACTGGGCCCTTGCGCCAAAGGGGGTGATTATGGAGCGTGAAGCCGCCAAGAACCAGCGCTAAGCTTGAAACAGGATTGCGTTGTGGGAAGGCTATGAAATCTGAACATCTGTTGCGCTATTTCGCCTACGGCTCGAATTTGTGGTGGCCGCGCCTGCGCGGCCGTATTCCCTCGGCCGAGCGGGTCTCGGCGGCATGTCTATATGGCTTTGAGCTGCAGTTTCGCAAGATTGGAGGCGATGGCTCGGCGAAGGCGGATCTGCATTTTACCGGGTGGCGATCCCACGTGGTGCACGGCGTGATCTATGCCATTGCCGCTGAGGAGCTCCCGGTGTTGGACCGCATTGAAGGGGGTTATCATCGCGCCTCGGTCTGTCTCGATCACGCGGGCGGAACGCTGTGGGCCTTTACCTACCTTGCCTCGGAGCCGGCGCCGCAACCCTTTGCTCCCTTCGATTGGTACCGCGAACTGATCCTGGCGGGCGGGCATGACCACCACTTGCCCAAGTCCTATCTGCAAAAGCTGGCGGCGGTCGAAACTGTGCCGGATTCTGACCGCGACCGGCATGGGATCAATTGGCCACAGCGTCTCGCTGCGGAGTAGGGCAGGAAAAAGCCGGACGCAGGGCCCGGCTTTTTTGAGGTATGGAGTTTGACTCAACCGTTCTGAGCGAACTCGACGCCCTTTTTGATATTCCCCTGCAGGGTCGGGATCATCTCGTCGAACAGTTTCTGCTCGTAAGCACTCAGTTCACCGGCAGACAGGATCTCGGCGACGCCGCCCTTGCCGAGGCGCACCGGCAGGGCCAGGAATTCAGTCGGCTGGTTATCCACCTGCACGAAGGTGCAGATCACCGACTCCTTGCCATTGAGGGCTGCGACCAGCTTGTTGGTGAAACGGGCTGCAGCCTCGGCCATGGACAGCGTGGCTGAGCCGCCGCCGGCCTTGGCCTCGACGACCTCGGTGCCGGCCTCCTGGATGCGGGGTGTCAAAGCCTCGATCTCGGCCTGGGTGAAATCGAAACCCGTCTGCGAGAGCAGGGGCAGGATAGTATTGCCGCTGTGCCCGCCGATTACCCGCACGTCCAGCTCGGCGGGATTTTTACCCTTCAGCTCACCGACGAAGGTGTTGGAGCGAATGACGTCCAGAGTGGTGACGCCAAACAGCTTGTTGCGATCGTAGACGCCGGCCTTCTTCAGTGTCTCGGCAACGATCGGTACCGTGGAGTTGACCGGGTTGGTAATGATTGCCCAGCAGGCCTTGGGGCAGGCCTTGGCGCCGGTGGCGGCGAGCTTCTTGACGATACCCGCGTTGACATTGAACAGATCATCGCGCGTCATGCCCGGCTTGCGCGGCACGCCTGCGGGGATGACCACCACGTCGGCACCAGCGAGTGCAGCCTCCAGCTCGTCCTCTTTGTAGCCCTGCACCTTCACAGGGGTTGGGATGTGGCTGAGATCCACAGCGACGCCGGGAACGACGGGATTGACATCGTAGAGCGCCAGCTCGGTGCCGGCCGGCAGGGAATTTTTCAGCAGCAATGCCAAAGGCTGACCGATACCGCCAGCCGCGCCAAGAACGGATACCTTCATGGGTAGATCCTCTGCAGCAGTGATAGAAATCGAGATGTCGGCCGGATCGGCGGCCGAATGCGGGCACCGATTCTAAGGGATTCGACCCTAACAATCCATGTTTTATGAGGGGTATAAGTTTTCCTTCTGGCCTCGATTCCACATCGGAATCGGTCCTCGAACTTATGCCCCCAACAAATCGGGCAGACCGGTCAGATCGGAGAGCTCGACCACGGGGCCGCCGGGGAGGCGCTCGGGGGGTTGGCCGTTACGGTTGATCCAGACCACGGTGAAGCCGAAGGTGGCGGCCCCGCACACATCCCAGGCATTGGACGAAAGGAAGCAGACCGCCCCGGGTGCAACACCGAGGTTGTCGGAGGCGAGACGGTAGACGGCGGGATCGGGCTTGTAGGTGCCGATGGCTTCCACCGAGAGAATGGCGTCGAGCAGTCCGCCAATGCCGGCGTTATCGACTGCCGCGGTGAGCATCTCGGGAGCACCGTTGGAGAGTATGGCGGTCTTCATGCCGGCATCGCGCAAGCGCTCGAGCATGCGTGGCACCTCGGGAAAAGCATCGAGCACGCGATAGATATCCATCAATCGCTCGCGCAATGCCGGATCGTTGCGGCCGATCGCGGCGAGCGCGTAGTCCAGGGCATCGCCGGTGACCCGCCAGAAGTCCGCATGGCGCTGCATCAGGCTGCGCAGCCAGGTGTACTGAAGCTGCTTGTCACGCCATAACGTCGACAGCTTATCGGCATCGTCTCCCAGCGCATCACGACAGCGGGCGGCGGCGGCGTGTACGTCGAACAGGGTGCCATACGCATCGAACACACAGGCTTCAATACCAGCAAGACGGGATACGGCCATCAAACCTCCTCTGTATACATGCACTCAACGATATCGCCTTGCGATAAGTATAGGCAAACCCGACTCGGTTACGGGGGATTACCCAGTGCAGGGTGGGTCGAGACACCACGATTTTCCCTCGTGGCCGTGACCCCGGCGAGAGTCGCGTTAGAATATCGACCTCAAAGAGTCGAGGAACGTGGAGTTCTCATGCCTCCCAGAACCTTATCGTCCGGTGTCATCGTCGTTCGCCATCAGGCGGGGCAGCTTCGCTTTCTGCTGTTGCGTGCCTACCAGCACTGGGATTTTCCCAAGGGTTTGGTGGAGGCGGGGGAGTCGCCGATCGAGGCCGCCTGCCGTGAAGTCGCCGAGGAGACGACGCTGACGGAGCTGGTCTTCCGCTGGGGGGAGGAGTATGTCGAAACCGGTCCCTATTGGCGCAACAAGGTGGCGCGCTACTACCTGGCCGAGGCGCCCGCCGGCGAGGTCAGCCTGCCCGTCAATCCCGACCTGGGGCGTCCGGAGCACGAGGAGTTTCGGTGGGTGACGCGCAAGGAGGCGGACGAACTCATCCGTCCGCGGGTTGCACGGGTCTTGTATTGGGCGCTACAGCACCTTGAGTGCGACCGGTAGGCTATTGCGCAGCGCTATAGGCAAAGCGGTTGCCGCCCAATACCTCGCCGGCGCTGTTCACCACCGAAACCTTCCAGTCCCCGCTCCAGCCGGGCACCAGGTTCTTGCTCGACCAGACGCGCCAGCGCGGTCCACCGACATCGAATGTCACCTCGGCGATCACCGCGTCGTTGTAGCTCCACCGATGGGTGATGCTCTGTCCGGCCATGCCCAGCAGCTCGGTATAGTAGTAAACGCGATCGATCGCGGTCGTCAGCTCGGTGATGCTGTCAACGGGCTCACGTTCGACGACACCGGTGGTGAAGGCGGAGCGGGCGATACGCCCGCCTTGCGCCTGGCTTTCCATGGCCTGTAGTTCGGCCGATAGTGTTGGGGCTGCGCTGACAGCCTGTTCGGCATTGACGGGAAGCGCAGTCAGCGCCCCAAGGATGAGAAGGAATCCACTGCGCATGATCGGGTCCTTGTTATGAAGGTGAAATCGAAATAGATCATTTAACGGTCACGGCCCAGTGCTGTCCGTGACCTTCTTCTCAGTGCCGCCGTCCCTCCCGGCACTCGACGAGCTGTGCAAGTATCAGTCCGTAGAAGGGCGTTCCCGTCCCCTCGTAGCGCCACCCCAAATGAACTCCACAGCCCGCACAAAGCGCAATACGCCAGGCGTAACCGGCGAACCAGGAGTGCTCGCCGATCGCGGGGCCGTACAATCGGCTATCCACCGCGTCCCCAAAACAGCCGATCTCGAAGAGATGTCCCTGGGGGTTGATGAATCGATGCCGATGATGTCCAGCGCGGCGGGTGCGCGCCTCAAGTTCTGTGACGCGATGCGAGCAGGCACGACAGCAGAGGTAGGCACCTTCTTTTTCACTGGAATCCTGCCGGGGGTCAAAGAGCGCATCCGTACCGGCTCTGCCCAGGCGGTCGAGCAAGCGCCAGGTGGGATGATCAGCGGTGCTCACGTCGCAGGATCATAACAGCGGTTGGAGGTGGGGCCACACGTTGTCCAGAAGGCGGGGTTGCGCGCTAAGCGTCGGGTGTATGCCATCGGATTGCATCATCCCCGGCTGCGCGGCCACCCCTTCCAGCAGAAACGGCACCAATGCGGTATTGTGCTGCTGCGCCAACTCGGGGAACAGGGAGCGGAACCCTTCGGTGTATCGCTTGCCATAATTGGGTGGCAGCTGTATGCCGATCAGCAACACCTTGGCCGCAGCGTGTTGCGCGGTTTCGATCAGCGCCGTGAGATTGGCACGGATCTCGTCGAGTGGCAGCGCGCGCAGGCCGTCGTTGCCGCCCAGTTCCACAATCACCACCTGGGGTTTGTGGCGCGCGAGGGTCCCCGCGATGCGCTCGCGGCCACCCAACGTGGTATCGCCACTGATGCTGGCGTTGACGACGGCATGGGGATACCCGCGCTCTCGCAGCCGTTGCTGCAGCAGTGCGGCCCAGCCGCGGCTATCATCGATACCGAAACCGGCGCTCAAACTGTCGCCCAAAATCAGTATTGCCGGCTGGGCCAGCAATGGATTCGCAACCACGACCAGCAGAAGAAAAAGGAACGATCGCCTCATGTTAAAGATTTCCTCGACGCCCATTCTGCAAGCGGAAAAGCTGGGCCAGCAAGTGCACGCGCCCGGCGGTGATCTGGTGATTCTTCACGATATCGACCTCATGATACATGCGGGGGAGGCAGTGGCCATCGTCGGCCCCTCCGGTTCCGGCAAGTCGACATTGCTCGGTTTGCTCGCCGGCTTGGACATCCCGACCAGCGGACGGGTTTCATTGGCAGGGGTGGATCTGGGCACCCTCGACGAGGATGGCCGTGCTGCGTTGCGTGCCGAGAGGGTCGGTTTTGTCTTTCAGTCCTTCCAGCTGCTGGCCGGACTTACGGCGTTGGAGAACGTCATGCTGCCCCTCGAACTTGCCGGACGCCCGGCCGCCACAACGACGGCACGAACCATCCTCGATCGGGTCGGACTGGGTGCACGGACCGATCACTACCCCCAGCAGCTCTCGGGCGGTGAGCAGCAGCGCGTGGCCATTGCCCGCGCCTTTGTCACCGAGCCGCAACTGCTGTTCGCCGACGAGCCCACCGGCAATCTGGATCGAGCCACCGGCGAGACGGTGATCGAGCTGCTCTTTTCGTTGAACCGCGAACATGGCACCACCCTGGTGTTGGTGACCCATGACACGGCCCTGACCCATTTCTGCGACCGCACCCTTGAACTGATCGATGGGCGTTTCGCATCGGAGGCCGCATGCGCCAACTGATTTCAGCGCCCTTCGGCAAGGTTGGCCGTCTGGGCCTGCAGGCGTTGCGCCGCGAGTGGCGCGCCGGCGAGGTGCGGGTTCTCGCCCTTGCCCTGGTGGTGGCGGTGGGTGCGGTCAGTTCGGTGGGCTTCTTTACCGATCGGGTCGAAAAGGCCCTGGCACAACGTGCCGTCGCGCTGCTGGCAGCCGACCGGGTGGTGCTCAGCAGAGCACCGATCGATACCGCTTGGATCGACGAGGCGCGGCGGCGTGGCCTGCGCACCGAGCAGGTCATGGAGTTTCGCAGCGTGGTGATGGGTGCCGCTCGACCGCAGCTTGCCGAGATCAAGGCCGTCGGCCCGGACTATCCGCTGCGCGGCACGCTGCGCGCCAGCGACGCCCCCTACACCGCCGATGTGCCGACGCAGAGTCCCCCTGAGCGCGGCACGCTGTGGAGTGAGGCGCGCATGCTGGGGCTGCTCGATGTGGCCATGGGGGATACCGTCGGGGTGGGCGAATCGGCATTGCGCGTGAGCCGCATCCTGGCCTATGAACCCGACCGGGCCACCGGCTTTTTCGGCATCGCACCGCGGGTGATGATGCGCATCGAGGATGTGGCGGCAACGGAGCTGATCCAGCCCGGCAGCCGGGCGCGTTATCGGCTGCTGCTCGCCGGATCGGAACCGGAGTTGGAAGGTTACCGCCGTTGGCTGGAGCCGCGTCTCGCCGACGGTCAGCGGTTCGAGGCGGTCAGTGAAGCGCGCCCGCAGCTGCAGACCGCCCTCGATCGGGCCGGCAAGTTTCTCGGTCTGGCGGCACTCGTCAGCGTTCTGCTCTGCGGGGTGGCGGTGGCCGCCGCGGCACGCCGCCACGCCGAGCGTCAGTCCGACACCGCCGCCGTGTTGCGCTGTCTGGGAGCGGCGCAACGCACGGTACTCGGCATCTATGCCGTGAAACTGGCGGGACTGGGGGTGCTGGCCAGCGCCGTCGGCTGTTTGCTCGGTTACCTTGGCCAGGCCGGCATCGCCGGCATCCTCGGGGATCTGCTGGGAGGTGATCTGCCCGCCCCTTCGTGGCGTCCGGTGGGCTTCGGTATGGCTGTCGGACTGGTGACGCTGGCGGGCTTTGGATTGCCGCCGATAGTCCGCTTGCGCCAAGTCCCCCCCCTGCGGGTATTGCGGCGTGATCTGGGGGCGCCACCGCTTTCGGCCCTGGGGCTCTACGGACTCGGTGCCCTGGCCCTCGCCGGATTGATGCTGTGGATCTCGCGCGATCCACCGCTCACGATCTGGCTGCTGGCCGGTACCGCGGGGACCTTGCTGCTGCTGGGCGGCGGTGCATGGTTGCTGGTGCGGTTGCTGGCCCCGCTGCGCAAGCGCGTGGGGGTGGCGCTGCGGTTTGGTCTGGCGGGGATCGCGCGGCGTCCCGCCGACAGCGTGGTGCAGGTGATGGCCTTCGGTGTCGGCATCATGGCACTACTCCTGCTCTCGGTGGTGCGCAACGATCTCCTGGATGTGTGGCAGCAACGGGTACCGCCTGAGGCGCCCAATCATTTCCTGATCAACATTCCCCCTAGCCAGGTGGGTGCGGTAACCGAGTGGTTTGGCGAGCAGGGCATCGTCGGCGTATCCCTCCATGCCATGAGCCACGCCCGGCTGGACAGCATCAACGGCGCTGACGCTGGTGCGTGGCAGGGGCTCAATGAGCACGGCCGGCACTGGCTGCAACAGGGGTTCAATCTTTCGTGGGCCGAGCAGCCGCAGCAGGACAACCGCATCATCAGCGGTCGCTGGTGGCGGGGGGATGAGCTGACGCAATCGTTGCTCTCGGTCGAGCAGCGCATGGCGGAAAACCTTGGCATCGGTCTGGGTGATCGCCTCGTTTTCCGCGTCGCCGATCAGCCGGTGGAACTGACCGTCGCCAACATCCGCTCGGTGGAGTGGGACAACTTTCGCGTCAACTTCTTCCTGGTGACCACCCCGAGCGCGCTGGCCGATCTACCGGCCACCTACGTTACCAGCGTCTATCTGCCGCCGGATCGCAAAGGCGTGCTGACCGATCTGGTGCGCAACTTTCCGAGCATCACGGTGTTCGACGTCGAAGCGATCCTCAATCAGGTGCGCAGCGTGATCGGGCAGGTGGTCAAGGCGGTGGAGTTTGTTTTCCTCTTCACTCTCGTTGCCGGCGTGGTGGTGCTCTATGCGGCGCTGCAATCGAGTCTGGAAGAGCGCCTGCAGGAGGGCGCCGTGTTGCGTGCGCTCGGTGCCAAGCGCGGCCAGTTACGGCTCGGTCTGTTGGGCGAGTATGTGACCCTGGGATTGCTGGCCGGTTTGCTGGCGGCCTTTGCCGCAGCGCTGGTGGGATTGGTGCTGGCCGATCAAGTGCTCGATCTTGCTTATCGACCCGAGGTGCTGTTGGCGGTATGGGGCGCCTTGCTGGGGGGTGTCGGCGTGGGCCTGGCCGGCCTCTGGGGGAGCGGATCGGTACTCCGCCAATCCCCGATGGCCGTGCTGCGCCAGCTCTAGGCGAATCAGCTCGATAGCGTACCGATCTGCGCGGTGGGTAGTGGGGCCGGTGCCTCATCTTCCCACGGCAGGGTGGGCAGTTGGTTGAAGGCGAGGCAGATCCCCTCGTTCCAACTGTCGCGCAACGCAATGAGGTAAGGGTCCTCAGCCTCGAATTTTTGGTACTCACCGATCTGCAGCGCATCCCTACGGTAGGTTGCCACTTCAAAGGGGGGGCCGACGGTGATGTTGGATCGCCACGTCGCGTCGAGCGACACCAGCGCCAACCGCGCACCCTCCTCCAGCGACAATTCGGGTTTGACGATGCGATCCAGCGCCGGTTTTCCGTATTTGCTCTCGCCGATCTGCAGAAAGGGTGTTTCGAGCGAGGAGTGGATGTAGTTGCCCTGCGGGTAGATCAGCATCATCCCGTGGGGCTGACCCAGAATCTGGCCGCCGAGAATCAACGTCGTTTCACCGCTGACGCCGCTCTGCTGGAGAGCATTTCCGTGCTCACGCTGCACTTCGAGGCTGACACGACCAACGTAGTCGGCTGCTTCAAAGAGGTAACGGGCGTCGAGCAGATTGCCGTTGGGCCCGGGATGATCCAGATCACGCTGAATGTGGTTCATCACCTCCTGGGTCGTCGCCAGGTTGCCGGCGGAGAGGATGACGAACAGACGATCAGGCGCCGGATTAAAGACGTACATCTTGCTGTAGGTGGTGACATAATCCACGCCCGCGTTGGTGCGCGAATCGCTGGCGAAGACCAGGCCGTCATCGACACAGATGCCAAGGCAATAAGTCATGGTTACGCGTACCTCGAGTTATGAAACACAATTGCAACGCCGCTCATTCTAATCAGGTGTCTGCCTGCTGTCATATTGAATCTCATGGCACGCCGCCGCGAGCTTGACTACCATTGAACCTATATGGCCATCACAATTTCCCTGACCCATCGCACCGAATACCGTTTCGACCGACTGGTTTCATTAGCGCCCCACATCATCAGGCTGCGCCCGGCACCTCACACCCGCACGCCGGTGCATCGTTATGCGCTGAAGATCGAACCGGCGGATCATTTCATCAACTGGCAGCAGGATCCGTTCGGTAATTATCTGGCACGGGTGGTTTTTCCGAAGAAGACTCACAAGCTGGCCATCGAGGTGGATCTGGTGGCGGATCTGGTGACGATCAATCCCCTCGATTTTTTCCTTGAACCCTACGCCGAGCACACCCCTTTCAAGTACGAACCGCAACTGCGCAAGGAGCTGGCGCCCTATTTCGAGGTGCAGGAGAGCGGTCCCAAGCTGACGCAGTGGCTATCCGGTATCAAGCGCGACAAGCGCCACACCGTCGACTTTCTGGTGGAACTCAACCAGCACCTGCAGGGCGACATCGCCTACGCGATTCGCATGGAGCCGGGGGTGCAGAGCTGTGAGGAGACACTGACCAAGGCGCTGGGCTCGTGCCGCGACAGCGGTTGGCTGCTGGTGCAGATCCTGCGCCATCTGGGATTGGCGGCGCGTTTCGTATCCGGCTATCTGGTGCAGCTCACCGCGGATGTGAAATCGCTGGATGGTCCCTCGGGGCCCGAGCAGGACTTCACCGATCTGCACGCCTGGGCAGAGGTCTTTGTTCCCGGTGCGGGGTGGATCGGCCTCGATCCCACCTCGGGGCTGTTCGCGGGTGAAGGCCACATTCCACTCGCCTGCACGCCCGATCCGGTGAGCGCGGCGCCGGTTACCGGCGCCGTCGACCAATGCGAGACCGAGTTTGTGTTCACCAACAAGGTGACGCGCATTCGTGAAACCCCGCGTGTCACCTATCCCTTCGATGACGAGCAGTGGCAGAAGATCGATCGCCTGGGCGATGCCGTCGATAAGGAGATGCTCGAGCGCGATGTGCGGCTCACCATGGGCGGCGAGCCCACATTCGTTTCCATCGACGACAGCGAAGGTGCGGAGTGGAACACCGCGGCACTCGGCGAACACAAACGCGCGCGCGCCGAAGTACTGCTGCGCCGCCTGTTCGAACGCATGGCGCCGGGTGGACTGCTGCACTACGGCCAGGGCAAGTGGTATCCGGGCGAACCATTGCCGCGCTGGACGCTCTCCTGCGTGTGGCGCAAGGACGGGCATCGACTGTGGAACGATCCCCAATGGCTTGCCGATCCCACTCGCGACTACCAGCAAGGGGCGGACGAGGCCGAGGTCTTTGGCCGTGCGCTGGCGCAACGGCTTGGCGTACCACCAGGCAATTTGCAGCCCGGTTACGAGGATGGGCTCTATTACCTGTGGAAGGAGGGCACGCTGCCCGCCAATGTGGATGTGCGCGACAGCAAGTTACGCGATCCCCTGGAGCGCACCCGGCTGCGCCGGTTGTTCGCGCGGGGGCTGGACCAGATTGTCGGGTATACGTTACCGCTGGGTTGGGACAATACGACACAGCGCTGGCGCTCTTCGGAGTGGAAATTTCGCCGCGAGCACTGTTTCCTGTTGCCAGGCGACTCGCCGATGGGGTTGCGCCTGCCACTCGATAGCCTGCTCTGGGAACCGGCAAAAAAGCGCCAGCAACCGACACCACGTGATCCGTTCGAACCGCGCGAGATACTGCCTGCCTCGTTCAATGAGCTGCACACGCGCTATATGACCTTGGTACAGGAGGAGGCGGCGCGTGCCGATTTTCACGAGCAATCGCCGGCCGATCTCGAAGAGGAATCCACGGATACCCTGGTTCGCACCGCGCTCTGCATCGAACCGCGCGACGGGCGGCTCTATATCTTTCTGCCGCCCATCACCCATCTGGAACACTTTCTTGACCTGACCGCCGCCATCGAAGCGGTAGCCGCCGAACAGAAGATGCCGGTGGTGCTCGAAGGCTATGCACCGCCTCACGATCAGCGCTTGCAACGCCTTCAGGTCACGCCCGATCCGGGGGTCATCGAGGTCAACGTGCCGCCCGTCGCCTCGTGGCGCGCACTGGTCGATCAAACTGATCTCATCTACGAGGAGGCGCGCCAATCGCGTCTTGGCACTGAAAAATTCATGCTTGACGGGCGCCACACCGGAACCGGGGGCGGCAATCATGTCACCATTGGGGGCGCCACGCCCGCCGACAGTCCGATTCTGCGCCGCCCCCATGTGCTGAGCAGCCTGATCGCTTACTGGCAGCACCACCCGAGCCTCTCTTACCTCTTCTCGGGGATGTTCATCGGCCCCACCTCGCAGGCGCCGCGCGTCGATGAGGCCCGTGACCAGAGTCTCTACGAGTTGGAGATCGCCTTCCAGCAGTTGCCGCGCGGCGATGTGGCATCCCCCTGGGTGGTGGATCGGGTGCTGCGCAACCTGCTGACCGACATGACCGGCAACACCCACCGCGCGGAGTTCTGCATCGATAAACTCTACTCGCCCGATTCGCCGACCGGACGGCTCGGTATCGTGGAGTTTCGCGCCTTCGAGATGCCCCCCCATTGGCGTATGAGCTGCGTTCAGATGCTGCTGCTGCGCGCGCTGATCGCACGCTTCTGGGATCAGCCCTATGACACCAAGCCGGTACGCTGGGGCACCGAGCTCCACGACCGTTTTCTGCTGCCCCATTTCACCGAAGGCGACTTTGCCGATGTCATCGACGATCTGCGCCGCTGGGGCTATCCCTTTGAGACCCATTGGTTCGACGCCTTTTCCGAGTTCCGTTTCCCGCGCTACGGCACCGTCCAGGTCGGGGATGTGGAGCTTGAGCTGCGCTTTGCGATCGAACCCTGGCATGTACTGGGTGAGGAGGTGACCGCGCAGGGCACGGCACGGTTTGTGGATTCGTCGGTGGAGCGCCTGCAGGTCAAGGCCGTGGGGATGACGGAGGGCCGTCATCTGATCACCTGCAACGGGCGCCGTGTGCCGTTGCGAGCCACTGAGCGCAAGGCCGAATTTGTGGCGGGCGTGCGTTACAAAGCCTGGAATCCCGCCTCCGCGCTGCATCCGCGCATCGGCGTGCACGTGCCGCTGGTGTTCGACGTGCTCGATACCTGGAGCGGGCGCTCCCTGGGTGGCTGCGCCTATCACGTGGCCCATCCCGGGGGACGCAATTACGAGACTTTTCCGGTCAATGCCAATGAGGCCGAGTCGCGGCGCCTGGCACGTTTCTTTGCCAGCAGCCACACGCCGGGAATGATGACGGTGCCTGCCGAGGAGCCGGCGGGCGATCATCCCTACACGTTGGATCTGCGCTACCAGACTGATCCGACTTCCTGACCCGAGGGCAACTATGACCACCGAATGGAAGAACTACCCGGTCGGCGAGCTCTACGACGAGCTGATCACTCCCAAGTGTCAGCCGCGCGCCGCGGCGCGCCAGCTGGTGCGCCACCTGGCGCGCATGGACGAGAAGGCCCTGATGGCACGGCAGGCGGCCGCCGAGCTGGCCATCAAGACCATGGGTGTCACCTTCACCGTTTACACCCAGGCGGAGGGAACCATCGATCGTGCCTGGCCCTTCGATATCATCCCGCGCATCATCGCACTCAAGGAGTGGAAGCGGATCGAGGCCGGGCTCAAACAACGGATGCAGGCCCTCAATCTCTTCATCGATGATCTCTACCACGAGCAGCGCATCATCAAAGAGGGCGTCTTTCCCGCCGAGGTGCTGGCCGACTCGGTCAATTTCCGTCCGCAGTGTATCGGCGTATCCCCGCCGCTGGGGATCTGGGCGCACATCTGCGGCTCCGACCTGGTGCGCGATAAGAGCGGCACGGTCTATGTGCTGGAAGACAACCTGCGCGTTCCCTCCGGCGTTTCGTACATGCTGGAAAACCGCCTGGTCACCAAGCGGGTGTTTCCCGAGCTGTTCGGCAAGTACGCGCCACTGCCGGTGGATGACTATCCCTCGCAGCTCTTCGACACCCTGGCGGCGCTTTCGCCGCGTCCGGCGGACTATCCCGAGGTGGTGGTGCTCACACCGGGAATCTACAACTCCGCCTATTTCGAGCACAGCTATCTGGCCCAGCAGATGGGCTGCGAGCTGGTCGAGGGCCGCGACCTGGTGGTGGGGGACGATGATTGCGTCTACATGCGCACGGTCAGCGGTCTGGCGCGGGTGGATGTGATCTATCGGCGGGTCGACGATCTGTTTCTCGATCCCGAAGTCTTCAAGCCCGAATCCACATTGGGCGTGCCCGGACTGATGTGCGCCTGGAAGGCCGGTAACGTCGCGCTGGCCAATGCACCCGGCGCCGGTGTGGCCGACGACAAGGTGGTCTATGCCTACGTTCCGCGCATCATCAAGTACTACCTGGGCGAAGAGCCCATCATTCCCAACGTACCGACGCATCTCTGTGTGGACAAGAAAGAGCGCGACTACGTGCTCGCCAACCTCGACAAGCTGGTGGTCAAACCGGCCAACGAATCGGGCGGTTACGGCATGTTGATGGGGCCCATGTCGACCAAGGCCGAACGCGACGAATTCGCCAAACTGATTCAGAAGAATCCGCGCAACTACATCGCCCAACCCACGCTGTCGCTCTCCACCGTACCCACCGTGGTGAACGGCGTCGTCGAGCCGCGACATGTGGATCTGCGCCCCTTCATTCTCAGTGCCGACAAGATCCAGGTGACCATGGGTGGCCTGACTCGTGTGGCACTGCGCAAGGGCTCGCTGGTGGTCAATTCATCCCAGGGCGGCGGTAGCAAAGACACCTGGATCGTCGATACGGAGGGCAACTGAGATGCTGTCGCGTGTTGCGGAGAATATCTACTGGATGGCGCGCTTTATCGAGCGTGCGGAGAACACCGCACGTCTGATCAGCGTCAATGCCAATCTGCTGCTCGACCTGCCGCGCGGTGTGGCGCCGGGCTGGCAGCCGTTGATCGATATGTCGGGCGGCACCGAAGAGTTCATTGCGCGCTACGGTGAATTCAACGAAAAGAACGTGCTGCGTTTCCTGATCGCCGATCTGGAAAACACCAGCTCCATCATCAGTTCCCTGCACATGGCGCGCGAGGATTGCCGCACCATTCGCGATACCATGCCGCGCGAGGCCTGGGAGCAGCTCAATGAGCTCTATCTCTACGCCAAGGAGAAGGTCGGCAAAGGAGTGGGCAAACGCAGCCGCCACGCCTATCTCAAGCAGATCATTCTCGGTTCGCAGACCATAACCGGCCTGTTGGCCGGCGCCATGAATCACGATGAGGGCTATCGCTTCCTGCGCGTGGGCCGCAACCTGGAGCGCGCCGACATGACCACGCGCATCATCGATGTTCGCTCGGCAACGCTGGTGCCCGATCCGCCGCTTGAGTTGCGCCCGTTTGACAACATTCAGTGGGTCAGCGTCCTGCGCTCGCTCTCCGGTTATCAGATGTACCGGCGCAGCATGCAGGTTCAGGTACGCCGTCCGGAAGTGCTGCGTTTTCTGTTTCAAAGCGCGGTGTTTCCGCGCTCGATCTTTCATACCATGGAGGCCATAGAGCGTAGCCTCGAGGGTCTGGCGGCAACCGAGAATCCGCTGCGCATCGTAGGCCGCATCAAACGCATTTTGCAGGACACCGATGTCGGCGCTTTGCAGCAGGATGCATTGCACGGCTATATCGATGACTTGCAACTGGGATTCATCGAGCTGCACCAGGAGCTGGACAAGACCTATTTCAACACGGCGGTGAATCTGCCGCAGAAGCGTGTCGATGCCGCCTGAATCGAATTTGGGACATGCTTCTCACAGGCATTGCCTTGCGAGCGACGCTATGGTGTGAAGAGGCATTGACGGCGCGCGGAACCGACAGTGGGTTGGTATGGCGACAGGGGTGGCGGAAAGTGGTTTTCCGGGCTATTCGTTAATACGATTCAACCCGATTAACGTAATCCCCGGAGATAAAAAGCATGAGTTGGCTACAGGAGTTCAAGTCCTTCGCAGTACGCGGCAACGTGGTGGATATGGCGGTGGGAATCATCATCGGCGCCGCCTTCGGCAAGATCGTCTCATCTCTGGTCGCCGACGTGGTGACCCCGCCACTCGGTCTGTTGATCGGGGGCGTGGACTTTTCGGACCTGGTGATCACGCTCAAGGCCGCCGCTGATGGCGCGCCGGCGATCACCATGGCGTACGGTAAGTTCATCCAGACCGCTTTCGATTTTGTTATCGTCGCCTTCGCCGTTTTTCTGCTGGTCAAGGGCATCAATACGCTCAAACGCAAAGAGGCAGAGCAGCCCTCGGAGCCGCCCAAGCCGTCGAATGAAGAGGTGTTGCTGGCCGAGATTCGCGACCTGCTGAAGGAGCGCGGCTAGCCGGGATCAGCGCCGCCCGCCGAAGATCGAGCCCAGCACGCCGCGAATGATCTGGCGTCCCAGCTGGCTGCCGATGGCGCGGGCGGCGCTTTTGATCATTGCCTCCCCGACCCCCTGGCGCTGCCGTCCGGCGCTGGCGCGCGCGGGAGCTTTAGTGTTCGCAACCGTCGCGGCAAGTGCAGCCTGTTGCGCGGCGCGCTGCTTCAGCAGTTCGTAGGCCGATTCGCGATCCAGGGTCTGGTCGTAGCGTCCACGCAAGGGCGAGCGGCCCAGCTGCTCCCCATGCTCCTGCTCGGTCAGCGGACCGATGCGTGAATGCGGTGGTGCGATCAACACCCGCTCCACCGGGGTTGGCGCGCCCTTGTCGTCGAGCGCCGAGACCAGCGCCTCGCCTACCCCCAGCTCGGTGATGACCCGCTCGGTATCGATGGCCGGGTTGGGACGGAAGGTGCGGGCGACGGTGGTCACCGTTTTGTGATCCTTCGGTGTAAAAGCGCGCAGCGCATGCTGGACCCGCAGGCCCAATTGGCCAAGGATTGACTCAGGGATATCCAGCGGGCTCTGGGTAACGAAGTAGACGCCCACCCCCTTGGAGCGGATCAGGCGCACCACCTGTTCGATCTTGTCCACCAGCGCCTCGGGGGCATCGTCGAACAGCAGATGCGCCTCGTCGAAAAAGAGCACCAGCTTTGGCCGGTCCGCATCCCCTACCTCGGGCAGGTTCTCGAACAGCTCCGCCAGCAGCCAGAGCAGGAAGGTGGCGTAGAGGCGTGGCGACTCGCGGGTCAGGCGTGCCGCGTCGAGGATGCTCACCACCCCATTACCCGAGAAATCGACGTTCATCAGATCGCTGAGCTGCAGTGCCGGCTCGCCGAAGAAATGCTCCGCGCCCTGTTCATCCAGCACCAGCAGCCGGCGCTGAATCGCACCGATGCTGGCCGCGGAGAGGTTGCCGTAATCATTGCGCAGGTCTTTGGCGTTCTCCCCCATCCAGCTCAGCAGGGCGCGTAGATCTTTGAGATCGAGCAGCAGCAACCCCTGGTCGTCGGCGATCTTGAACGCCGCGTAGAGTACGCCGGTCTGCGTGTCGTTGAGTTCCAGCAGGCTGCCCAGCAGCAGCGGGCCCAGCTCGGAGATGGTCGCGCGTGCCGGATGGCCGCGCGCGCCGAACAGATCCCAGAACAGGACCGGATTGGGCTGGAAGGCGTGGTCGGTGAGCCCGATGGTCGCGATGCGTGCGCTGATCCGGGGGTGGGCGCTGCCGGCCCTGGCCAGGCCCGAGAGATCGCCCTTCACGTCTGCCAGAAAGACCGGTACACCGAGACGCAGGAAACCTTCGGTGAGGGTTTGCAGGGTGACGGTCTTGCCGGTGCCGGTGGCACCGGCGATCAGGCCGTGGCGATTGGCCATGCGGGCCGGTACGGTGAGCGGTTGGCCGTTGGCGCCACCGATCAGCAGGCTGGGTGAGGGTGTCATGAAAACTCCTTAGGCGACGCGGTTGCGCAGGTTGCCGTCGAGAAACGAGCGCACGTTGAGGGTCAGCAGATCGGTGAGCCGCTGGCGAGCCTCACGCGCCGCCCACGCGTTGTGGGGGGTGACGATGAGGTTGGGGGTGTCGGGATCGAGCAGCGGATTGCCTTCACGTGGGGGTTCGACGGTGAGGGTGTCCACCCCCGCGCCACCAATGATGCCTTTGCGCAGCGCTTGCGCCAGTGCCGCTTCATCGACGATGCCGCCGCGCGCGGCGTTGATCAGCAGCGCGGAGCGCTTCATCATGCCCAGTTCGCGTTCCCCGATCAGATTATGGGTCTCCGGACTCAGTGGACAGTGCAGGGTGAGCACGTCCACCTGCGGCAGCAGTTCAGGGAGGGGCAGGCGACCGGTCTGTGGCTTGCCGCCGGGCCGCTGGGCAAGCAGCACGGTCATGCCAAAGGCCTCCGCCAGCCGCGCCACCGCCTGGCCGAGTTCACCGTAGCCGACGATGCCGAGTGTCTGCCCCGCCAGTTCGCGGATCGGGCGATCCATCAAACAGAACTGATCGGCCTCCTGCCAGCGCCCGGCGCGCACATCGTGTTGATAATCGAGAAAACGTGTGGCAAGGGCCAGAATCAGCAGCATCACATGCTGTGCGACGGCAGGGGTGCCGTAGGCGGTGATGTTGCAGACCGGAATGCCCAGCTCGCGGCAGGTGTCGAGATCGACGTTGTTGGTGCCGGTGGCGGCGACACAGACCAGTTTCAGGTTGGCGGCACCCCGCAGCAGCGTCCGGTCCAGCACCACCTTGTTGACCACGACGACCTGCGCCGGCGCGATGCGCTCGGCCACTGTGTCGGGCGCTGTGGAGGGGTAGAGACGCCACTCGGGGAGCGTCGCCTCCAACTGCGAGAGATCGAGATCGCCGAGATCGAGGGAGTCACGGTCGAGAAAAACGCCGAGCATAGGTCAGTCCTGGTCGGTTGCTGGAGGGTGGAGTTTTTATGTCGGTCAAGAATAGCGTGCTGCGCGTTCGTCTGCCGCCCCGATATACTTGCCGTAAATCCACGCCAAAGATATGCCCATGCCCATTGAGCCTCCGACCGTCGGTGTTCTACTGACCAACCTAGGGTCCCCCGATGCACCGACCGCGACCGCGCTGCGCCGCTATCTGGCCGAGTTCCTCAGCGATCAGCGCGTTGTGGAGCTGCCACGATGGCTGTGGTGGCCGATTCTGCACGGTGTCATTCTGCAGCTGCGACCGCAGCGATCCGCAGCGCTGTACCGTGCGGTCTGGAGCGAAGAGGGCGCGCCGCTGCTGGCCATCACCCGCCGCCAGGCCGAGAAGCTGCAGGCGGCGCTGCGTGGCCGTTATGGCGTCGATGTACCGGTGGTGATGGCCATGCGCTACGGTAATCCTTCCCTGGCCGCAGGGCTCAAGGCCTTGAAGGCGCGCGGTGTGGACAAGGTGCTGGTGCTGCCGCTCTACCCGCAGTATTCGGCCAGCGCCACGGCCAGTACCTTCGATGGTGTTGCAGCGGCGCTGCGCCACGAGCGCAGCCTGCCGGCGCTGCGCTTCATCGAGCGCTACTACGACGAAGCCGATTACATTCATGCCCTTGCAGAGAGCATTCGCCGCCATCAGAAACAGCACGGTGTGCCCGACAAGCTCCTGTTCTCCTTTCACGGAATACCGCAGCGTTACGCCGATGCCGGCGATCCCTATCCCGCGCAGTGCACCGCGACCGTGGAAAAGGTGGTGAAGCGATTGGGGCTCAAAGAAGATCAATGGATGCTCACCTATCAGTCGCGCTTCGGGCGTGAACCCTGGCTCCAGCCCTATACCGACAAGACCCTGGAGCGGTTCGGCAGGGAGCGTATGGCGCACGTCCAGGTTGTCTGCCCCGGCTTCGCCGCCGATTGCCTCGAGACCCTCGAGGAGATCGATCAGCAGAATCGCGAGATCTTTATCAGCGCAGGCGGCGGCGCTTTCGGCTATATACCGGCGCTCAACGACGGTGACTCGCACATTGAGGCGCTGGCAAATCTTGTAGAGCGTAATCTGGCGGGCTGGATAGCGAGTGATCGCGACGAAGATGAGGTTTAGGCAAGAAACCCATGCCACGAGGGCTCGAACCATCAGAAACGAATTCGCGCAAAGACGCGAAGAACGCGAAGGAAGGGCGAAGCAGTTCAGCGAGAAACACCCGTGCAGTGAGGAGTACTGTTTGTGTGTTACGGGTTAGCTGCACTTACAAAGACTCTTTGCGACCTTTGCGTCTTTGCGCGAACAACGCGGTTGTGAAGTATCTTGTCAGACCTATCGAGGGAGAAGCGCGTGAACCATGCAGCGGATGAAAAGATCCGCATTGGCATAAGCCAGTGCCTGCTGGGTGACAGGGTGCGTTTCGACGGCAATCACAAGCACGATCGCTATATCACCGATACCCTGGGTCAGTTTTTCGAGTTCGTACCGGTCTGCCCCGAGGTGGCCGTGGGCCTGGGGATACCGCGCGAGCCCATCCGCCTGGAGGGCGATGTGCATGCTCCGCGCGCCGTCGGGGTGCGCGACAGATCCATCGATCCCACTGCGAGCCTGCTGCGCTACGGGCGCCAGACCGCGCGCGATCTTCACGACATCAGCGGCTACATTCTGAAGAGCAAGTCGCCGAGCTGTGGCATGGAGCGGGTCAAGGTCTATCACGCGGGCGGAGGTGGTTCGAGCAGCAAAGGTGTCGGCCTGTTCGTGGCGGGTTTCCGTGAGCGCCAACCGCTGCTGCCCATGGAAGAGGAGGGGCGTCTGTGTGACCCGGTGCTGCGTGAGAATTTTATCGAACGGGTTTTTGCCTATCGTCGCTGGCAGGAGCTGGTCGCCTCACGCCTGACAGCGGCGAAACTGGTGCAGTTTCATGCCGATCACAAATTGAGCCTGATGGCCCACGGTGCCGCACCGCTCAAGGCGTTGGGGCAGATCGTTGCGACCGCGGGCAAGGGCCCGCTCGGTGCGCTGGCCGCAGCCTACCACGCCGGTTTCATGGCGGCCATGACCCGCCGCGCCACGCGCAAGCGCCACACCAACGTGTTGCAGCATATGGCCGGATACCTCAAGAAAGCGCTTGATGCCGGGGACAGGGCCGAGCTGCAGACAGTGATCGACGAGTATCGTCTGGGACAGGTTCCACTCGTGGTGCCCCTGACGCTGCTCAAACACCACTTTCGCCGTTTTCCCGATCCCTACATCGCCCGCCAGGTCTATTTGAACCCCCATCCGAAAGAGTTGGTGCTGCGCAACGCGCTATGAGCCGCGCCGCCCCCTATCCCCAGCGCCTCGCCGATCTCTCCGAGCGCCTGGTCCACGCCCAGCAGCCGATCCGGGTGCTCGATGCCGTGGCCTGGGACGACGCGATCGAGGCGCGCGTGATCGCTTCGGGCTTTCGCGAACTGCCGGCGGTCGATGCCGACTACTATCGTCAGCGCCACCCCATTCCCTTCGATGCCGCCGAGAAACGCGCCGAGTTTGCCGCCTTGCGCGGCGATATCGCACACGATCTGGGCGCCGATGATGCGCTCGGGCAGATCCTGCAGCGCAACTGCCGCGAGTACGAGACCGTGGTGGCCATGCTGGAGGCGCGGGGTACGCCCGATTTCTATCGCTACTCGCGCGAACTCTACGGCAGTCCGCGCGACCACTTCATGGATGAGCGCACCACGGTCATGGAATTGGGGGAGGTGTTGAATGAGGTGCTGTCGGGCATCGACGATGCGCAGCTCGGCGTCGCTTACCCGCGTGTGCTGCCGGCGGACCGTATCGTCGAAGCGCTCAACGAACGCTTCGGCGACTATTTTGCCGATCACCGCGTTCACGCGCGGCTGGACGACGGCATCGTTTCCGATGCCGCGGCGGGCGCGGATTACGTCAAGGTGCGCCGTGATGCGCGCTTTTCCGAACGCGATCTCAACCTGCTCGAGGTGCACGAGGGCTGGGTGCATATCGCCACCAGCCTCAACGGTCAGTGCCAGCGCGATGCGCGCTGGCTCGCCAAGGGGCCGCCCTGCGTGACGCCGATTCAGGAGGGGCTGGCGGTGCTGATGGAGGTCTTCACCTTCAACATGACCCCGGATCGCGCTCGCAAGATCAACAACCGCATTCTCGCCTGCGCCATGGCCGAGGAGGGCGCCGATTTTCTGCAGGTCTGTGGTTTTTACCGTGATCGGGGTTACGACGAGCGCGAATGCCTGCAGCACGCACGCCGTGTCTTCCGTGGCGGTGTGGTCGGTGGCGGAGCGCCGTTTACCAAGGACATCTCCTACGGCAAGGGCTTCGTGATGCTCTACAACTTCATCCGCACCGCCATTCGCTACGGACGTCCCGAGGTGATTCCGTTTCTCTTCACGGGCAAAGTGACGCTGGAGGACGTGCCGGTGCTGTGGCGCTACCATCAGGAGGGCATCATCGACGCCCCGCGTTATGTGCCCCCCCAGTTTCGCGATCTCAATGGTTTAGCGGTGTGGATGGCCTTCTCCAACTTCTTCAATCGCATGGATCTGGCGACGCTGCAGGAGCGCAACCGCAGCCTGCTGGAGCGAACGTAGAAGCAGCGGGTCGCGAACGAGCACTCCCCAAAATCGCTATCTCGCCAAGACGCAAAGATCGCCCGGAAAAACGATCTCTTGGAAGCGTACAATCTGTGCTGGTTGAGCGCTGTCCCCGCACTCTTGGCGGTCGCTGCGTCTTGGCGAGAGTTCTGAATTTTTGGTTTGAGTACTCGAGCGACCCCACCGGGATTGATCCTGATCTACTGCCACTGCGGTCTTGAAGTGCGCGGGCCGCTGGCCCACCATGGACGCTCGCCGAACAAGACGGGGTAATTGGATCTATGAACCGCATTCGCGGATTGTTGCTGGACCTGAGCGGTGTCATCTACGTGGGCGGGCAACTGCTGCCTGGCGCGCTCGAAGCCCTGGAATCGCTTCGTGCCGCGAAGCTGCCGATGCGCTATATCACCAATACCACGCGCAGCACGCGTGCGCAGGTCGTTGCCAAGCTGGCGGCCATGGGCCTGGAGATCGACCCCGAACACCTCTTTACCGCACCTTTGATGACCTGCGATTACCTCAATCAACACCAACTGGTGCCGCACCTTTTGATCCATCCCCAACTCGAGTCGGAGTTTGCCGACTGCCTGGCCGGCACTCCTGACGCAGTGGTGGTGGGCGATGCCGGGCGGGCGTTCACCTACGACAATCTTGGCCGTGCCTTCCGTTTGCTGATGCAGGGTTGCCCACTGCTGGCCATGGGTGACAGCCGTTATTTTCGCGGCGAGCGTGAGCTATACCTCGACGTCGGACCATTTGTTAAGGCATTGGAGTACGCGGCCGATACCAAAGCTACTGTACTGGGAAAACCGTCGTCGGCTTTTTTCCAGGCCGCAGCCGCCAGCCTCGGTTGTCAGCCCGGCAAGGTACTGATGATCGGCGACGACTGGGCATCGGATGTGGAGGGAGCGTTGCGCTCCGGCCTGCAGGCACTGCTGGTGAAGACCGGTAAGTATCTGCCGGGGGACGAGGGTCGCATATCGGTTCCCGGGGCGCGGGTGGCGGGCAATCTGGCGGCAGCCGTGGAACACGTACTGAACGGCTAGTCAGGCCTGCGGAAGCCAGCGTCAACCGGTCTGTATGCTAACTTCTTAAAGATAGCTCGCTGGTTCGCAGGGAAAGAGAGATGCTAATGCCCAGCTCACAGCGTCAAGCTCACAGTCGCCAAGACGCCGATGCCATATGAATCCACTCTTTCGCTGGAACAGTATCGCCGGATCGTAGAGAGTGCTCACGAGGGGGTGTGGCTGCTCGACGCCGAGGGGCGCACGCTCTTTGTCAACCAGCGTATGGCCGACATGCTTGGCTACACCCGTGAAGAGATGCACGGTGCCTCGATGTACGATTTCACGGATGCCGAAGGGCGCCGGAAAGCCGAACGCAATGTAATGCGCCGTCGCACCGGCATCGCCGAGCAGCACGAAATCCGCCTGCAACGCAAGGACGGCTCCGCGCTCTGGGCGCTGGTGGCCGCAAGTCCTGTCAAGGATGCCACAGGGAATTTCAGCGCCGCCCTCGGTATGGTGATCGATATCACCCAGCGCAAGCTTCTCGAACAGGCCGCCTGTTCCAGCGAAGCGCGCTATCGGGGCATCTTCAATTCCGCCGGTGTGGGTATCTGGGAGGAGGATGTGCGCGGCCTGAAGCGATGGCTTGCCGGGTTGGAGCCTGCGGCGCGTGAACGGCCGCGCGATTACTTCACCACGCACCCTGAAAAGGCCCTCGAAGCTGCGGCGCATATCCAGATCACCAGGGCCAATCCTGAAGTGGTGGCCTTGTTCAGGGCGGGTACCGAGGAGCGGCTCCTCGGGTCGCTGGACCGCCTGGTCGAAGCCGCCACGGTGCCGACCTTCATCGATTTGTTGAGCGGCGTGCTTGAAGGGAAACAGGCGGTCGAGGGAGAGGCCATGCTGCGGCGGTTTGACGGTACGCCGTTGCACGCGCTGGTGACGGTCCGCACTCCCGAAGATGCCCAAAGCCCGGAACTGGTCACACTGATCGACATTACCAAGCGTGCACAGCTCGAGGAGGCATTGCGAAGCGGCGAACGCCGGTTCCGTGATTTTGCCGAGACCGCCGCCGACTGGTTCTGGGAGATGGACGCTGAGCAGCGATTCACGTTCGTTTCCGGGCGCTTTGAGGAGGTCACGGGCGTCAGCAGTGCGTCGGTCAGCGGCAAAAGTCTTCGCGAGACCCATCCAAGTAAGCATTGCGATCCCGAGGTCTGGGCGGCACACCTGGCCGAGCTCGAGGACCGGGTGCCGGGTTTCGCAGTGGAGTTGCCGTGGCGGCGTTCGGATGGTTCGATCCGCCACATGCATATCGCGGGCAAGGCCCTGGTTGACGATCAGGGGCGGTTCCTCGGTTATCGCGGCATCGGCCGGGACCTGACCGAGCAGCGGCAGCTCGAGAAAAAGGTGCGTGCCGATGAGGTGCTGAGCAGCGCCATCATTCAGCGCGCCGCCGAAGGTTTGTGCGTTTGTTGTGAAATCGCCGGCCCGCCTTATCTGCATTTCACGGTATGGAACGAGCGCATGGCCGAGATCACCGGCTACGATCGTGAAACCATCAATGCCCAGGGTTGGTACCAGAGCGTCTATCCGGATCCCGAGTTGCAGGCGCGCGCCAAGCAGCGTATGGAACGCATGCGGCACGGCGACGATCTGAAGAGCGAGGAGTGGGAGATCACCCGCGCCGATGGCGAAAGACGTGTCATCGCCATCTCCACGACCGTGCTCCAGATCGAAGACGGCGCGCCGCAGGTTCTGGCGCTGATGCAGGATGTCACCGAGCAGCGCCGCCAGCAGGACGCCATTCTGCATATCGCGCAAGGCGTTTCCGCGGAGAGCGGCAAGCGCTACTTTCAGTCGCTGCTGCGCCACCTGACCGAAGCTTTGGGCGGCAGCTTCGCCTTCATTGGCCTGCTGGTACCGGAGCGCCCCGACCGGGTGCGCAGCCTGGCGTCGTTCAACCCCACGGGAAGCAGCCGCCCCTTCGAGTATCCGTTGGCTGGATCGCCTTGCGCCAACGTACTCTCCGATCGCTATTGCATCTACCCCGAGCGTGTTCAGGAGCTCTTTCCTGAGGATCAGGCGCTGAACCGGCGCGGTGCCGAGGGCTATGCCGGTGCTCCGCTCAGGGATGCCGCGGGCCAGCCCATGGGTGTGCTGGTCGTGCTCTTCCGGCAGGCGATCGCGAATCCGGAGAAGATAGAATCGATCCTGCGCATCTTCGCCAACAGCGCCGCGGCGGAGTTGGAGCGTCAGCAGACCGAGCGTGCCCTGCGCCAGAGCCGCAATCGTCTGATGCTGGCCGTGGATGCCACCGCGCTGGGAGTTTACGAGCACGCGATCCCGCCGCGCGAGGATACCTTTCTCAGCCGGCGTTATCTGCAGATTTTCGGCTACGAGACCGCGGAGATGCCCCGCGCCGAACAGCTGACTGCTTGGCTGGACGAGCGGGTACACCCCGACGATCTCACCCGGTACCGGGAGCAGCGTCGACATTTCATTGACGGCGGGTCGTCGATGGGTGAGGTCGAGGTCCGCATGCGGCACAAGGATGGGCACTGGGTAACCGTTCGCGACACGGCGCGTGCGCTGGAACGCGACGCTTCGGGAGCGGTGATTCGCGCGGTGGGTGTCATCGAGGATGTCACCGAGCACCGGCGCGCCGCGGAAGCATTGCAGGCCAGCGAACAGCGTTTTCAGGATTTCGCCAATGCCGCCTCCGACTGGTTCTGGGAGATGGGCCCTGACCTGCGCTTTACCTGGTTCTCCAACCTCATCGGTCAGACGCTGGGGTTCGAGCTCGACAATTTCATCGGCAAAACACGGCGCGAACTGATGAGAGCCGACGAGATCGATGCGAGGTGGGAGGCGCATCTCGCTGAACTGGAAGCGCACCGCCCGGTTCGCGATTTTGCGTATCAGATTCAACTGCCCGACGGTACGGAGAAAAGCATACGGATCAGCGGTAATCCCATCCACGATGCCGACGGCGTGTTTCTCGGTTACCGCGGGGTGGGTCGTAATATCACCGCCGAGGTGGCGGTCGAGCAGCAGGCGAACCAGTTGCGGGCACGCCTGCATGATGCCATCGAGAGCATCGCCGACGGGCTGGTGCTGTTCGACGCGGATGACCGGATGGTGCTCTGCAATTCCGCTTACCGGCAATCCGTGGCGCCGATCGCCGATCTACTGCAGCCGGGTCTGAGTTTCGAGGCGCTGAATCGTCTGATGCTGGATCATGGACTGATCGCAATTCCACCCGAACGACATGCGGCGTGGCTGCTGGAGAGGATGGAACGGCACCGCGAGTGCCAGCAGGGGATGGTCTTCCCCATCCAGGATGGACGTTGCATCGAGGTCAACCAGTACCGCACCCAGGAAGGTGGAATGCTGGTGCTGCACACCGACATCAGCGAGCGGATGCGGGGCGAACAGGCGCTGCGCGCCAGCGAGGCGCGTTTCGACCGTGCCGTTGGCGGCTCCCAGGCCGGTATCTGGGATTGGGACATCGCGACCGACACGCTCTATCTGGCGCCAGGGTTCAAACAGCTGCTCGGCTACGGCAGCGACGAGATGGCGGATTTTCAGTTCCGCGCCTGGTTGCACCCCGACGATCGCGAGCGGGTCATCGCGGAGTTCAAACGCTGTCTGCAGTTGGGTGAACAGTTCGATGCCGAGTATCGCCTGCCGCACAAGGCGGGCGGCTATCGCTGGATACACGGGCGTGGCGCGGCCTTCTTCGATGTGGCGGGCAAGGTCACCCACCTCGCCGGTGCCATCTCCGATATCACCGATCGCAAGCTGGCCGAAGAGGCGCTGCGCGAGAACGAAGAGCGATTTCGCACCATCTTCGCAACCGCCGAAGTGGGGATTACGCTGGCCGACCCGGGCGGCCGTATCATTCAGGCTAACCCGGCGATACTGCAGATGCTCGGCTACGATCCGGAGGAACTGCCCGATATCGACTGGCAGGAGATCACGCACCCCGATGACCTGGCGGCGAATCTTGAACTGCTGCAGCAGATGGTGGATGGCAAGATCTCCTATGGTCGCGTCACCAAACGCTATCGGCGCAAGGATGGCGAGTACATCTGGGTCGACGCCACCGGGGCCGCGCAGCGCGACTTCGATGGGCGGCTGCTGAATACGGTCAACGTCTTTATCGATATATCGGAGCGCATGCGCACCGAGCAGGCGCTGCAGGAGAGCGAAGCGCACTTGCGGGCAGTGACCGATCACTCGCCGGTGGGCATGTATCTCAAGGATCTCGATGGTCGTTTCCTGATGGTCAGCCGGACTTACCAAGAGACGCATGCCGCGGGCCAAGATGTCGAAGGAAAGACGGTATTCGACATCTTTCCTGCCGAAGCGGCCCAGCGCTACACAGAACAGGATCAGAAAGTCATCACAACCAGAGAACCCGTGGAGGAGGTGCTCGAAATGGCCTCTCCCACCGGCGGCTCGATAACGGTCAACATGGCCAAATTTCCTGTTTTCAACAAAGCCGGTGAACTGATCGGTGTCGGCGGAATGAACACCAATATCACCCAGCGGGTGGCAGTCGAAAAGGCGTTGCGGGCGAGCGAACTGCGCTACCGCAACCTGATCGAGCAGGCCGCCGACGGGTTGGTGGTATCGGACGCCAGCGGCAAGATCACCGACTGCAATCCTGCCACGCTCGCTATGCTCGGCTACAAGCGCGCTGAGATGATCGGCAAGCACATCGCCGATTTTATTGAGCCTGAAGAGCTGCAGCGGATGCCTCTGAGCATGGATCGTCTGCGCGAAAAGGGCTCGCTGCTGATTCAGCGGCGCATCGTACACAAAAACGGCACGATAATACCCGTGGAGGTGAGTGCGCGCGTGCTTGCCAACGGCGGCAGCCAATCGCTGATTCGCGATATCAGCGCCCGCCTCGAGGCCGAGGAGCGCCTGCGCCAGGCGGCAAAGGTCTTCGAAAGTACCCGCGAGGGAGTCGTCATCACCGATGCCCACCGCAACATCATCGCGGTCAACATGGCCTTTACCGAAGTGACGGGCTACACCGAATCGGAGGTGCGGGGCAAGAATCCGCGCCTCCTCCAATCGGGACGTCACGACGAGGATTTCTACCGCCAGATGTGGTCAGCGATCGAGGAGAGCGGCTACTGGCGCGGCGAGATCTGGAATCGGCGCAAGAGCGGTGATATCTATCCGGAGTGGCAGACCATCAGCGTGGTGCGTGATGGAGCGGGTCAAGTGACCAACTATGTCTCCGTCTTCTCCGATATCAGCGCCGTCAAGGAGTCCGAGGAGAAGCTGGAGTATCTGGCCCATCACGACCCGCTCACCGATCTGCCCAATCGGCTGCTGTTCACCGCGCGGGTCGAGCATGCACTGGCACTGGCGCGGCGCGAGCGCTTCTGCGTCGCGGTGCTGTTCATCGATCTCGATCACTTCAAGAACATCAACGACAGCCTCGGTCATCCGGTAGGCGATGCTCTGCTGGTGCAGGTGGCCGAACGACTGGGCAGTCTGGTGCGCGATGAGGATACGGTGGCGCGCCTGGGGGGTGATGAGTTCACGCTGCTTTTGGAGCAGCTGCAGAATCCGCAGCGCGCCGGGGCGATCGCCGCCAAGCTGGTCAATGCGTTCACCGAACCCTTCCTGGTCAAGGGACACCAGTTGCATATCAGCGCCAGCATCGGGATCAGCCTCTCGCCCAACGATGGCGAGGACGTCGCCACGCTGCTGCGCAACGCCGATGCCGCCATGTACCAGGCCAAAGCGCGCGGTCGCAACGGTTACCAGTTCTACACCGCCGAGCTGACCACGTCAGCCTTCGAGCGGGTGTTGCTGGAGAACAGTCTGCGTCAGGCGCTGAAGCTGGAGCAGTTCGAAGTCTACTATCAGCCGCAACTCGATCTGAGCAGCGGACGCGTAATGGGCGCCGAGGCCCTGGTACGTTGGAACCACCCTGATATGGGTCTGGTGTCGCCCGATCGCTTCATTCCGCTGGCCGAGGAGACCGGACTGATAATGTCGATCGGCGAATGGGTGCTCAACACCGCCTGCCGTCAGCTGCGCGAATGGCAGGAGGCGGGACTGCCGATCCGCAAAGTGGCCGTGAACCTCTCCGGTCAGCAGTTGCGGCGCGGTGGTCTGGTGGAGAGCGTCGAGCAGGCGCTGGACCGCAGCGGGCTGTCGGCGCATTCGCTGGAGCTGGAGATCACCGAGGGCTTCATCATGCAGCAGGCCGAGAAGGCCATCGAGGTGTTGGATCGTCTGCGGGGGCTCGGCGTAGCCCTTTCGATCGATGACTTCGGCACCGGCTACTCGTCACTCTCCTACCTCAAGCGCCTGCCGATCAATACGCTCAAAATCGACCAATCCTTTGTCCGCGACATTCCGCACGACAGCAACGACGAGGCCATTGCCCGCGCGGTGATCGCGCTGGCCAAGAGCCTGCAGCTGCACGTGGTTGCCGAAGGGATCGAAACGGCGGCGCAGCGGGGTTTCATGCTCGACGAGGGGTGTACCGAAGGCCAGGGCTACCTCTTCAGTCCACCGTTGCCCGCCGAGAAGTTTGTCCGCTATCTCGAACAGAATAGTGCCGAATTGAGTGCGGTCACCAGTGCGCAGCTGACCCGCGGTTCAGGGATTTAGTTTGCACGACTCCCCCTGGTTGCTGGCGATCGATCAGGGCACCCAGGCCAGCCGTGCGTTGCTGCTCGATACCCGGGGCAGGGTGGTATTTCAGGCGCGCCGCCCGGTGGCGCTGCGCCGTCTGGACAACGTACGGGTCGAGCAGGATGCGGCGGAGCTGATCGGCACCGTCCTCGAAGTGGTAAGCGCGGCGCTCGCTCATGCCGCCGCGTCGCAGCGGGAGGTCGCAGCCGCGGGGCTGGCCACGCAGCGCTCGACCGTCGTGGCGTGGGACGCTGTCAGCGGCAGACCGCTCCACGCCGCGTTGAGTTGGCAGGATACGCGTGCGCATTCCCTGCTCCATGGCCTGCACGCCGAAGGGGATGCGATCGCTCTGCGCACCGGACTGCGCATCTCTCCCCATTACGGCGCCAGCAAGCTGCGCTGGCTGCTCGACGAGGTGCCGGCCGTTCGCACCGCAGCCGCGGAGGGACGACTCTGTCTGGGACCGCTGGCCGCCTTTCTGCTCTTTCACCTGCTCGAAGGCCGACTCTTCTGTTGCGATGCGGTCAATGCCGCGCGCACCCTGCTCTGCGATCTCGATCGCCGCGATTGGGATACCGCGCTGCTCGCGCGCTTCGGATTGCAGCGGGAGTGGTTACCCGAGTGTCGGCCCGTCGTGGGCGACTACGGGCAGCTGTGCGACAGTGCCATTCCGCTGCGCGCCGTGACCGGCGACCAGAATGCCGCGCTTTGTGCCGCGGGTGAGCCGGCGCCACGCGAGGCGTTGGTCAATATCGGTACCGGGGCGTTTGTGGTCGCGCCGCTGGGAGAGCGCGCGCAACGTGCGCCACCGCTGCTCACCAGTCTCGTCTGGAGCAGCGCGCGCGATGTGCGTTATCTCCTGGAAGGCACAGTGAACGGCGCGGGCGCAGCGCTGAACTGGGCATCCGAGCGCTGGGATCTGCCTCCGCCGCAACAGGCACTGGCACCCTGGCCGGAGTGCGGCGCTGAGCAGCCGCTGTTTCTCAATACGGTAGGTGGGCTGGGATCGCCCTGGTGGCGGAGCGGCATCGATCCGCGCTGGCTGGGGGCAAGAGCTGAGGCATCGCCCGCGTGTCAAGCCGCCGCCGTGGCCGAAAGCATTCTGTTCCTCATTCAAGCCAATCTGGATGCCATGTCTGCCGCCTCGGTCCCTGTCGATGGGCTGCGTGTCGGCGGCGGGCTCGCACAGCTGGACGGGCTTTGTCAGCGGTTGGCGGATCTCAGCGGCCTGCCGGTACGTCGCGCACAGGAGACCGAGGCGACAGCGCGTGGTATCGCCTGGCTGGCGGCGGGACGGCCGGTCCAGTGGGCGTCGCCGCGGGCGATGCACTTCGCGGCGCAACCGGCGCCGCAGTTGCACCAGCGATATACTCGGTTCTGTTGCGCCTTGCAGGAGTTGATCGCCCAGTGATTACCCAACCCCAGCTGGTCGCCCATCGCGGCGATCGCGCGCGCTTTCCCGAAAACACCTTGCCGGCGCTGGCGGGGGCGGTGGCCCTGGGCGCCCTGTATGTCGAGTTCGATATCCAGCTCACCGCCGATGGCGTGCCGGTGTTGCTGCACGACCCGACCCTGGAGCGTACCGGCGGGTGCGCGGGGGATGTGCGCGAGATGTCGAGTGCGATAGCACAGACCATGCAGGTCGGCGAGGCGCGGCGCTTTGGTGAACGCTATGCGCAGGTGACCGTCCCGGCCTTGACTGAGGTGGTGGAACTGCTCAATCGATCGCCCGCGGTCACCGCGTTCGTCGAAATCAAGCGCCACAGCGTCGAACGCTTTGGGGTGGGGTCGGTGCTCAAAGCGGTGGCCGAGGCCCTGGCCGCGGCGCGCTTTCCCTGGGTGATCATTTCGTTTGTCGATGCGGTGGTGGCGACGGCCAAGGCCGATCTGGGTGCTCCGGTGGGATGGGTGCTGCGCCGGTACGATGCGCCGAGCCGTGAGGAGGCGCGGCGGTTGGCGCCGGAGTATCTCTTTGTCAGCGCCGAGGACATACCACCGGGTACCGACAAACTGTGGCCCGGCCCCTGGCGCTGGGTGGTCTACGATGTCAACGATGCCGCGTTGGCCCTGGCCTTCGCCGAGCGTGGTTGCGGACTGGTGGAAACCGACGAACTGGGGGCCTTGATGCACCACCCTGCCCTGCAGCGCGCCGGCCGTTAAACGCCGATCCGGTCACGTATCGCGCCGCGCGAACATCTACAATGGGTAGCAAATCCATCGTTGCCGCGACGAGAAAACGATAATCCATGCCCCCGAATGATTCCGCTGCCAGCCCGCGCGTGGCGCTTTACGCGACCTGTCTGGTCGACCTGTTCCGCCCCAGCGTCGGCTTCGCCAGCGCCAAATTGCTGGAACAGGCGGGCTGCCAGGTGGAAGTGCCCCCAGAACAGACCTGTTGCGGCCAACCCGCCTTCAACAGCGGCGACGCCAGGACCGCGCGTGATCTGGCGCGGCGGGTGATCGAACAGTGCGAAGGCTACGATTACGTGGTGCTGCCCTCCGGCTCCTGCGCGGCGATGATCCGCGTGCACTATCCGGAGCTCTTCGCCGATGATGCCAAATGGCGCGAGCGGGCCGCGCAGCTTGCTGCCAAAACCTACGAACTGGTCTCCTTTCTGGTCGATGTGCGCGGTGTGAAAACCGTAGCCAGTGGATTTACCGGCAAGCTGGCTTACCACGACTCCTGTTCGGGGCTCCGTGAGCTCGGCATCCGCGAACAGCCGCGCCGTCTGCTCGCGAGTATGAAGGGGCTGGCGCGCGTCGAACTCAGCGATCCCGAGGCGTGCTGCGGTTTTGGCGGCACCTTCTGCGTCAAATTCCCCGAAATCTCCACGACCATGGTGGCGGCCAAGGCGGGAGATGTGAAAGCGACCGGCGCCGATACGCTGGCTGCCGGCGATCTGGGCTGCCTGCTCAATATCGCCGGATGGCTGAAGCGCGGCGGCAGTCCGATCCGCTGCTTCCACGTCGCCGAGATTCTCGCCGGCATGACCGAGGGACCGGGCATCGGCGACGGAGCGGAGCCATGAAGCCGATCACCCACCAGTTCGGCGCCAACGTGCGCAAGGCGCTGGGCGATGTGACGCTGCAGAAAGCGCTGGGTCGCGCCAAGCAAGGCTTCATCCTCAAGCGCAGCAAGGCGGTCGAGGCGCTGCCCGAGTTCGAGGCGATCCGCGCCACCGCCAAGGCGATCAAGGATCACACCCTGGCGCATCTCGATCACTACCTGGAGAAGTTCGAGGCCCAGGTGGCGGCCAGCGGTGGTCAGGTGCACTGGGCGGAGACCCCGGCCGATCTGGCGCGTATCGTCACCGAGATCGCGCGCACCAGCGGCGGACGCAAGGTGCTCAAGGGCAAGTCGATGATCGGCGAGGAGGCCGAGGTCAACGAGGCGCTGGCCGAGGCCGGTTTCGAGGCGATCGAGACCGATCTCGGCGAGTACATCATCCAGCTCGCCCACGAACCGCCCAGCCACATCATCGCGCCGGCCATCCACAAGACCCGCGAGCAGATCGGCGATCTGTTCCGCAAGTCCCACCATGACTCGCGGCTGGGGCCGCAGCAGAACGAGGTGGCCGAACTGGTCACCGAGGCACGCCGCGTGCTGCGCGGCCATTTCGTCAGCGGTGACGTGGGGATCACCGGCGGCAACTTCCTGGTGGCCGAAACCGGCAGCGTGGTACTGGTGACCAACGAGGGCAACGGCGATCTCAGCGCGACGCTGCCGCGCGTGCACATCGTCACCGCCAGCATCGAAAAGGTGGTACCGACGCTGGAAGATGCCACCACGATGCTGCGCCTGCTGGGGCGCAGCGCCAGCGGTCAGGAGATGTCGGTCTACACCACGCTCTTCACCGGCCCGCGTCGCGCTGAAGATCCCGACGGGCCCAATGAGTTTCATGTGGTGCTGCTCGACAACGGGCGCTCCAAGATGCTCGGCACCGAGTTCCAGGAGATGCTGCGCTGTATCAAGTGCGGTGCCTGTCTCAACCACTGCCCGGTCTACGGCACCGTGGGCGGCCACGCCTACGGCTGGGTCTACCCCGGCCCCATGGGTTCGGTGCTGACGCCGTTGATGCTCGGGCTCAAGGAGACGCGCGATCTACCCAACGCCTCGACGCTGTGCGGGCGCTGCGAAGCGGTCTGCCCCATGAGCATCCCGCTGCCGCGTATGCTGCGCGCCCACCGCACCGAGCAACACCGCAAAGGGCTCGATGCGCAACGCCAGCGGTTTGCGTTGATGGCGTGGGGTTTCGTGGCGCGCCGGCCGCGGCTCTATCGGCTGCTGATGGGGTTCAATGCCAGCGTGCTGGCCAAAGCGGCCGGCCGGACGGGGCGGTTGTCGCGGCTACCCTTCGCCAAGGCGTGGACCTTCGATCGCGACCTTCCCGCCCCGCAGGGGCAGGGTTTTGTCTCTGCTTGGCACAAGCAACGCGGAGGTTCCCCATGAGCGATGCGCGCAGCGCCATCTTCAAGCGGCTGCGCCGCCCCTCCGTCGAGGGACTGCGCATGGCGCCGCCCACCCAACGGGCCCGTCCCCGGGTCGAGAAGCAGGGCGCGGGTCAGCGTTTCGTCGACAAGCTGAAGGCCGCCGCCGCGACCGTGACGCTGGTCGACCGCTGGTCGCAGGTGGGTGAAGCGGTGGCGCTCTACCTGCATGGCGCCGGGCGACCGTTGCGCCTGACCCGCACCGACGACCCGCAGTTGGACGCCGTCAGCTGGCCCGATGGTATGCAGGTAGAGCGGCCGCGCGGCAAAATGAATCCGGCAGTGGCCCTCTCGGTCGCCTTTGCCGGTGTCGTGGAGACCGGCAGTCTGGTGCTGCGCTCCGGGCCGGAGAATCCCACCACGCTCAATTTCCTCAGCGATTTCCATATCGTCGTGCTGCGCGCCGGGCGGCTGGTGCTGCATCTGGAGGACGTCTGGCCCAAGCTGCGCAAGGCGGGATTGGGGCGGACGGTCAATTTCATCACCGGCCCGTCGCGGACCGCCGACGTGGAGCAGACCATGCAGTTAGGTGCCCACGGCCCGCGCCGCCTGCATGTAATCATCGTCAAAGAGTAGCCTTCCAGCGGCCGATCCTGCCGCCACGACCCGCCATCGGGGCCTCCTTCGAGACCCCCAAAAAATTCAACACCCCTGAAAGAAATACCCAACTGCTCCGGTCTGGTTTGTTGTCTGGTTTCCCAACCAAGGGAAGGGTAATAAGGCCAATCGCCTGATTGATCCCTGACAATCAAACTGTACTTCAGTAACCGGAGGAGTTCCCCATGTTCCCGAGACTCAAACCTTCTGCGCAGGCGGTACGCGCTTCGCTATTTGCTGGTGTGGCCACGCTGGCGGTGGGCGGCGCGGCTGTTTTTGCGGCCTGCGGCGCGCGCAATCCCTGTGCGGGCAAAAACCCGTGCCAGGCGTGGAGCAAGAATCCCTGCGCCGCGAAAAACCCCAGTGCCGTAAAGAATCCTTGCGCTGCCAAGAATCCCTGTAGCGTCAAAGCGAGTCCTTGCGGCCCTTGTGGTGCGCGCAATCCCTGTGCGGCCAATCCCTGCGCCGCCCGGTTGAGCAGCGCCGCGCTGCGCAACCAGGTGGTGCGCCCCCAGGGAACCAAACTCTACACCAAGGGCAGCAGCAAGGATCTGGTCAAGGCGGGTGAGAAGCTGTGGAACGACAGCTCGCTCAGCACCAACGGTCTCTCCTGCAGCACCTGTCACAGCAACTACGGCAGCTTCGGTGCCACCTTCAACCACCCCTTCCCGCACAAGGTCAACATGGCCGACGCCTCGGGGATCAGCAAAATCGATCTCGATGAGATGGTGCAGTTGTGCCTGGTGGTACCCATGAAAGGCACGCCGCTGGCGTGGAACTCCAGGGAGTTGGGCGCCCTGACCGCTTACACCGCCGAGGTGCAGAAGGGCTTCCGTAAGGTTGCGATGAACCCCTGTGCCGCCAAGAACCCCTGTGCGGGCAACCCGTGCGCCGCAAAAAATCCATGTGCCGCCAGGAACCCTTGTGCGGCGAAAAACCCCTGTCGTGCTTATTGATCAGGGACCAGGCCGGACCGGCACTTCGGTGCCGACCCTTGTTAAATCAGGAGGAACCACCATGAAAAACCCCCGTGCCCGTAAACTGCTGATCGCCGGCGCCGCCGCCCTCGCCATGGGCGCCGCATTGCCGATGGCCGCGCAGGCCAATCCCTGTGCCGGGAAGAGCCCCTGTGGCGCACAGGCGATGACCCACACCTGCGGCGCCAAGAATCCGTGTGCCGCCGCCAATCCTTGCGTGGCCAATCCGTGTGCAGCGAAGAAAGTGATGCACACCTGCGGTGCCAAGAACCCGTGTGGGGCGGCCAATCCGTGTGCCGCCGCGAATCCCTGCAAGGCGCAGTAACTTGAGATGATCCCGGGGCGCGCCAGTGTTCGCCTGCGGGGGCCAGGAGGGCCGATAGCCCTTCTGGCACTGCTGGGTGCGGGTGCCGCTTTCGGCCAAGCGCTACCAGAGCTTATTACCATTCCCGCGGGCCCCTTCGACACCGTTCCGGTCGGCCGTTACCCGCGGGGCGCCAGTCCCTTCGGGCTGTCGGGTGTGGCAGGACAGGTCTACGAATGGACCGCCATGCCGGCGGGCCCGGGGCGGGCGCTGGTCAAGGGCGGTTCGTGGGACGATCGCGGCTGCGGGGTGTGCCGCCCGGCAGCCGGACACGGCCGGCCGGTCGCCTTGAAGCACGTCCTGATCGGCTTTCGCCTGGTGCGCGAGGAGTGAGTGAGATGCCGTCGGTCGACTATCGGGAACCTGGTTGGAACACGCTCTCCACCGAGCGCCTGCAACGCATGGCGCACGCCGCGGAGGAGATCGAGGAGTGTTACCGGGTATTGAAGCGAGGTGGCATCAACATCGTCGGCGAGATCCTCAAGGGTGCGGGCACCTTCTACGAGATGGAGCACTACCCGGCCGACGACGTCTACGACAACGCGACGCATGCTCAGTACTACTACCATGCGCACCGCCACGAGGCTGGCGAGCACGGCCACTTCCACACCTTCGTGCGCGCCAAAGGGCTGCCCGAGGGGATGCAACCGGCGTCCGATGCCGGCGACGGGGAGCGCCCGTTGGGTGACGCGGCGATCGCCCATCTGATCGCCATCGCCATGGATGACTACGGCTATCCCTTGCAGCTGTTCGCGGTCAATCGCTGGGTCACGGGCGAGACCTGGTACAGCGCTGCGGATGCCATTGCCCTGTTGGATCGTTTCGTTATCGATCACGCGTTCCCCTCGTGGCCGGTCAATCGCTGGATCGGTGCCATGATCCAGCTCTTCCACCCGCAGATCGCGGCCTTGCTCGAACAACGTGACCGCGTCGTCGCCGATTGGCGGGAGCGCCACCCGGAGCGCGATGTCTACGAAGACCGCGATCTGGAGGTGACCGGCAGTTTGCCGATCGACGTACCCCGGCAAATGCGTCGCATACGCGAATCGCTGGCGGTGCGCCATCCATCGGTGCAGGCGCCAAATCCCAATACGCTCGTGCACAGCAAGGAGGTCGGAGATGAAATCCATTGACTATTCAAGGGCCGTGGTGACCACACTGCTGATCGTCGCCGCGTTGGGGGGTGGCCAGATTGCTGCGGCTGCCGGAGGGCAGGTGATCGAGTTCACCCAGACCGGGTGTCAGTTCATTGAGAGCGAGGGCGGGAAGGAACTCGGCTACCGCACCACCCGCGCCGCGGATTGCGAGGCCATCAACGAGCGCACCGCCGAGCAGCGCCTGCAGCAGGCGCAGCCGTTGCGCCTGAAACCGGGCAAGTACACCTTCCGTGTCGCCAATCGCGACGTGCCCTATCAGTTGGGATTCTGGTTGCGCGCCGCGAGCCTCATCGACCGGGTGCGTCTGCCCAGTGTTTCGGGCGGCGGGCTGGTCACCGGCAAGAGCCGGGACTACGAGATCGAACTCAAACCGGGCGAGTACGTCTACTCCTGCCCGCTCAACCCGACGCCGGACTACCGGTTGATCGTCGAGGGCTGAAGCGATGCACACCGGATTGTGGGTCGGACTGCTGCTGGCGATGACAGGCGGCGTCCTGGCGGCATCCCCGAGCATGGAGACCCTGACATCGCGTCATGATTTCGCGACGCTGGAGCAGCGCCTGGTCACGGCGATCGCCGATCAGGGTATGGGCCTGGTCGCCCAGGCCAGCGCCAGCCGGGGGGCTGCCTCACGCGGCGTGACCATCCCCGGCAACGCGGTGTTGATGGTCTTTCGCAACGATTACGCGCTGCGCATGCTGGCGGCCAGCGTATCCGCGGGCTTCGAAGCCCCGTTGCGCTTTTACCTGACCGAGAATCCTGACGGCACGGCCACACTGCGCTACCGACGCCCGAGCGCGGTGTTCGCCCCATATGCACATTCCGACCTCGACGCCATGGCCGCAGAACTCGATCCCATCTTTGCGCGTATCGCCCGCTATGCCGTTGGCGAGTGATGCCGGATCGCTGGCTCGGACTCCCGGTGCGGCGCCCCGCACCCAGTGGTGGGGATTGGGCATCGCCGCCCTTGCCGCGCACGGTCTGTTCGCCCAGGCCATCTCCGGCGGCGGACGCCTGGCGCTGCTGTTGACGATTGGCCTGCTGCTCGGATTCACGCTCTATCACGCCGCCTTTGGTTTTACCGGCGCCTACCACCGCCTGTTTACCCAGCGCGACACGCGCGGCGTCGAGGCGCAACTGGTGATGGTGGCCGCGGCATCGTTGCTGTTCGCACCCCTGCTGGCACAGGGCGAACTGTTCGGCCAGGCGCTCGGCGGCGCGGTGGCGCCCGTCGGGTGGCAGGTGGCTGTCGGTGCCTTGCTCTTTGGTGTCGGGATGCAACTGGGCGGCGGCTGTGGTTCGGGAACCCTGTTTGCTGTCGGTGGCGGAGGCGCGCGGCAGATCGTCACCCTGGCGGCGTTTATCGCCGGGTCGTTCTGGGCGAGTCTGCACATGGGCTGGTGGCAGCAGTTGCCGGGCTGGGGTGTCATCGCGCTGGGCCAGGCCTGGGGATGGCCGCGGGCGGTTGCGTTTCAACTGAGTGTACTCGGGGTGTGCTGGTGGCTGTTGCGGCGTTGGAGGCGAGTCCCCCCGGGTGCTGATGCACCGCCGAGTTCCAGGCATCGCTGGCTCCGCGGCCCCTGGCCGCTGCTGGCGGGTGCACTGGTCCTGGCAGCGCTTAATGCGGTCACCCTGGTGGTGGCCGGTCATCCCTGGACCATCACCTGGGCATTCAGTCTGTGGGGCGCGAAACTGGCGGCCCTCGCCGGCTGGGATCCCAGCGCCAGCGTCTTCTGGAGCGGCGGGTTCCCCGCCTACGCTCTGGGGCGCGGCGTGCTGGAGGATGTTACCTCGGTGATGGATCTGGGGATCATGGTCGGCGCACTGGCCGCGGCGGCGCTCGCCGGCCGCTTCGCCCGGGGACAGACGGTGACACCGGCGCGGGTATGGGCAGCGGCGCTGCTCGGTGGATTGCTGATGGGTTACGGCGCACGCATCGCGTTTGGCTGCAATATCGGTGCGTTCTTCTCCGGGGTGGCGTCCACCAGTCTGCACGGCTGGCTGTGGATCGCCGCCGCGCTGGTGGGGAACTGGTTGGGAGTCAGGCTCAGACCGGGGTTCGGTTTAGGCCGCTGAGCGGGTCAAACCTGCTCCAGCACCGCCATCTGGGGCAGCCATTTGCTGCCGTCCTGGCGCCAGTAGAAGCGCCGGATCTTGTCGCGCTCCTGGGTTTGGACGCACTTGGTCTCGATATGGGCGCAGCCCTGGCACTGGAAGCCGGTGATGCGCGTGTTGTTGCCGTAGCGGTGTTTGGCGCAGTAGCAACGCAGATCGGCGACCTTGAACAGGTAGCGTTGCAGGCGCGAGACCATGGTCTCGATGACGTCGGCGCGGTTGTAGCTCTCGCCATGGATTGTATCTATGCGCCCGTTCTCCAGATCGATGTCGGCCATCAGCTCCTCGACGCCCTCTTCATTGGAAACGGCAACCCCGCACGATGCGGTCAGTGTGATCGGCGGGTCGAAGGGTGTCTGGCGAATGGCGCGCAGCACCTTTTTGCCCACTACCTCGGCGCGCGCGGCGTCGGTGTTGGGCAGGATGATGCAGAATTCGTCGCCGCCCCAGCGGATCGGGACGTCGTACTCGCGCAGCACCGAGCCTATCTGTTTGGAGACACGCGCCAGGAGGGCATCGCCGCGATCGTGCCCGAGGCGGTCGTTGACCTGTTTGAATTCGTCGAGATCCAGCACCAGCAGTGCGGTGGGTGTGCCTTCGCGCAGCCCGCGCCCCAGTTCCACATGAAAGCTGGCAGCGCCGGCGCGACGATTGATCATGCCGGATAGTTCGTCGCGGGTGGAGTTGCGCAGCGCCATTTCCAGCGATTGATCGAGGCGCCGCGCCAGGCGTCGCGCCTCGTCACGCTCGCGCGTCAGGCGGACCACCTCCATGCTCAGGCGCTGTAGTTCGATATCCGACATGCGCTCCTCGTTTTATTATTCTGAGATCAACAAGACTGGTACAGATTATCAGAAACTTCTGTTAACGCCTTCGCGTTTTCTACCTTAGTTCCGCTGTCAGCCGCTCGATCAGGGTCTCAGCCTGTCGCTGGTAGCCGCCGCCAAACAGATTGAGGTGATTGAGAACGTGGTAAAGGTTGTAGAGCTGTTTGCGCACCGAGTAGCCTGAATCCAACGGCCAGCTCGATTTGTAAGCCGCATAGAAGGTGGGTGGGAAACCGCCGAACAGCTCGGTCATGGCGAGATCGGTCTCGCGGTCACCGAAATAGACCGCTGGATCGAACAGCACGGGCTCGCCGCCTGCGGTCGTCGCCCAGTTGCCACCCCACAGATCGCCGTGCAGCAGCGACGGTTGGGGGGCGTAGTCTGCAAACAGGCCAGGCACCAACTCCTTGAGCCGGTTGCCGCGGTCAATCAGGCGTGCGCCCGACCCGTTTCTGGCCGCCAGCCGCAGTTGATAGCCAAGACGATGCTCGCGCCAGAAGTCGATCCAGTCGGTGGAGGGCGTGTTGATCTGCGGCGTGCTGCCGATGGTGTTGTCGCGCTGCCAGCCGAAGCAATCACTGCTCGAGCGGTGCAATGCCGCCAGTTGGTGGCCCAGGCGTTCGGCGCTGCCCCGGCCATTGCCGTCCAGCTGCAGGAATTCCATCGCCAGAAAGGCGTGATCGCCGGAGGTGCCCGCGCAGATGGGGGCGGGGACACGTACCGTCTGCGTTGCTGCCAACTCCGCCAATCCGGCCAGCTCGGCCTCGAACATGGCGAGCCGCTGCGCGCGGTTTATCTTGACGAAAAAGCGCCGTTCACCGGCATCGACGGCGTAGGCGCTATTGATGCACCCGCCGCCGATGCTGCGCGGGTTCGCCAGCGTGCAGGGATGCCCGGTGGCAGCGCCAATCGCTGTGGCGACGTCCTCTACCCAGTCACTCATTCAGCATCCGGCTGATACTGGAAGCGGCAAAAGACGAAGTTCTGTGCCGACTCCCAAGGGGTGCGATGGGCAACATGGCGGCTCTCCTTGAGCGCGTAGTGCTCGCCCAGCAGCGCCGCCAGCGAATGGGGGCTGTAACGCACCACGGGCAGCCCGCTGCACTGGTCGGGTCCGTCGAGGGCAAAGGCGCCGATGATGACCTGCCCGCCGGGGGCTACAGCCTCTTTCAATACGCTGCGATAGCGGGCGCGGTCATCGGCGTCGGTGAGAAAATGCAAAACGGCGCGATCGTGCCAGAGGCGGTAGCGTTGGGGTGGTGCGAAAGCGGTGACATCGGCGTCGATCCAGGTGACCCGGTCAGCTTTGGATCCCAGTCGCTCCCCGGCCAGGCGCAGCGCGGCCGCGGATAGATCGAGCACCGTCACCGCCTCCCAGCCCGAAGCGAGCAGATGATCCACCAGGTTGGAGGCGCCGCCGCCGACATCGATGATCGCCTCAGCGGGACGAATCCCGCTGTGCTCGATCATCGACCACGAGGGTTGCGGGTGGGTCTGATACCAACTGACCTGCTCGGGCGTGCGTTCGTTGTAGACCTGATCCCAATGCTCTTTGCGCTGCATGGTGATTTCCCTCCATAAAGTCCCCAGCGTCATTGTAGGCGTTCTCCCGGGCCGTGTTTATGGCCGGAACGCAGTGGCGCTTCTGTTAGAATTCGCCCATGGATGTTTCCCCTCTTCTCGACCCTCTCAACGATGCCCAACGCGAAGCGGTCACCACCCCTACCGGCCAGACACTGGTGCTGGCAGGCGCCGGCAGCGGCAAGACCCGGGTATTGATCCACCGCTTGGCCTGGCTCAT
Organism: Pseudomonadota bacterium; assembly: GCA_008501635.1. Lineage (NCBI taxonomy): Bacteria > Pseudomonadati > Pseudomonadota > Pseudomonadota bacterium. The sequence goes on from QQUJ01000010.1 coordinate 68,815, forward strand.
CCAGGTCGAGCATGTCTCGCCCCACGGGATTCTCGCGGTCACCTTTACCAACAAGGCCGCCGGCGAGATGCGTGCCCGCGCCGAGGGGCTGCTCGGGATTCCGGTGCGCGGCCTGTGGATCGGCACCTTCCACAGCCTCGCCCATCGCCTGCTGCGCGCCCATTATAAAGAGGCGAAGCTGCCCGAGAGTTTTCAGATTCTCGATTCCGACGATCAGTACCGGCTGATCCGAAGAGTGTTGAAGAACCTCAACGTGGATGAGGCCCATTGGAAACCGAAACGCCTGCAGTGGTATATCAACGCCAAAAAAGACGAGGGGCTGCGTCCCGAGCACATCGACCCTGGGCACGATGCGGTAGAGAAGCAGTTGGTGCGCCTGTATCAGGCCTACGAAGAGGCGTGTCAGCGCGCCGGTCTGGTCGACTTCGCCGAACTGCTGCTGCGCGCCCATGAGCTGTGGCTGCACAATCCCGCTCTGTTGGCGCACTACCAGGAACGGTTCCGCCACGTGCTGGTCGACGAGTTCCAGGACACCAACACCATCCAGTACGCCTGGCTGCGCCTGTTGGGCGGCGAACAGGGCAACCTCTTCGTGGTGGGTGACGATGATCAATCCATCTACGGTTGGCGCGGCGCCAACATCGCCAACATCCAGCGCTTCCACCACGACTATCCCCGGACGCGCATGGTGCGCCTGGAACAGAACTATCGCTCAACCGCCACCATACTCGCCGCCGCCAACGCCATGATCGCCAGCAACAGCGGGCGGCTGGGCAAGAACCTCTGGACCGAAGACGAGGAAGGCGATCCGATCCGCCGCTACCGCGCGTTGAGCGAGTTGGAGGAGGCGCAGTACGTCATCGACACCATGGCCGCGGCGCGCGATCGCGGCGAGGCGCTGTCGGGCATGGCGGTGCTCTATCGCTCCAACGCGCAATCCCGGGTCTTTGAAGAGGCGCTGCTGCGCGCGGGGATGCCGTATCGCGTCTATGGCGGACCGCGCTTCTTCGAGCGCATGGAGATCAAGGATGCCCTTGGGTATCTGCGCCTGGTGGCCTATCGTGACGATGACACTTCCTTCGAGCGGGTGGTGAACACGCCGACGCGTGGCGTCGGTCAACGCACCGTCGAGGTGCTGCGCGAGCAGGCGCGTAAACAGAATGTCTCATTGTGGCAGGCGGCGCAGACGGTATGCCAACAGGGGACGCTGGCGGCGCGGGCGCGCAATGCGGTGCAGGCGTTTCTCGATCTCATCGACGAACTCGCAGCGGCCACTGCCGAGTTTGACCTGGCCGAGCGCGTCAATCATGTGATTCACGCCAGCGGACTGCTGGAACACTATCGGATGGAGAAGGGCGAAAAGGCCGAGGCGCGGGTGGAGAACCTGGAAGAGCTGGTCACCGCTGCGCGCCAGTTCGTCCCCGACGAAGCGGTGGAGATGGGTGAGCTCGAAGGCTTTCTCGCGCATGCTGCGCTGGAGTCGGGCGAGGCGCAGGGCGAGGCGTGGGAGGACTGTGTTCAATTGATGACGCTGCATTCGGCGAAGGGGTTGGAGTTCAACACGGTCTTTTTGTGCGGGCTGGAGGAGGGGCTGTTTCCCCACGAGCGCTCGCTGGAGGAGAGCGACTCATTGGAAGAGGAGCGCCGGCTCTGTTATGTCGGCATGACGCGCGCCAAAAAGCGCCTCTTTCTCTGTCACGCCGAGACGCGACGCATGCGCGGCCTGGAACGTTACTCGCGGCCGTCGCGTTTCATTCAGGAGATTCCCACCGAATTGATCGAAGAGGTCAGGATGCAGCAGGCGGCACCCTTCCTGTCGCAATCCTCGGTCGTGCACGAGTTCTTCAACGCGCCGCCGGATGGGTATCGACTGGGGCAGCGGGTACGGCATACGAAATTTGGCGAGGGGATCGTGCTCAATCATGAAGGCGCCGGGAGCAATGCGCGGTTGCAGGTGAACTTTGAGGAGGTGGGGGCGAAGTGGTTGGTGGTGGCGTATGCCAAGTTGGAGGCGTTGAATTAGAGGTTTGATCGTTATGAATTAGGGCCCGCTTCGGCGGGCCTTTTTTGTGGGGCTGTGCCACGGTGTATTGAATCGGGGAGTCTGCCCCCGAACCCCCTTTTCGTCATGCCGGCGAAAGCCGGCATCCAGCGTCTTGTGCGGCTTTACCGCGTTTTATTGAAAGCGGGGATTCCGTCCCCGCGGCCGGGTGACTTTCTTGTGACGACAAGAAAGTCACCAAAGAAGCGTTCCCAACGGCCGCGCCCCTCTGGCGAGGGGTTCCCTGCGTTGCTCGGTCTGTGAGGGGTTTCATCGACAGCACCTCCTGTGCTGGCGATGAAAGCTCGCCATCCCTGGCTTCGCTCCTGCGGGCCTGATCCTCACAGCCCTCCGCTACTCGGCGCTGCCGACGGGGGGCAAGTCAAAGACGAAACTCGCGGCAATTGATGCCATCTTCCTCTACTGCTTATTTTTCCGTTGAGGTGTTGTAGGGTGCAATCATAATGAACGACTATTGTTCGTATGAAAGGCATATACAAAATCACCTACCCGAACGGCAAGATCTATGTCGGCAAAGATCTTACTGACAGTATCAACTACTTTGGCAGTGTTAGTAGTGAGTTGATCGCAAATGATTTCACTCCTGCCCAACGAAGAGATTTTGTAATCCGCAAGGAGATCTTGTGGGAGTCAGCAACGGCGTCAAATGCGGAAGTAAATCAAAAAGAGATTGAGTTCGTACATAAGCTGCAATCAAACGATCCGGTCATTGGATACAATCAGTGGCCAAAATTTACGAGTAAGTAGAATGCGTATTACCCGTACTACGGTTTTCGTGTGCAACTCTTCGTTTGATTGGTGTCGTAGGGCGCAACAACCGAAGGGCATTGCGCCCTATGAATTGAAGCTCATAGCACTGTGGTAGTCGGTGCCGCCTTCGAGGGGGTAACCACCCATTTCCCCTCCAGCGCAGCTGAGCACCGGAGCAAACAGCGGAATAGAGCGAGCGCATGTCTGAGCGATCCTGAATGGATCGCGAGTTCGCGAGCGCCGTTGTTTGTGGAGGCGCGTAGGATACCCACCGGAGGTGGGCTGCGATGTAGGGTGTCATTTCTTTTGACTACTTTTCTTTGGACAAGCAAAGAAAAGTAGTCCGAGTTCGGGGGCGGACTCCCCGATTCAAATTACCGTGGCGCAGCCACACAAGACTTCAGCCCGCGTGAGGCGCAATCGCATTGCGCCGCATGTCGGTGTCGAAGTTAACCCCTCACAGACTGAGCAACGCAGGGAACCGGCAAAGCCGGCGCGGGCGTTGGGCGCACTTTCTTTCGTCTCTTTCTTTGGGCGAGCAAAGAATAGGGACCTGCGCTGCGGGCGCGGAACCCCGCCCTAAATAAAACGTGGCGTAGCCACTCAAGATATGAACAAGATTGTAGTTTGAAGTGAGCGTAGGGTTAGCGGAGCTCACGCGGATCTCGCTGCGTCCCAGTTATAAGGCTGCGTCCAAGTTGCTGGTTGACCGGGTATCGCACACCATCAAGCCACAAAGAACACCACCGTCATGACCGTTCCGGTGGCTATCACGACAGTGCGTACGACCACGACGGGGAGTCGCCGTGCAATACGTGCTGCCACGTACCCGCCGATGATCGCTGAGATCATCATAACGGTGGCTTCCAGCCAAACGATGGCACCACCATAAGCGTAGAGACAGACTGCGATCGTGGTGAGCACCGCTGAAGCCAGATTTTTCAGACCATTCATTGCGTTGAGATTTTGATGACCGAGCAGGCTGAAGGCTGCAAGCAACACTATGCCAAGACCGCCGTTGAAGTAGCCGCCGTAAATGCTGACAGCGAACAGGCTGAGTGTCTGGGTGATCGCGTTTGCCTCGTCTTCGCGATCCATCATACGCAGCAATCGGGGTCCAATGGCGAACAAGAGGGTTGCCACCAGTAGTAGCCACGGGACAATCGCCCGGAACGTGGCGTCGGGTGTAACGAGAAGCAGCATCGCGCCGATCGCGCCACCGCTCATGCTCGATACAATGAGCGTGCGCAGCGAAAGCGACTTGCGCGCCTGGAGGTCTTCGCGAAATCCCCAGGTGCTGGCGATGTAGCCGGGGAGCAGCGCAAGAGTGCCGGTAGCATTTGCAGCTACAGCGGGTACACCCGCATAGACCAGCGCGGGAAACGTGAAGAAACTTCCGCCGCCAGCGACCGCATTCAGACCTCCGCCGAGAAATGAGGCCCCCAGGAGCAGGCACCAAACAAATAGTGGATCAGACACGATTCGATAAGCCGCTCAGCGTTATTTTTACGCTACGGGGAAGGGAAACGATGCTGCTTTGCGCAAGGACGCATTGGGTTTGGGGGAACAGCGAACGTTTCCAGCTCAAACTTGCCAGGACGCAGCTCCGTGTCACTTGTCGCTTGACAACTCCGGCAACATCACCTTGTGATCCTTACTGAACTGATAATCCCGAAAGATATGCTCCGCATCCAACAACTGATACGACCCATCCGCTAGCCGATGCGTCGTCTCTTTCAACTTGTAGGTGTAATGCCCGCACGTCCAACAGGCGAAATTGCGCATGTGGGTACAGAGACAGGTCTTGTCGGGCACCACCAGCTCCTTGCTCTTGACGCCCGGATTCTTCTCGATGGCGCGATTGTAAGCTTCGATGTAGGCGCAGTTGCCTTTGCTGTCGAGCAGGTAGCCGTAGGCCTCGCAGCCGGGGCGGATGCCGGAGCCGATGGCGGGGCAGGAGCTGATCATGCGCATCGGGTAACCGGTGGGCGAGAGGGTGTTGACCTCGATGTCTTCCTCGTTGGCTTTGAAATATTCCTGTTGCACCTTCGCCGGCAGGCCGCACTCCCTGGCGACGGTGAAGCGGGTGGCGACCTGAACGGCGGCGGCGCCCATCTCCATGTACGCCGTCGCATCGGTTCCTGTGAAGATGCCGCCTGCCGGTATGACCGGGATGTTCAACTCCTTCTCTTTGAGGAACGCCATCACCTCCACGGTGATGGTGTGCAGGTCGTATTTGAACCAGTCGTCGACGCCGAAGCCGAGATGTCCTCCCGCCAGGGGACCCTCGACGATGATGTAATCGGGTAGGCGATTGAGTGCGCTGTTCTTGCGCAGAAAGAGGTTCAGCGCGCGCGCGGAGGAGACGATGATGCCCAACTGGCAGTCGTGAAAGCGCGGATGATCGGCGATCAATCCGAACGAGCCGAGGTGCAGTCCGGCGCTCAGGGTGATGCCGTCGATACCCGCGTTCATCGCCGCCTCGAGCCGCACTCTGAGGGTTTCGCGCGGATTGTTCATGGAGAGTTTCTCCATGCAGTTGACGAAGATGAGTCCCTCGCCCTGCTTGGCCTCCATGGCCTTGTTGACGTGCAGGCGTGTCGCTTCGGCGAGTTCGCCGAGATCGAAATGGATGTTGGTCTTGTCGCGATTGTCGACGTTGAGTTTGTACTTTTCGAGCTTGTCTTTGACGAAGCGGGTCTTGTAACGCCTGTCGGAGACGGTGGGCACCATGGCGTCGGAGATGTGGCCGATGCCCCCGAGGCGGGCGGCGACCAAGGCCAGGTCCACGGTGGAGATGTCCACGCCCATTCCACCGATCATGATCGGTACGCATTCCCGGCCGCCCAGTTGCAGGCGGAAATCGTCGACACACTTCATTGCAACTCCAGCATCAGGGTTGGGAATACACCGATTCTCACTAGCAGTAAGCGTCTAGTTTACCTGCATCGGGGTGACGCGTATTCCCCGGTATGATCAATGGTATGCGTGGGATGTCACGCTCTATGGCCCGATAGTGCTTGCAGGCATGATACCCAAACAGATGGGTATCCGCCGTATCGTACCGCCCCTGGGAGGAATGGGTTATGCTTGGAACGGCACCAGACCAACCACGGATCGGCCGACTACTGAGGTGGGGGACGGCATGAATCGCGACGAACGCAACTACGATGAGAAACGCGATTTCTACCGCATGGCGGTAGATTGCCCGATCAGCTTTCGGGTGACCGGCAGTCAGCAGGACGGGCACGGCATCTGCCGCAACCTGAGCGCCAGCGGCGTGCTGATGGAGCTTCAGGAGTCCCTGGAGATTGGCACCGGGCTGAACATCCGCATCGAACCGCAGAGCAGCATCACTGGCGCACTCGCGGCGCTGGCCCAGGTGTCCCGCTGCGATCCGGCACCCGACGGATCAGGGTTCACCGTTGCCGCGACGATCCTCGAAATCACGAGTTAGGGTGCGTTGACAGACCCCGGGCACATTCTTGTGGACCTCGTGCATGGGTGACTCCACTTACATTGATGCCGTCGTTGGCTATTTTCGCGATCTTCAGGAGCGTATCTGCGCCGCTTTTCAGCACGAAGACGGCGCGGGTCAGTTTCGCGAAGACAAGTGGGAGCGCGATGAGGGTGGTGGCGGCCGTAGCCGTGTACTGAGCGAGGGCGCGGTATTCGAACAGGTGGGGGTCAACTTCTCCGACGTGCTCGGGCCGCGCCTCCCGCCCGCCGCTTCGGAGCGGCGTCCCGATCTGGTGAGGAGCGGTTTTCGCGCGACCGGCATCTCCCTGGTGGCGCATCCGCACAACCCCTATGTGCCGACTTCGCACATGAACCTGCGCTTCTTTCTTGCCGAGCGTGAGGGGTGCGAACCGTTATGGTGGTTCGGCGGCGGTTTCGACCTGACGCCCTACTACGGCTTCGAAGAGGATGCCGTGCACTGGCATCGCACGGCACAGGCCGCCTGCACGCCGTTCGGCGCCAAGGTCTACCCGCGTTTCAAGCAGTGGTGTGACGAGTATTTCTTCATCGAACACCGCAACGAACCGCGTGGACTGGGTGGGCTTTTCTTCGACGATCTCAACGAATGGGGTTTCGCCCGCACCTTCCAATTCGTGCGCCAGGTGGGTGAGCACTACCTGAAGGCCTATCTGCCCATCGTAGCACGCCGCAAGGCGACCGTGTACGGTGACCGTGAACGCGATTTTCAGCTCTACCGGCGGGGACGCTATGTGGAGTTCAACCTGGTCTATGATCGTGGCACGACCTTTGGACTGCAATCGGGCGGACGCACCGAATCGATCCTGATGTCACTGCCGCCCCTGGTGAAATGGCGCTACGACTGGCATCCCGAACCGGGCACCCCCGAATCGGCGCTCTACTCGGTCTACCTCAAACCACGTGATTGGCTCGGTGAACAGGCTTAGGTTCTAATCAACTGGTCTCGCGCAAAGCCGTCAAGACGCCAAGGGCGCAAAGAAACCGAACGCCTTGACAACCAATCGCGGGAGCAAGCTGGCTCGCTCTTACAAACAACCCTGTCTTTCACCCTTGATCCCTTAGCGATCTTGGCGTCTTGGCGGCTTTGCGCGAGATGGATTCAATAAATCCCTCACCCCCGACGCTTCTTGGCGCGGGGATGGGCCTGGTCGTAGACTCGCGCCAGATGCTGGAAATCCACATGGGTATAGATCTGGGTGGTGCTGATATCGGCGTGGCCCAGTAACTCCTGCACCGCACGCAGATCGCCACTCGATTCCAGCAGGTGACTGGCGAAGGAGTGGCGCAGCAGGTGGGGATGAATGCGCCCCGGCGTGCCCTGGCGGCGCGCCCAATAGCGCAGGCGCTCCTGAAAACCGCGATGGCTCAGTCGAGTGCCCCGGCGACTGAGAAACAGCGCCTGCTCCGCGGGATCGCTTTGCACACCGGCCCGCGCCTTCAGCCACTCGCGCAGCGCCTGGCGCGCCTGGCGTCCGACCGGCAGGATCCGTGTTTTGTTTCCCTTGCCGGTGACGCGCGCGGTGGCATCGCCGAGGTCCACGTCGCCCAGGTTCAGCGACAACAGCTCCGCCAATCGCAGTCCGCAGGAATAGGTCAGTTCCAGCATCGCCCGGTCACGCACCGTCAGGGGATCATCGCCTGGAATCTCCATCAGCCCCGCCACCTGATCGACGTCGAGGGTCTGCGGCAGCTTGCGAGCGGCTTTGGGTGCAGGGATACCGATCGCCGGATTGTGTCCCACCTCCCCCTCACGCAGCAGGTAATGGTAGAAGCTGCGTATCGCCGAGAGCGCCCGCTGCAGACTGCGTGGGCCGATGCCGCGACGATGGCGGGCCGCGACGTAGCGGCGCATCAGATGCGCATCGACACCCTGCCATTGATCGACACCCTCCTGGTCGCAATGCAGGCTCAGGGACGCAAGGTCGCGGCGGTAGTTTTCACAGGTCAGCGGTGAGAGGCGCCGTTCGTGTTGCAGGTGGTGGATGAAACGCTCCAACCACTGCCCGGCCGATGCGTTCATGCCACGTGGGGTTTCAACAGATAGCCGATCAGTTCACCGAGGCGGGCGAGGAAGATGGTGCCCATGGCGAGCAGGAAACGCTCGGCATCGCAGCTGCCCACGGCAAGGAAACCCAGGGGCTCGTCGGCGGCGAGCGGGATCAGGGCGGCCGATTTGATTTCCGCTGCGCGATCGCCGAACAGATACTCCAGCTGGGCCGGTTTCAGCCGTCCGCATTGCGGTTTTGGGTTGCGGAAGAACTCGACGAAGGGGACCAGCGCCAGATCGTCGCGTGCCACGCGATAAGGGCCCAGCGTATCGTTGTCGGGATCGCCAAAGATGCGCAGTGTGACGGCGTCGGCACCGAAGACCTCGCGCAGACTGTCGTTCAGGGTGCCTACCGTCTCTTCGGGACCGCTGCTGCCCAGCAGTGCGACGGAAAGCCGGTGCAGGCGTTCGTTGGTGCGATCGTTATCGCGCGCCACGTCGACCAACTCCATCAGCTTGTTGCGCAGCTGGCGGTTTTGAGCGCGCAGCGCCTCAACCTGGTGTTCGATGAGCGATACCGCTGAACCGCAGTTGTGAGAAAGTTGAATTTCGGAGAGCAGGTTCGGGTGGTTGGCAAAGAAATCGGGATGGCGTGCCAGGTAACCGGCTACCAATGATTCGCTGATCTCTTCGGAGGGTTCTTCGCGCTGCTGCTGCGTGCTCATAATTCGATCTGCCCCTGGAATACCCGCTCAGCCGGGCCGGTCATATGCACCGATGCGCCTTCACCGGGCCAGCTTAACACAAGTCTGCCACCGCGCAGGTCGACCTCGACCTGCGACTGCAGCAAGCCCTGCAGATTACCGACGACCACCGCCGCGCAGGCGCCGGTACCGCAGGCGAGCGTCTCGCCAACGCCGCGTTCGAACACCCGCAGCCGAATGTGGGTGGGTGTGACGACCTGCATGAATCCGACATTGACCCGCTGCGGGAAGCGCGGATGGTGCTCGATGAGCGCGCCCAGCTCGCTGACGGGCGCGGTTTCGACGTCGCTGACCTGCAGTACCGCGTGCGGGTTACCCATCGATACGGCGCCAATCTCGACGGCGCCGCCTTCAAGCTTGAGCGGGTAGCGTGCCTGACGCGTCGGCGCGTCGAAAGGGATGCGCGCGGGTTCGAGAACAGGCACGCCCATATCCACCGTGACCTGGTTATCGACGGGCCGCGACAGGCGAATCAGGCGGGATGAGGTTTCGACGACAACCTCGGCCTTGTCCGTGAGACCCTGTTCGTGAATGAAGCGTGCAAAACAGCGCGCGCCGTTGCCGCACTGCTCGACCTCACCCCCGTCGGCGTTGTAGATGCGGTAGCCGAAATCGGCCGCATCGCTGCGCGGTGGCTCCACCACCAGCACCTGATCACAGCCGATACCGAAGTGGCGATCTGCGATACGACGGATCTGTTCGGGTGTGAGCCGCAGGGGTTGGCTGATCGCGTCGAAGACGACGAAATCGTTGCCCAGGCCGTGCATCTTGGTGAAATTGCGTTGCATGCTCACAGATTACCGGGATGCCGGAGGGATGGGAACCGTGCGGATTGCCGGCAAGAAAACGCTAGATGCGACCACTGACGATCAGGTGTCGATCGTTGATGACCTCGAGTTCGAGCTGTCCCAGCGAGGCGGCCGTCAGCTGTGTTTGCACTTCGGCAGGGGTGAAGGCGGCCAACAACGAGTGGTAGAAATCACGGCGCAGAACCTCGGGTTCGCCGGCCGTGTAGTGATCCACCAACGCTTGGGCGCGTTCGCGGCTGGCTGGGCGCATCAAATCCATGATGAAGACGATGGCGCCGGCCGCGGCATGGCGATTGACGGTAGACCACAGGGTTTGAGGGTCGGGCAGATGATGCAACAGGCTGTTGGAGATCAGTACTTCGTAACGTTCCCGTGGCAGTGTGGCGCCGGGCAGATAACCTTCGATGAGGCGAATGCGCCCGCCGAGCCCCGAATCCTGAACACGCTGCTCACCGAAACGCAGCATCGCGGCCGCGCCGTCGACCCCGTCGATCCGGCACTCGGGAATGGCGCGGGCGAAGCGGCAGGTGATGTCGGCCGGGCCGCAGCCCATGTCCAGCACTTGCGCACCCACCGGTAAGCGCGGGAAGCGTTCCAGGAACTGGGCGACGAAGTTGTCGTGGGGTTCGGCGAAATCGGCTTCCGAGTAGGCGCGGGCCTGCGCCTCCTCGCCCATCAGTTCGGGCTCGGGAATACGCTCGATCATGACGCGTCGCGCGGCAGCAGGTGTTCGCCGGCGTAGAGGTCTTCGATCGACTCGCGCTCGCGCACCAGATAGGTCTGATCGCCGTCCACCATCACCTCGGCCGCGCGCGGCCGCGCGTTGTAGTTGGAACTCATCACGAATCCGTAGGCGCCCGCCGAGCGTACCGCCAGCAGGTCGCCGGTGACGACGGCCAACTCGCGCTCCTTGCCCAGCCAGTCGCCGGTTTCGCATACCGGTCCGACCACGTCGTAGACACGCCTGTCACCCATGCCGTGCTCGATCACCGGCAGGATGGCTTGCCAGACCTGATAGAGAGCGGGGCGGATGAGGTCGTTCATCGCCGCATCGACGATGGCGAAATTCTTGTGTGGCGTCTGTTTGAGGTATTCGACCCGGGTCAGCAGTATCCCGGCGTTGCCGGCGATGGCGCGCCCGGGTTCGACGATCAGCGTGTAGGGCAGGTCGCCGAGGCGTTCGTAGAGCGCCGCGCTGTACTGGGCCGGTGCCGGGGGCTGCTCGTCACGGTAGGGGATGCCAAGCCCGCCGCCGAGATCGATGTGCTTGATGGCGATGCCGCGATCGGCCAGCCGCGCGATCAACGCCAGCATCCGATCCAGCGCCTCGGTAAAGGGGCTGAGCTGCGTGAGCTGTGAGCCGATGTGACAATCCACCCCCACGATCTCGATACCCGCCATCTCCGCGGCGCGCTGGTAGACGCGCTCGGCGGTGGCGATGTCGATGCCGAACTTGTTCTCTTTGAGTCCGGTGGAAATGTAGGGGTGGGTCTGCGCGTCGACATCGGGATTGACGCGCAGCGAAACCGGGGCCCGCTTGCCCATTGCGCGCGCCAATTGGTCGAGTTGTTCCAGTTCGGCCTCGGACTCAACGTTGAAACAGTGAATGCCCACTTCCAGCGCGCGACGCATCTCGTCGACTCGTTTGCCAACGCCGGAGAAGAGGATTCTGGCAGGATCGCCCCCGGCCTTGAGCACGCGCTCCAGTTCGCCGAGCGAGACGATATCGAAGCCTGAACCGAGCCGCACGAGGACGTTGAGAACACCAAGGTTGGAGTTTGCCTTCACCGCGTAACAGATCAGGTGGTCAGTATCGGCAAAGGCGTCGTCGAAGGCCCGCCAGTGGCGCTCCAGGGTGGCGCGCGAGTAGACATAGCAGGGGGTGCCGTACTGGGCGGCGATACGGTGCAGGTCGACATCTTCGGCGTGCAGCGTGCCGTTGCGGTATTCGAAATGATCCATGGCGTGTCCGCGGTTAGGGCTACTCGGGTTGTTTCTTGTCGCGCTGAACAGTTTCGGATTGATCATCCGGCAGGTAGAGCGCGCCGGTCTGGCCGCACGCGGAAAGTGCCAGCAGGGTGGCGAGTAACAATGCGAACAGCGCGAAAGCCGGACGGGGCATAGGCTTCAGGTTCCGATGGGTGGTCGGGTGGCGGCAACGGCGGCCAGTATAAACGCCCTGCCGGTCGCTGCCTAACCACCGTCGCCGGAAGCGGCTGCTATTCTTCAGAGGTCGCCCGCCAGCCAGTGACCCTTCCATGCCTGAAACACCCCTAGCGACATTGGAGCTCGACGCGCCGTGCGGTGCGGCCGTCGCCACGGTGATTCTGCTTCATGGCCTGGGTGCCGACGGCCACGACTTCGCGCCGATCGTCGCGGAGTTGGACCTGCCGTCGGATCACGGTGTGCGTTTTGTTTTCCCCCACGCGCCGGAACGGGCGGTGACCATCAATGGTGGGATGGTGATGCCGGCCTGGTACGACCTCGCTGAGGTGGATATCACGGCGCGCCAGGATGCGGCGGGTATCCGCGCCTCCGCAGCGCGGTTGGTCGACCTGATCGATCGCGAACGCGGTCGCGGCATCGATGCGCAGCGCCTCGTGGTGGCGGGATTCTCCCAGGGTGGCGCCATTGCCCTGCATGCAGGACTGCGTTACCCGCTGCCCTTGGCCGGGATACTGGCACTCTCCACCTATCTACCTCTGGCCGGCGATCTGGCCGCAGAGGCGAGCGCGGCGAACCGGGGCACACCGATATTCATGGGGCACGGGCTTCATGATCCCGTTGTGCCCTACCTGCATGGTTCGCGTTCCTGTCGCGTGCTGGAGGATCTGGGGTATCCTGCGCGTCTGCACAGCTACCGCATGGAGCATGCGGTGTGTGCCGAAGAGATCCGTGATATCGGAACCTGGTTGCGAGAGGTGCTGGATCTATAGCGTCTCTCCGGACTGTGATTCAGAGGCTCAAATCGAACTCAGAAGAAGCCAGACACTGGCCACTGCGTTTGGGGAAATCAAAACTCCCGACAGGTTGTGAAAGGATGTAAGGATGAGCAATAGACGTGATGTGGTGGTGCTGAGCGGCGTGCGCACGGCGATTGGCGATTACGGCGGATCTCTGAAAGAGTTGGGCGCCACCGAGTTGGGTGCGATCGCGGTGCGCGAGGCGATCGCCCGCTCCCAGGTCAATCCTGACCAGATCAACCATGGTGTGATCGGCAATGTCATCCACGGTGAAGCGAAGGATATGTACGCCTCACGCGTGGCCTGTATCAACGGCGGCATGTCGCACCACTCGCAGGCGCTGACGGTCAATCGCCTCTGCGGTTCGGGTCTGCAGGCGATCGTATCCGCCGCGCAGCTGGTGATGCTGGGTGATGCCGACTTCGCTGTGGGCGGCGGCACCGAGTCCATGAGCCGGGCGGCCTATACATTGCCGGCGGCCCGCTGGGGTGCGCGCATGGGCGATGCCGCGATGGTCGATATGATGGTGGGTGCGCTCACCGATCCCTTCGCTACCGTGCATATGGGTGTCACGGCCGAGAACGTCGCGGAGAAGTGGGGTCTGACCCGCGAGGCCCAGGATGAGTTTGCGGTGGAGAGTCACCGCCGTGCCATCGCGGCCATTACCGAAGGACGCTTCAAGGAGCAGATCGTGCCGGTGGAGCTGAAAACCCGCAAAGGCACCACGATCTTCGACACCGATGAACATGCCCGCGCTGACGCCACGCTCGAAGGCATGGCCAAGCTGCGTGCGGTCTTCAAGAAGGACGGCAGCGTCACGGCGGGCAATGCTTCCGGGATCAACGACGGCGCGGCGGCGGTCGTGCTGGCCGAGGCGTCAGTGGCCGAGAAGCAGGGGCTCAAGCCCATCGCCCGGCTGGTCTCCTATGGCTTTGCCGGTGTCGATCCGGCTTACATGGGTGAAGGCCCGATACCCGCGGTCAAGGTGGCGCTGGCGCGCGCCGGGTTGAGCGTCGCGGATCTCGATGTGATCGAGTCCAACGAAGCCTTTGCCGCCCAGGCGCTGGCGGTCTGCAAGGGCCTGGAGTTCGATCCGGCCAAGACCAACCCCAACGGCGGTGCGGTGGCGTTGGGCCATCCGGTCGGCGCGACGGGTGCCGTGCTGACCGTCAAGGCGCTCTACGAACTGCAGCGCATCGGCGGCAGGTACGGGCTGGTGACCATGTGCATCGGCGGTGGCCAGGGCATCGCCGCGGTCTACGAGCGGTTGTAAACGGAGCTGCAGGGGGTGGGGTTCCGCCCCCTGTTTTTCACACGTGTCATGAGGGCGACCTGGCCTCGCGTTTGGATGATTCCGTTGCTCGCGGTCTTGCTGAGCGCCTGTGCGCAGCGCAATCTCTCCTCCTCCTGGGAGAGCGAGGCATCGGCGCCGGATGCCGAGTCGCTCTATCAGCAGGCGTTGGTGCGGCTCGGCGCTCCGGAGGCCGAGCAGGATTACGCCGCCGCCAACCGTCTCTTCGAGCAGGCCGCGGAGCAGGGTCACCGCAAGGCGCAGTATTTTCTCGGCATGGCCTACCATGTGGGGCGGGGTGTGCGTCAGAGCTATCCCCGGGCCCGCTATTGGTTGGAGCAGGCGGCTTATCAGGGCGATGCCAACGCTCAGTATCATCTCGGCGATATCTACCTTAACGGCTGGGGCGTTGCGCCTGATCCGGCGTGGGCCGCCATGTGGTATGGGCGCTCTGCCCAGCAGGGTCTGGCGGCGGCTCAGTTCAGCCTGGGGGTCTGCTACTCCTCCGGGCTGGGTGTTCCGAAGCAGCCGCTGCGGGCGCGGGGCTGGCTGGGCCTGGCTGCCCGCCAGAACCACCCGCAGGCGCAGCCGCTGGAACGCAAGCTGGCGGGGCAGTCAGGGGGTGCGCCGGCGCGCGTTTTTCTCGGGAAAGACGGCTGGCAATCGCCGCCGGCCATCACCTACGTGCAGGTGACGCTGGCACACCTCGGTTACGATCCGGGTCCCGTGGATGGGGTTTGGGGGGCGCGAAGCGCAGCGGCGCTGGCGCGTTTTCTGGGTCTGCCGGGGGACGAGGGCGAGATCGTGCTCACACCCGAGATTCTGGACCTGCTGCGCCGTGCCAACGGTACCCTGCCGTCGCCTTTTATCGACACTCTGCGACGTTGGTTCTCCTAGGGCTACTCGAGGATCCCGACGATCTCCCGCGTCGCCTCGAAGCGCCGAATCAGTCCGCCCGCGACGCGGATGGTGAGCAGGCCCTGATCATCCGCCGGCATCACCACCTGACCGACGTGATAGATCTGTGTGTCGAGGCTGGTCCCTACCGCCAGTTTCTTCTGCCGGCCCGGCGGCAGCGGTTGGCCCTCGGCCGCCTTCTTCTACAGGCCGGTAGTAAGCGGGTCGTGCTTTTTCTTCGCCCGCGCGGGTGAGGCGGCGAGGGCGCCGATGAGTGCGGCCTGTTTCATGCGGTTTCCCCCCGGTGTCGAGCTACTGGTTGGCGTCGAGACCCAGTAGGGCGTTGACCCGCCCCTGGATGGCGTCGCTGACCATGTTGCCATCCTGGTCGTCATCGGGCCCAAGGGGCGCAATGCTTTTGTTGGCGGCCGCAGCCAGGGCTTCCACTTCGGCGGTCGCCGCCTCCTCGGGTGAGGGCGGACTACTCGGGTCGAGGCCGAGCGTGGCAAGCGTTTCTCGGGCGGCATCAATCTGCGCCTGAGTGGAATCGGGATCGTTCAGGGTGGTCACCGCGGCGTTGACGCGTGCAGCCGCCTCATAGGCCGCAACGCGCCCCACGGCAGAATGGGGTGACGCGTTGGCCCGCGCGTTGGTTGAGGCATGGGCGGCGTTCAGGCGTCCCAAGGTGCTGGTGATCCTGCCCCGGCTGTTGCCAAGATTGTCGCTATGACTCCTAGCTTTGCCGTTGCCGCGGGTTTCCTGGCCCTGCCTGTCATGACCGAAGGCGTTGCCCTTGCCGTTGTTGCCGAGTCCGCCGCCGTGGCCATTGCCTCCTCCATTGCCACCCTTGGCCGCCAGCGCGACGCCGTGACTGGAGTGGCCGAGCAGATTGACGGCCAATGGCGCCGTCAAGACAGCCAGCGCCAAGGCGCAGCTCATCAAGGGGGTCGACACTGTTTTCATGGCCATCTCCTGCTATTCAGCGGTAACGCCTGGGACAGTATAGTGCCTGGCGGTGATCAGCTCCCTGGTTCCGAAGGGGTGTCGTGCTGTTACCACCCTCCTGGATCGTTCAGCCGCTCACCCGCTTCTCGATCGGCACGTAGTCGGTCACGGTATTGCCGGTATAGATCTGGCGCGGCCGCGCGATCTTGGTGCCCAGGGTTTCATCCTGCTCGCGCCAGTGCGCGATCCAGCCCGGCAGGCGGCCGATGGCGAAGATGACGGTAAACATATTGGTCGGGATGCCGATGGCGCGCAGAATGATGCCGCTGTAGAAGTCGACGTTGGGATAGAGGTTGCGGTCGATGAAGTAGGGATCCTTGAGCGCGATCTCTTCGAGCTTGCGGGCGATGTCGAGCAGCGGATCGTGGACCTCCAGCTGCGGCAGCAGCTTTTCGGCGATGCGGCCCAGGATCCTGGCGCGCGGGTCGAAGTTTTTGTAAACGCGGTGTCCGAAACCCATCAGGCGCACCTTGCTGTCCTTGGCCTTTGCCAGTTTCACGTACTCCTCGGCCGAGGTGTTGCCGCGGTGGATATCTTCCAGCATGTTGAGCACCTCGACGTTGGCGCCGCCGTGCAGCGGCCCCCACAGCGCGCAGACGCCGGCGGCGCAGGAAGCAAACAGATTGGCCTGACTGGAGCCGACCATGCGCACCGTGGAGGTAGAGCAGTTCTGTTCGTGATCGGCGTGCAGGATCAGGATCAGGTTGAGCGCATCGCGCACCGTCTCCGAGCAGAGATGCTGCGAGTAGGGCTGCGAGAACATCATGTGCAGGAAGTTGGGCACGTAACGCAGCGCCGGGTCCGGGTAGATGTAGGGCTGGCCCTTGGAGCGGCGATAGGCGAAGGCCGCGATGGTGCGCACTTTACTGATCAGGCGCGCGGCGGCGAGCTGAAAAAGATCATGATCCTCGAGCTCGAAAAGCTCCGGATAGAAGCAGGAGAGCGCGTTGATCATGGCCGAGAGTATGGCCATGGGGGGAGCGGTGCGCGGGAAGCCCGCGAAGTGGTGCTTCATCGACTCGTCGATGTTGGCGTGATCGGTGAGCAGCGCCGAGAAGCCTTTGTATTCGTCCTCCGTTGGGAGCCGCCCGAAGATCAACAGCCACGCCACTTCGACGAAGTTGGGCGTCGCCTCGAACTGTTCGATGGGAATGCCGCGATAGCGCAGGATGCCCTTTTCACCATCGATGAAGGTGATGGCGCTTTCGCAGCTGCCGGTGTTGCCGTAGCCGGGATCGAGGGTGATGAGGCCGGTACGGTTGCGCAATTCCCGGATGTCGATGCCGCGTTCGCCTTCGTTGCCCTCCGTAATGGGGAATTCGAACTGCTCGTTACCAATGGTCAGCGTGGCATTCTGCGACATGATTGAAACCTCTGGTTGCGGGTTAAGTAGAAAGTGGCGGCCCCGAGGGGATCGCCAAGGCGCCCGGGCGAACGCCCAGGAAAGTGACTCGCAGGTCACGACGGGAAATAAGACACCGGCGAGATCTCCGCGTCAAGAGTGGAAGCCGCAGACTGGTTGGGCAGCCGCCGTGATTCGATGCTGGCGGTGGGCTTGCGACAGGAGTGGCGGCCATGGATTCAAGCCCGGGGAAAGCTATCGCGTCGGTCATCGGCCAATCGGGTGGTGGGCCAGGGAAGAGACCGATACACTGACTGGGTTTTTTGGAAAGGGCGCGGTATTTCGGGATGGAACTGGCACTGATAATTCGGATCGGCCTGCCGGTCGCCTTGTTCGCGGTGATGCTGGGCATGGGCATGACTCTGGGGGCGGGCGATTTTCGTCGGGTGGTGAATCGGCCACGGGCTTTCGCTCTCGGGTTCTCCGCCCAACTGGTGCTGTTGCCGCTGTTGGCGCTGGTGTTGGTCGAGTTGTTCAAGCTGCCCGGGGAGTTGGCGGTAGGGCTCCTCGTGCTGAGTTTCTGTCCCAGCGGCACGACGAGCAATCTCTTTTCCTACCTGGCGCGTGCCGATGTCGCGCTGTCGATCAGCCTGACCGCGGTTGCCTCGGTAGTGACGCCGTTTACCGTTCCGTTGCTTACCCGTTGGGTGCTGGAGTGGCAGATGGGCGCCGCACAGCCGGTGCCCTTCCCGGTGGTGACGACCATGCTGCAGCTCGCCGTGGTTGTACTGCTGCCGGTTTTGATTGGCATGATCTGGAAGTCGCGCAGACCGGCGGCATGCCGACGCTGGCAGCCATCGGTGCATCGGGCGTCGGTAGTGCTGTTCGCCACAGTGATACTGTCGATGGTAATCGATCAGTGGGAACGCCTGGCCCAGTTTCTCGCTCTGTCGGGTGTAGTCTGCCTCGTGATGATCGTCTGCGCCATGGCGTTGGGTTGGGCGGTGGCGCGTATCGGCCGACTCGATACCGCGCAGACCAAGACCATCAGCATCGAGGTAGGCATGCAGCACGGCGGCATGGCGCTGGTTGTGACCCAGGGCGTGTTGGCCAACCCGACCATGTCCATCGTACCGGTGATGTACGGCCTGTTGATGCTGATCCCCATTTTGTTGCTGGTAGCGGTCGCGCGCCTTCATGACCAACGAAACCTTGTCGCTGGTTAAATCGGCGCGTCCCTTCTCCCTGGTGGTCGCGGTGGTCAGCTGTGGCCTGGGGGTTTACCTGGGACTGCGCGAAACCGTGGCGCCTCTGCTGATCGTGGTCGGTGTGCTGGTCGCGGGATTGCTGCTGCAGATCGGCGTCAATCTCATCAACGACCGTTCGGATCTGCACCTGTTGCGGGGCGATGCGCCCGCAACGAAGACCAGGCGCGCCAGGATACGCCTGAGCTATCGCCTGGGCCTGATCTGTTTCGGCATCGCCGTCGGGATCGGCCTGGCGTTGGTGATGCTGCGTGGCTGGCCCCTGCTGACCATCGGCATCGCCGGCGTCATCGGCGCCTTCGCCTATACCCTGGAGCCCATCAATTACAAACGCCGCGGCCTGGGCGTGATGATGGTCTTCTGGTTGATGGGCGTGATGATGGTGGAGGGCGCCTATCTGGCCGTGACGGGCACGCTTTCGTGGCAGGTCTTCTGGCATGCACTGCCGGTCAGCTGCCTGGTTTCCCTGTTGCTGCTCAGCAACGAAATCCGCGACATTGAACGCGATCGCGGCGAGGGCGTCGCCACGCTGGCGGTGAGGATAGGGCTGGCCAGGGCGCGGGGCCTCTTTTGGGCGCTGGCGTTAGCCGCGTTCGCGCTGTCGATCGTCTATTCGCTGATCGGATTGTTGTCCAATCCGCTCTGGTTGATTTTACCCGTGCCGCTACTGATACCTGTGATGCGTCACCTTTATACCGATGCGAGACAATCGCTTCCGCCCTGGACGGGTAGACTATTGCTGTTGTTTGGGATCGGATACGCATTGGCGTTGTAGAAGCGGGTTCTCTTTGCAGGGGCAGCGGCTGGTGGATGATTAAGACGAACGTGATTCGCGGTTTGGGTTCCTGGCGCGCTACTTATGCCACCGGCTGAATGGCAGCAGCAGGGCTCTGTAAAACGACCTTCGCTTGGTCGCGTAGGGTTGATAGTTGGGCCCGTTGTTTTCCTGTTTGTGGTGTGGGCGCCCAGTCCGCAAGGGCTGACTGACGTGGCTCAATTCACCGCTGCAGTGGCATTGCTGATGGCCATCTGGTGGATCACCGAGGCGATCCCCATTCCGGCGACGGCGTTGTTACCCATCGTGTTGTTCCCCCTCTTGGGCGTAGGGAGTGCTGGCGCGGTGGCGGCCAACTATGCTCATCATTTGATCTTTCTTTTTCTCGGCGGCTTCTGGATAGCGGCGACGCTGGAACGTTGGAATCTGCACCGGCGTATCGCGCTGCACACCATCCGCATCGTCGGCACCAGCCCGCACCGCGTGGTGCTGGGTTTTATGGTGGCCACGGCATTTCTCTCCATGTGGCTCAGCAATACCGCAACGACCATGATGATGCTGCCCATCGGTATGGCGGTGTTGAGTCGGATCGCGCCCGAGGCGTTGCAGCGGGATGCGGGCGAGCCGCTGGTGAACCCCTTCGGCACGGCGCTGATGTTGGGGATCGCCTATGCCGCTTCGATCGGCGGCGTGGCAACGCTGATCGGGACGCCACCCAATGCGGTGCTGGCTGGAGTGGTGGAGAAGCTCTACGGATTCAAGATCACCTTTGCCGATTGGATTGTCTTTGGTCTGCCGCTGAGTGTGGTGATGCTGGTGCTGGCGTGGTGGTATCTGACGCGGCTTTCCTTTACGCGCTTGCCGCGGGTGCGCGGTACCGGCAAGGAGACGATCCGTAACGAGATTCAACGAATTGGGCCGCTGACCTTTCAGGAAAAAGCGGTGTTGGCAGTCTTCGTGAGCGTGGCGGCTGCCTGGATCGGGCACGGACTGGCGCCGTGGACGTGGCTGGCGAAGTTGCAGGACTCATCCATCGCGATAGCGGGCGCCATCGCGCTGTTTCTGCTCCCCGCTAAAGATGGTCACGGCGGGCGGCTGCTCGACTGGCCGACAGCGGTGAAGATTCCCTGGGATATCATTCTGCTCTTTGGTGGCGGGTTTGCGTTGGCCGATGGCTTTGCGCGTAGTGGCCTGGCGGAGTGGATCGCCACGCAACTGGCCGGCCTCTCGGGCGTGGGTTGGGTCGCAATCGTTGCGGCGGTCGCATTGCTTACCATCTTTCTCACCGAAGTGACCTCCAATACCGCGACCGCCACCATGCTGTTGCCGATCGTTGCGAGCATCGCGGCGGGCGCCGGTATCCATCCCCTGGGGCCGATGGCGGCGGCCGCGCTGGCCGCTTCGTTCGCTTTTATGTTACCGGTAGCGACACCGCCCAATGCCGTGGTGTTTGCCAGTCGCTGTGTCTCGATCCCGCAGATGGCGCGTGCAGGTATCTGGCTCAACTTGCTCGGATTTGGGATGATAACGCTGTTCGTGACCGTGGTTTTGCCGGCAATCTGGGGACTC
Source organism: Pseudomonadota bacterium (assembly GCA_008501635.1). Classification (NCBI taxonomy): domain Bacteria; kingdom Pseudomonadati; phylum Pseudomonadota; species Pseudomonadota bacterium. The sequence goes on from QQUJ01000010.1 coordinate 89,792, forward strand.
GATCTGAGCAACCTGCCCGAAGCCTGGCGCAAGTAGCCGGGAGGGATTGGTTTGACCGCAGCGGCGTGCTGCACTGCAAATCGTCATCGAATTCTGATTTGCGGGTTGCGAGCAGTACAACTACAGGTTGCGCTGCCCAATAGCCTCAACTACGCTCAAACATGTTTACGGGGAGGGACCGACCTTCCCCTTCTTGTGGATGATAAAAATTAAGAGTTGAGGAGGAATGTCCCAATGAAGCGTCGAGAATTCATTACAAAAAGCGCAGTCGGCCTCGGGGCCGTCGCCGGAGCGGCCACGATCGCCGCACCTGCTATTGCCAAGGAGCGCATCGAGATCACCATGGTCACCACCTGGCCGCGGGATTTCCCAGGGCTGGGCACCGGCGCCCAGCGTTTCGCCGCGCGCCTGGCGGAAATGAGCGGTGGCCGCATGCAGGTCAATTATTTTGCCGGCGGCGAGCGCGTCAAGCCTTTCGATTCGTTTGACGAAGTGGCATCCGGTAACGCCCAGATGTACCACGGGGCCGATTACTACTGGAAAGGCAAGCACCCCAGTTGGGCCTACTTCACCGCGGTGCCATTCGGTCTGACCTATACCGAGATGAATGCCTGGATTCGCTTCGGCGGCGGGCAGGAGTTGTGGGATGAACTCGGCGCCGAGTTCGGCATCAAGGGTGTGATGTGCGGCAATACCGGCGTGCAGATGGGGGGTTGGTTCCGCAAAGAGATCAATACCGCCGCCGATCTCAAAGGCCTCAAGATGCGCATACCCGGCCTGGGTGGCGATGTCATGGCCAAACTCGGCGCTTCACCGGTTTCACTGCCGGGCGGTCAGATCTATGAGAACCTCGTTTCGGGATCGATCGATGCCACCGAGTGGGTGGGTCCCTGGAACGACGCCTTCATGAAGTTCTACGAGGCGGCCAAGTACTACTACTATCCGGGCATGCACGAGCCGGGTGCGATGCTGGCCGTCGGGATAAACAAGAAGTTCTGGGAAGGTCTCTCCAAATCCGACAAGTTGATGGTTGAGGCGGCTGCGTCGATGGAAAACGACGTGATGATGGCCGAGTACAATGCGAAAAATGGTGAGTACCTTGCCAAACTCATAAAAGAGCAAGGCGTCAAGTTGCGTGAGTTCAGCGACGAAATCTACGACAGCTTTGGTGAAGCGGCCGAGTCGGTTTTCCAGACCGTACGCGAGCACAGTCCGCTGGCCAAGCGCATCCACGAGAGTTTCGTACGAGCCCGCGCCGATGTCGGCGCCTGGGCGAAAATCTCCGACCAGGCGTACGTCGCACAGCGTAACCGGGTTCTCGGACTCTGACGCGAAGGTAACGATAGCAAGGGAAAGCGGAGTTAGCGCTCCGCTTTCCTCTTTTTTGTGCCGCTCAATTGATGCAAAACCACACTGATATCGTCGCAACCTTGCCGCAGTCCGTTCCAGGCGCTGTCTCCGGTTTGCTATTGCGTATCCTCGCCCTCTCCATCGTCGCGGTCACTCTTCTTTTTATCGTTAACAATGTCCTTACCTACTGGTGGGAGTGGCCGGGCCCCGCCGCGTTTCTCGGCCAGCTTGGTTGGCCGGCCTTTGACAAACCCGATGAACCGCTGACGGGTGGCGTCTACGCCCTGGGTTTGTTGCAGGCCAGTAGTTATCCCGGCTTTATCGCCGGTATCGCCGGCTACGTTTTTTTGACGCGCGATCGCGCCTTGCGCGCCGATGCCGGGATGCTCTCGTCATTTTCCGCTTACATCATCCGCGCTGCCGTCTGGATTGTGATCGCGGTCGGAATCGTCGACATGCTGATCTCATTCCTACGGGTCGAAGGGTTTTTGGGTCCGTTCCTGAGTGAAACACGCATCAACGATCTCGGGCGTCCCTCGTTCCGCGGGCTCTACGTCCACTATCCGCTGGTGGTGCTGGCCCTTGTTGTCGCCTTTTTCGTGCGCTCCGTGAACTTCAGCTGGCTGGCGTTTCTGGTGGTGGTTGCCGAAGCGCAGATCGTGCTGTCGCGCTTTGTTTTTTCCTATGAACAAGCCTTCATGGGAGACCTGGTCCGGTTCTGGTACGCCGCGCTGTTTCTGTTTGCCAGCGCGCATGCCCTTGTCCACGAAGCCCATGTGCGCGTGGATGTCCTCTATGTGCACTTCAGCAAGCGGGGTAAGGCGTGGTCCAATGGGCTGGGATCGCTCTTTTTGGGTATTCCGCTGTGTTGGGTCATTCTTGGTACCGGGATGGCGGACCGGGGCAGCAGTATCACCAGCCCGCTGCTGACCTATGAAATATCGCAGAGCGGATACGGCATGTACGTCAAGTATCTGATGGCCGGCTTCCTGGTGGTGTTTGCGGTCTCGATGGCGGTGCAGTTTGCGAGTTATTTCCTGACCTGCATGGCAGATCTTCGTGGTGAGCCGGACGGCGAGCAGGAATCAACGGATGCCGAGATCTGACGTGCCTGCCGGATGCATCATGTTCGCGGGTTCTATGGCCCGCGCGCACCGCCGGTGCGTGTGGTACGGGTATCATCCGGCCATGGTCACTTCAGAATCATAAGGCGAGGCATACGCAAAACAATGGAACTCGTCTTTCTCGCCCTCCTCGTACTGCTGATGGTTGTAGCGCTGACCTCCGGTTTCCCCGTGGCGTTTGCGCTACCCGGTTCTGCCATCCTGACCATTACGATCGCCGCACTCTTCGGCTACTTCATCACCGGCAATCCCGATGCCTACTTCGCGCAGGGGGGGCCGGTACAGTGGTTGACGGCGGGTGTTACCAACTTTCGCAGCCTCTACTGGGATGTGGAGCGCGACACGCTGATCGCGATCCCGCTGTTTATCTTCATGGGCATCATGCTCCAGCGTTCAAAGATCGCCGAGGATCTGCTGGTCACGATGGCGCAGCTGTTCGGCCCCGTCCCCGGCGGCCTGGGTATCTCGGTGGTTTTCGTAGGCGCGTTACTCGCCGCTACAACGGGTATTGTCGGCGCGACGGTGATTGCGATGGGGCTGATCTCCCTGCCCGCGATGCTGCGTAACAACTACTCCAAGACATTGGCCACCGGCACGATCTGCGCCTCCGGGACTCTGGGGCAGATCATCCCGCCCTCGATCGTCCTGATCATTCTTGCCGATCAGCTCTCCAGCGCGGTCGATCAGGCGAGCACCATGCGCAAGGCCGATTTCAAGGAGGCGACGGGCGAGTTCTCCATGCCATCGGAGTTCGACATCACCTCCGCCAGCGCGGGCGATATGTTCATGGGCGCGTTCATCCCCGGACTGGTGCTGGTCGGCATCTACATGCTGTATATCCTGATCTCTGCTCTGGTGCGCCCCAAAACGGCGCCCCCGGTGCATTTTGAAGGGAAGTTCGATCGTCAGTTCGCTCTCAAGGTATTCCTTGCGCTGGTACCACCGCTGACCCTGATCTTCGCCGTGTTGGGTTCGATCGTGCTCGGCATCGCGACCGTCAATCAGGCGGGGGCCATCGGCGCCATCGGTGCGATGATCATGGGAAGCTATCGTCTCGCTGCCGGCAAGCGCAACGCCTACTACCCGGCGATACTCGCGTCTGCGTCGCTCATCGTTATTTTCTCGGCCCTGGCGTTCTTCACCATCAATGTCAAGAACATGCAAACTGCGACCGACGTGCTCGCCGTCGTGGTGGCAGGAATCGGTGTGGCCGGTCTGTCCGCCGCCATCGCCTGGAGCGCCTGGCGGGCGTACAAGGTCGAGAACACCTTGCGCGAAGTGATGATGGCCACGGCGCACACAACGTCCATGGTCTTCATTATTCTCATCGGCGCTGCCATGCTGACCTCGGCGTTCCGCGCCTTCGGCGGCGAGGAGTTGGTGCGCGATTTCCTCACCGGACTGCCCGGCGGTTTCTGGACGCAGTTCATCGTTGTCATGGCGGTCATCTTCCTGCTCGGTTTCTTTCTCGACTTCATCGAGATTGCGGTGGTCGTCGTGCCCATCGTCGCCCCCATTCTTTTGGCCGACCCCAGCGCGAACATCACGGCGGTTTGGCTGGGTGTGATGGTGGGGCTCAATATCCAGACGTCGTTTCTGACACCACCCTTCGGTTTTGCGCTGTTCTATTTGCGGGGTGTGTCACCCCCGGAGGTCAAGACGACGCACATTTACAAAGGTGCGGTGGCATTTATCGTGCTGCAACTGATCGGCTTGACGGTCGCCGGCGTCTATCCGAGTCTGGTCAACTACCTGCCCCAGCGTGCTTACCTGACATCGGACACAGCGCCGCCCCCGGTGAATCCCCGCCTGCAGGACTGCCTCGAAGACTACCTTTTCGACTACTACGATGAGCGCGGTGAAGAGCTGCGCCGCGCCACTGCCAGGATGCAGGCGCTGGATATCGGTTATCTGCCGAAGGACTATCGCGATCAACTGGAGGCGAGCCTGGCCAAGGCGGCCGCCACGTTTGATTATGTCGCCCGGGTACGCGCGGCAACGGCGGTTGCGAGCGAATACGCCGTCGACTATCGTCCGCTGCAACGCGACGTGCGCCAGATGCAGTTCGAGATCCGCAAGATGGAGAAGAAGCTGGAGGAGCACGAGCGTAATCTCAACTGGTTCTCCAGCAGCGGCGACGAGGAACGGGCGCAGCGCTTGCAAAGCAGGATCGCGCGGGTCCGTGCCGAGAGGGAGGCGATTGCCGCGCGCATTCCCAGTGATTGGAAAGCGACACACGATGGCTACTCCAAACTCTCCAAGGAGGAGAAGCTGGCTCGCCTCGCCTACCGGCGCAATGTGGATGAGGCTTACGAGGGTATCGTTGGCCTGCGCGACCTCCTCAGCCAAAGCAGTGAACTGGCCGCCCTGGAAGGCGATATTGTTCAGCTGCAATCAGTGATCAATGAGCAAACCGCCGCGCAAGCGACCGAATCGATCCAGGCGGTTGAACGGCAGCTGGAAAGCATAGCGGGGGGCAGCGCAACCAAGTCCCTGCTCTACAAAGCGCGACGCGCGTTGCGTGGCGACTCACCCAGGGGTGCGGAAGCGCTGGAGTGGTTGGCGCAGGGAATCGCGCAGTATCGGGCCGACGTGGCCTGGCTGACCCGCGCCTCCTCGCAGCTGCTGTCCGCGCTGAATGAGTACGAGGCGGTGATTCGTCACTCGATTGGACTGCGGCAACAGAAGCGTTTGACAACCGCTGAAGCGGAGGAGATCGCAGCATGCCAGGCAGAGCATCGGGACGTCTCGCTGGCCTTCTGATCGGCAACACACCGCATTGCGCCCGGTTGCCCGGTACTTTTTAATCGGCGGCAGGCTCACAGCGATCTATCGATAAAAAGCCGATTCGCCGGGAGATCGCCCTCAAGCAGTAATCCTTGCGCGGTTTCGAAGTTGCTCTCTCCGATGCTGGCGTAAAGATCGCTGCGCTCGAGGTCAGGATGGTCGCTGCAGATGCATCGCGCCACCTGCGCGAGCTGCTCGGAGGGGGTGCGCCGGCGGGTCTCGTCGACCATCGGCACATAGCGGAAATTGTCGAAGGCATCTTCCCAGGAGCGGCAATAGTTGGCGAGGTAAGGTTGCCGCGCGAAGTCGCTGTCCCAGTAGAGTGTGACCGACTGGGTCAGCTCAAGGTTGAAGCACTGCTCGATCAGGCTCTTGATGGGTGCGAACCCGGTTCCACGGGCAAGAAAAATGAGGGGGCGGGTGGATTCCTCATCGAGGATAAACCGACCTTGAGGCCCCGCAACGGTGATGCAGTCGCGGAGTCGAAGTGCTTCGAACACATGCCGGGCAAACGGGTCATCGTCGTTGCGTCGAATATGGAACTGCAGAAACATTCCGTTGCACGGGCAGCTGGCGATGGCGCGCGTGCTCGATGCCACTCCGTCGATTTCAAGGCTGGCGGTTTGTCCCGCCAGAAACCGCAGCGTCTGGCTGCGTGGCGTGCGCAACTGAATAATGCGCACCTGGGGCGTCGGTTCGTCGATTCGATCCACCCGAGTTATGACAGTCTGCCGAGGGATGTCCTCCGGCGTTCGCGCCACCAATGCCTCGACGACGAGATCCGTGGCGGGTACCGTGCGGCACAGCAGGACCACACCCTGGCGCTTGTCGACTTCGCGAATGACGAAATCATGCTGCGCGATGGCGCCCACTTCGCCGCTGACGATGCGCGCCCGGCACTCGCCGCAGGTGCCATTGATGCATTTGTAGTCCAGCGATATCCCGGAGCGCAGCGCGGCCTCCAGTAAGGTTTCACCGTGCTCGACCAAAAAGCGTCGACCGCTGGGTTGCAGTGTGACTGTGAAGCTCATGCGATCGAAGGGGACTCTATCGAGGGCATAATTTCAAGCTTGGCAAGCATAGCGTTGATAGTTTCGCCACCGGGTCAGGGTTTGGTGCCCACATGCAGGCAGGCGATACCGAAGGAGAGGTTGCGGAAAGTGACGTCGCTCAGCCCGGCCGTCTCCATGAGCGCTTTCATCTCCTCCTGGTCCGGAAACTTGCGGATCGACTCCACCAGATACGTATAGGCCTCCGGCGCACGCGCCACCCAGGCGCCAAGCCGTGGAATAACCAGAAACGAGTAGGCGTTGTAGAAGGGACGCAGCCAGGCAGCGGGCTTGGAGAACTCCAGGCAAAGACAGCGGCCACCCGGCTTGAGGACACGGGTGATCTCGGCAAGAGCACGGGGCATGCTGGTGACGTTGCGGATGCCGAAGGCGATGGTGAGCGCGTCGACGGAATGGTCCGCCAGGGGGATCGATTCGCCGATCCCGGCCAGATAGCTGACGCCCGCCCCGGTGCGCGCCCGCCCCGCGTTCATCATCGCGAGGCTGGGATCCACGATCACCACGCGGCGACCGGCACCGCGCAACTGACGTGCCACGTCTCCGGTGCCGCCGGCCAGATCGACGAGCAGTTCGACGGGTTGGCTGAGGGTGGTTTTCACCAGGTTTCGTTTCCACAACCGGTGGATACCGAAACTCATCAGATCGTTCATGAGATCGTAACGCGGTGCTACCTGCTCGAAGACGCGCCGAATGCGGCGGCTGCGCTCGTCGCTCGCCACGCGCTGATAACCGAAGGTTTCGTCGAGAGTGTGATGGCCTTCAGGCTGCTTCATGCGCTGGGCTCGATGTTGGATAGGGGAATGAGGATGTGACCCTCTCCGGTCGATTTTTCAGACGGTCCGATGGCTGACGCTGTCGCAACCGTTGAGCTCAGAGCGAACAGAAGACCAGACGTCCATCCTGCAGCCCATAGAGCAGTTCCAGGCGCCCGTCACTGTCGAAGTCACCGGCAAGGATCGCTGTGTTGATGGGATCGGGATGCCGGGCCATGCGCCAGACCCGCAGCCCTTCGGAGGTCAGCCACACCTGATTTAGAATCAGACGCCCATCGGCGGGGATGATCAACTCGTGACGACCATCGCGGTTGAGATCGGTGACCACCGCCATCGCCAGTTCGGACGATCCCGCGACGTGGTTGGAGAATCCTTCCATACGCCAGGTGGGCGTAAGCACCCCCTCGCCGTACCGGTAGATCTGCAGCACGCCACCGACGTGCGGCGTGATGACAACGGCGATCTCCGGTTTGCCATCGCCGTCCAGGTCGGGAAAACCGGCGGGATTGAGCCAGCGAAACGGCGTACCGATGGGCGGGGTTTCAGCCAGCAGCTCGATCCTTTCACCGCGCACGCCAAATACCGCCAGGGCAGCCCCCTGGTCGAGATAGCTGCGCACCAGGACCAGCTCTTCACGGCCGTCGCCGTCCAGATCGACGATGCGCGGGTAGCGGTCTTCGAATACCGACTGTTCATCCAGGAGATATTCCAGGTTGCGTCCGTCGGCCATCTCAACGCGGAGCGTGGTGGCTTCGATCGCATCCCCCAATACGCCGTGACGATAGCGGTCGGTGGGCCCCGCCAGCCAGGCGCGACGGATATCGCGTTGGCCGGTGCTGATCAGGGTATCGGGGAGCGCATCGTCTGATGCCAGGGGTGGATCGGCGGGCCGCTCCATGGGCTCGAGGACCATCTGATTGCCGACTGCCTGCAAACGCCAGAACCGTCCGTCACCTTCACGCAATACTGCGCGGTTGAGTCCATCGCTGTAGAGCTGGGCTATTCCCTGAGGCAACGCGGGGCTCTCCGCACAGCTTGCCGCCGCGGCGTTGCCGCCGGCGAGTGCCAGCGCCAGAATCAACGCTCCCTGTCTTGCTGTGCTGCACATGAGTTGAGCCTATCCGTCCGTCAGTAAAACCCGGTATGGGTAAGGTTTTCTTAAGTATTCAAGCCATTCTAGCGGGTTTCTAAGATGGATTCCCATTGATTCAGGGCGCAGGGCCTGTTTGCAACACCCGGACAGATTGAAGCTGGAGCAGGCGGCAGCGGAGGCGCAGAGTGGGTAGCGAAAGATGCGCGCAACTTGGTGAATCAGACCCCGATGGCGTGAAAAGCGCGGCGCCACGGCTCTACGAAACCGACCCTGATCGATCGGCCCGACGGAATCCGGCTGTGGATGCGCCCACCAGGATCTGATGGAACCCGGCCGATTGGTAGGCGGCTGGATTCACTCCAAAAGGATTCATTGCCCAAAAAACCAATAGTTACGTGATAGACTTCCAGTACTTATTTAGGTAAAAGTGGCACCTTAAACGAACCATATTCACCAAGAGGGAGAAGGGGCGGTCCCCGGTTGTTCCCGTGGCTATCGCATTCAAATTTACTCCGGCGCTGAACGAGACGGCGGCACGGTGGACAGCCGTGCTGTTCGTAGTCGCCATTGCCGCGCTTGCCGCCGACCTCACCTGGAAGCTGATACCGGGCACGGCCGAAACCGCAACGCAGGTATCGACTACGATTACAGGGCTGCAGCGAAACACGGGCCCTGACGCCCGACAACTCGCCGAAGAGGTGGCGGGGCGGCATCTGTTTGGCATTGCCACCGCGCAACAGGCAACCGCCCCGGTTCGGCCCGTGCAGGCGCCGGACACGCGGTTGCGGCTGACGCTGCGCGGCGTTGTCGCTCACGATAATTCGCAACTGGCGCGCGCCATAGTTGCGGCTGCGGATGGTCAGGAGAACGCCTACGCCATCGGGCAGGAGATTCCGGGGGGGGTCACGGTCAGCGAAATCCGGGCTGACAGCATTCTTCTGGAACGCGCGGGGCGTTTCGAAGTGCTGCGTATGCCCAAGGAGAGTGTCGGTGACGTCGTTAACGAAGCGGCGAGTCCTGCGGGCGAGGCGGCTATGCTGCCGGGCAGTGATGCGCTGGGAGATTTGCGCACCCGTCCGTTGCGCGAAATACGCGATGCGCTGATCGCTGATCCGGATGCGGTCAACCGGCTGCTGCGCGTGGTGCCGATACAGCAAGGCGACGAGTTCAAGGGTTTCAGGGTGATGGCCGGTAGTCAGACTCATCTGCTGGAGCGACTGGGTTTTCAGCGCGGGGATATCGTTACGGCCGTCAATGGCGTGCAGCTCGACAATCCCATCAAGGGCCTGGAGGCGATGCGTCAGATAACCGAGGCGCAATCCGCGTTGGAGATCACTGTGATGCGCAATGGTAATCCGCAGGTGCTGAATGTCTCATTGGATTGAGAGGGCGTCGGAGCAAGTGACTGGAATGTGCGTGAATCGATCGAAGGGCGTGTGGCGAGGAGTGCTCGCGTGCGTCGCTGCATGCCTGACGCTGTTGCCTCTGGTGATCTCCGCGGCGACCGTAACACTCAACCTCAAGGATGCCGATATTCGCGCGCTGATCGGCACTGTCTCCGAAGTCACCGGCAAGAATTTCATTATTGATCCGCGCGTCAAGGGCAAGGTCACCGTCATCTCATCCAAACCCATGGACGAGCAGGCGCTCTACCAGGCCTTCCTGTCGGTGTTGCAGGTACACGGGTTCTCAGCAGTGCCCAGCGGACGGGTCATCAAGATCATTCCCGACGTCTCCGCCCGGCAGACGGGTGTGCCGGTGGAAGGTGATGGTGACTCCGGAGGGGGTGATGAGCTGATCACGCGCATCATTCAGGTGGACAATGTGGGCGCCGCGAAACTGGTGCCGATCCTGCGGCCGTTGGTATCCCAGCAGAGCCATATTGCCGCCTATCCCGGTACCAACGTGCTGATCATCACCGATCGGGCCACCAACATCGATCGGCTGATGAGCGTGGTGCAGCGCATTGATAAGGCCGGCGACGCCGAAATAGAGATGGTGCTGCTGAAGCATGCTTCGGCAAGCGAGGTGGTGCGTACCCTGACCACGCTGTTGCGCAGCGAAGCCAAGGCCGGGGAGAAGGCGGGCGAGCTGCCGACGCTGGTCGCGGACGAGCGGACCAACAGTGTGCTGGTGAGCGCCGATCAGCAGATGCGCAGGCAGCTGCGCAAGCTGATCGAAGAGCTGGACCGTCCGCTTGCCAGCGGCGGCAACACCCAGGTTATCTATCTCCGCTACGCCAAAGCCAAGGATCTGGAGCCGGTGCTGAACGGTGTCGCCGCGGGTATCCAGGCAGAAAAGGCGGGCAAGGCGGCAACCCCCTCGAGCAATGAAGTGAAGATCCAGGCTCACGAGAGCACCAATGCATTGGTGGTGAATGCACCCCCGGACGTATTGCGGTCGTTGCGCGACGTCATCCGGCGACTCGACATACGTCGAGCACAGGTGCTCGTTGAGGCGATCATCGCCGAGATCTCCACCGACAAATCGGAGCAGCTCGGCGTACAGTGGGTCATCGACGGATCGGGCGATGGCAGTGCGGTGGGTCTCATCAACTTTCAGGCGGCGGGGGTCTCCATCGCCGAAGCACTCACAAATCCACCAAGCATTGCCGGTGCGGCAGGAGCCAGCCTGGGGATAGGCAGTACCAGCGGCTCCAATGATTTTGCCGCCCTGCTCAGTGCGCTTTCCTCCGACGCAACGACCAACATCCTTTCGACGCCTTCCCTGGTCACGCTCGACAATGAGCAGGCCGAAATCGTCGTCGCGCAGAACGTGCCCTTTGTGACCGGTCAGTACACCAGCACCGGTTCCGGTGACAGCGCGACCAATCCTTTCCAGACCATTCAGCGCGAGGATGTGGGCATCATCCTGCGTGTCAAGCCGCAGATCAACGAAGGCAATGCGGTCAAGTTGGAGGTGGAGCAGGAGGTATCGAACGTTGCGGCCAGCTCTCAGCAGGCGTCGGATATCATTACCAACAAACGTGCGGTGAAGACCGCGGTGTTGGTCGACGATGGCCATATTCTGGTTCTGGGCGGTCTGGTCGATGACAATGTCACCGAGGTCGAGCAGAAGGTGCCGGGGCTGGGTGACATCCCGTTATTGGGGTGGCTCTTCAAGTCGAAGAAGACCACCAAGGTCAAACGCAATTTGATGGTTTTCCTCAAACCCACCATTCTCCGCAGCGCCCAGGATGGAATCCAGGCAACAGGTGGCAAGTACACGGCGCTGCGCGACGGCCAGCTGGAGCTGCGCAAGAAAGTGGCGGGTGTGCTTGGTAACCAGGAGGTGCCGGTGCTGCCCGTGGCGGAAAGCCTGATCCTGGCTCTGCCGCCGCCTTTTGAAGAGACCGCTCCTACCGCCTTCGCCCCGCCCGCTCATGAAAGCACCCAGTGACAGCGCGGACAGTGTCGCCGAGATTCCGGTAGCGCAACGCTCAACCCGGTTGCCTTTCGGTTTCGCCAAGCGTTTCGGCGTCATCTGTGCCGGACTGAACGAAGAGACGGCGCTGCTTTTTCACAAACCGGGTGTCAGCGTGCAGGCGCTCAACGAGGCACGTCGTTACCTCGGCCGCCCACTCGAATTGCAGCCGCTCACCGATGAAGCCTTTGAGCGGCGTCTGCGTGAACTCTACGAGAGTGATCGCAACCAGGCGATGCTCGCCATGGAAGACATCGGCGAAGGCGACGATCTGCTGAGTATCGCCCAGCATCTGCCGGAACCCGAGGATCTTCTCGAAAGCGAAGACGACGCACCCATCATCCGTCTCATCAATGCGCTGCTGACCGAGGCGATCAAGGAGAACGCTTCCGATATTCACGTCGAACCCTACGAAGATCGACTCGTGGTGCGGATGCGTGTCGATGGCGTGCTGCGCGAAGTGCTCGCGCCGCGCCGGGTGCTGGCGCCCCTGCTGGTCTCGCGCATCAAGGTGATGGCGAAGCTCGATATCGCCGAGAAACGTTTGCCGCAGGATGGGCGCATATCGTTGCGCATCGCCGGACGGCCTGTGGATGTACGTGTTTCGACGCTGCCCACCGGACATGGTGAGCGCGTGGTGTTGCGGTTGCTCGACAAGCAGGCGGGAAGGCTTGATCTTGCGCAACTCGGCATGTCAGCCAAGGCGATGCACACCATCGATCAGTTGATTCACAAACCAAACGGCATACTGTTGGTTACCGGGCCCACCGGCAGCGGCAAGACGACCACGCTCTACGCCGGGCTGACGCGGCTCAACGATCGCGTGCGCAACATAATGACCGTCGAGGATCCTATCGAGTACTACCTCGATGGCGTCAGCCAGACCCACGTCAACACGCGTATCGATATGAGCTTTGCGCGCGGTTTGCGCGCCATACTGCGTCAGGATCCCGATGTGGTGATGGTGGGCGAGATCCGCGATCTCGAAACGGCACAGATCGCGGTTCAGGCCAGTCTCACCGGGCACCTGGTGCTCTCTACGTTGCACACCAACAGCGCGGTAGGCGCGGTAACGCGACTGCGCGATATGGGCGTTGAACCTTTCCTGCTGTCGTCGAGCCTGATCGGGGTCCTCGCGCAGCGTTTGGTGCGTCTGCTTTGCCCGCAATGCAAAGAAGCCTATGCGCCGCTGGAGTCGGAAAAACGCGCCATGGGTTTGCCGCCGGATGAACCGGCGACGCTATATCGCGCGGTGGGTTGTGACGCCTGCAACGGCCAGGGATATCGGGGCCGCACCGGCATTTATGAACTGATACCCGTGGATGACCGGTTACGCACGATGATCCATGACGGCGCCGGCGAGCAGGCGCTTGAGCAGTATGCGCGCAAGTTGTCGCCCAGCATCCGCCAGGATGGGTTGCGACGTATCGTGGCGGGCGACACCTCTACCGAAGAGGTGATCCGTGTGACGCGCGAGGAGTAGGGCAGCAGGGTCGATCATGGGCGCTTTCGAATTTGTCGCTTTGGATGAGCAGGGTCGTCAGCGCAAAGGTATGCGCGAGGCGGATACGGCGCGCCAGATCCGGCAACAGTTGCGCGATGCGCGCTGGACACCGCTCGAAGTGCATGAGATCGCGCAGCGCGAGGGCGGTAGCCGGGAAAGGCGGTTTGTCGGGCTGCGGGGTATCAGTTCCACCGATCTCGCCTTGCTGACCCGGCAACTGGCCACGCTGGTACGTTCCGCGCTGCCGGTAGAGGAGGCGTTGCAGGCTGTGGCGCGGCAGACCGAGAAATCGCGCATCAAGGCGATACTGCTGGCGGTGCGCGCCAAGGTGACCGAGGGGCACTCGCTCGCTTCCGGTTTGCAGTCGTTCCCGCGGGTTTTCCCGGAACTGTTTCGTGCCACCGTTGCGGCCGGGGAACAATCGGGTCATCTCGATACCGTGCTCGAACGTCTCGCGGATTACACGGAAAGGCGTCAGATCCTGCGCCAAAAGATGGGGCTGGCGCTTTTCTACCCGATTCTGCTGACGGTGATGGCTTTCCTGATCACGGGTCTGTTGCTTGCTTTCGTGGTACCCGAAGTGGTGCAGGTCTTTGCCGACATCGGTCAACAGCTGCCGCCGCTCACACGTGCTTTGATTGCGATCAGTGAGTTTCTCCAGGCCAATGGTCTGTTGATGCTGGTACTGGGTGCCGGCTTGGTGGCGCTGTGGTTCTGGTTGCTGCGTCGCGAGCCTGTGCGCCTATTTGCTCATCGTTTGTTGCTGCGCATGCCACTGCTCGCCAAGTTGGTGCGAGGTTCCAACGCGGCGCGGTTTGCGCGCACCTTCAGCATCCTCATGGGCAGCGGTGTACCGGTGCTGGAGGCGTTGCGCATTTCAGCGCAGGTGCTGGCCAATCTGCCGATGCGCCACGCCGTGCTGCAGGTCGCGGATCGTGTGCGCGAGGGAAGCAGCATCCATTCCGCTCTGGAGAAAATCGGGCATTTCCCACCTATGGTCATTCATCTTATCGCCAGTGGTGAGGCGAGCGGTAATCTGGAGGAGATGCTGGAGCGCGCCGCCAGCAATCAGGAACGCGAACTGGAAACGTTCACTGCGGCATTGCTGGGACTTTTCGAACCCTTGCTGATCCTGTTGATGGGAGGGCTGGTGCTGCTCATTGTCGTGGCCATCCTGCTTCCTGTCTTCGATCTCAATCAGCTGGTTCGCTAACCGACGGTTACCGGTGCCGCGGGCACGTGTACCAGTTCCTGACCTGGCGATAGACCAGCCAACCGAACACGCCACCGACCGCCCCATAAAGATGGGCATCGACAACCACCGCGTATCCGATCAGGTTCTGGGTCGATAACGAAGGCCCGATCAGCTGTTCGCCGAGCAGCTTGACAATGATCAGCATGCCGATAATCCCGCGCCAGCGCCTCTGATGAGACGGCAAACCCAGCGCACCTCCCAATAGCAGCCCATGGAGCACACCGGACAATCCGCTGTACCACTGCACCTCGGGGTTGAACAGCCAAAGACCGAGACTGCAGGCCGCTGCCGCGCCGCAGAGAATGGCAACACCCTTGATACCCCGCAGGCCGGCTCCCACGAGCGGAGCGCACAGCACCAAACCGATCAGGTTCAGCGCAAGGTGAGTGCTGTTGAGGTGCACCAGGTGCCCGGTCAACCCGCGCCACCATTCACCGTTACCGATCGCCGTGCGGTCGTAGCGCAGCAGCCCCTGCGTGACATCGCCAAAGCTGGCTAATGCCAGTACCGCTGCAGCGAGTGTCAGCGGCAGGGCATGGTCGATCAGCAGGCTGAAGTGAGCTTTTTTCCTCATTAATGGCTTTAGGGTATCTGCTAATATGCTGGGCAACGTAACCAGCCATGGATCGCGCCAATGTTGTCTGATCTGCATACCTCGGATCTACACCGCAATCGCCAATGCACCGGATTCACACTGATCGAGGTGATGGTGGTGATCGTCATTCTCGGTATTCTTGCAGCACTGGTGGTGCCGCGCATCATGGACCAGCCCGACAAGGCGCGCATCACCAAGGCGCAGGCGGATATCCGCGCTCTCGATAGCGCCTTGAAAATGTATAAACTCGACAATTTTCAGTACCCCAGCACTGACCAGGGTCTGCAGGCACTGGTGGAGAAACCGGAATCCTCTCCGGAACCCAAGAACTGGAAACAGGGTGGATACGTTGATCGGCTGCGCGACGATCCCTGGGGTAATGCCTATCAGTTTCTGAGCCCTGGCAGCCGCAGCGAGATAGATATTTTTTCCCTGGGTCCCGATGGTCGGCCAAGTGAAGACGATATTGGCAATTGGCAGCTCTGACACACGCCGGTTCACCTGCGGTGGTCGATTTGCCACCTAGCCTTATGCAGCGCCCCCCACCAAAAGCATCGAGTGGTTTCACCCTGATCGAGGTGCTGGTCGTTTTGCTGATCATTGGCCTGACGGTCGGCTTCGTGACGCTATCCATTGGCACGGGAGGCGCGGCGCGCCAGACCGAGGAGGAGGCGCGGCGACTCGCGGCGCTCATCGAACTGGCTCGGGAAGAGGCGGTGCTGCGGTCACAGGAACTGGCGATCGAGTTCCGTCGCGACGGATACCGGTTTTTGCAACTTACGGAAGAGAAGTGGTTGCCGTTGGGTGATGACGAACTGTTGCGTCAACGCATGTTGCCATCCGGTGTCGAACTGGTGTTGGAGTTGGAAGACGATGAGGTGGTGCTCGGCGCGGAGCCCGAGAAGGAGACGCCCCATGTATTTCTGCTCTCCAGTGGCGAGTCGAGTCCCTTCGTCGTGACCTTGGCCACTTCGGACCAATCGGTGCTGTGGCGCGTGGCCGGCCGGGAAGACACGGCGGTGACGCTGACGCGGATGGCGGGTGATGGTTAAACGACGGGTTGAGGGTTTTACGCTGCTTGAAGTGCTGGTTGCGTTTGCGTTGCTCGCAGTGGCGCTCGGCGCGCTGATCGCCGGCGTTGGCAAAACCACCGACAATGCAGCACGCTTGCGCGACAAGACCTTTGCCCATTGGGTGGCGCTCAACAAGATCACCGAGCAGCAGCTGAGCGGCGCCTTTCCGCGTATCGCGATTTCCAAAGGCACCGTCGTTCTGGCGGAACGCGAATGGCATTGGACGCTCACAATCGCCGGTACCCCGGATCAGGATTTGCGCCGCGCCGAAGTGGAGGTGCGCCAGGAATCGGCCGATCAACCGGTGGTGGCGACCGCGGTGGGTTTCATCGGACGCTATGGTGGCCAATGAAGCGCGTATCATCGCCGCAGACGACGGGATTCACGCTACTGGAGCTGCTGGTGGCCATGGCCGTCTTCGCGGTCCTGGCGCTGATCGCCTACCAGGGTTTGAATGCAGTGCTGGCCAATCGTGCCGCTATCGAACAGCATGCCGATCGCTTGCGCGCGGTCCAGACGGCGTGGCTGATCATCGGCAGAGATATCCAGCAGGCCTCCCCGCGCTGGGTGCGGGACGAACTGGGCGGCGAGTTGGGGCCGCTCAAGGGCGGCGAGGGGTTCATTCCCTTGCTGGAGTTCACGCGCGCCGGCTATCGCAACCCGGCGGGTGTGCAACGCAGCACGTTGCAGCGTGTCGCCTATCAGTTGAAGCTCAACGAATTGAGCCGCTGGCGTTGGCGGGCACTGGATCGTGCCCAGGACAGCCAGCCGCTCGAGCGGGTGTTGCTTGCCGGGGTGCGCAACGTCGCCCTGCGTTTTCTCGATGAGTCACGCGAGTGGCAAAGCACCTGGCCACCACCCAATCGCGACAGTGCCGATGCACGGTTGCCACGGGCCATCGAAGTGACACTGGAACTGGAGGATTGGGGGCGGATCACACGACTGTTCGCCCTGCCGGGCTGATATGCGACACGGGTACCTACTCAAAAACGAATCGGGGGTTGCGCTCATTACCGCACTGCTGGTCGTGGCAATGGCAGTCGCTGCCGGAGTGGCGATCGCGACCCGTCAACACATCGATATTCGGCGCAGCGAAAATCTCTTCACGACCGATCAGGCACTGCTCTATGCGCGGGGCGGTGAATCGTGGGCCATGGCGATCCTGGCGCGCGATCGCAGAGACTCCGAGATCGACCATCCGGGCGAGGATTGGGCCAGGCAGATACCTCCGTTACCGGTGGATGGGGGTAGCGTATCCGGGTACATTGAGGATATGCAGGGGCGCTTCAACATCAACAACCTCGCCGTCAACGGTGAAAGCACGGCGATCGACCTGGATCGCCTGCGCCGCATACTGGAGAGCGTGGGGTTGGAGCCCGCGTTGGCGGGGACGATTGCCGACTGGGTGGACAGCGATATCGAGCCGCGCTTTCCCGATGGCGCCGAAGACGACAGCTATCTCGGCGGCGAAGCGCCCTACCGGGCTGCCAACCGGCCGATGATCAGCGTGAGCGAACTGCGTCTGGTCAAAGGTTTCACTGCGGAGTCCGTGGACAAGCTGCTTCCCCACGTGAGCGCGCTGCCGGTCGCCACCGCAATCAACATCAACACGGCCACCGAAGTGGTGTTGCAGTCGTTGCTGCCCGATCTCGATTCTGCGGCTGTCGAACAGTTGGTGGAAGCGCGCGAGGAAGAGGCCTTTGCCAGTGTCGAAGATTTCCTGCGTCATCCGGTATTCGAGGGGAAATCGTTGGGCAATCAGCGTCTCGGCGTCAGCAGCGAGTATTTCTCGGTGACCAGCGATGCGCAGATTGGTGCGGGGCGTTTGCAGTTGACCAGTCTGATTCAACGCACCGACGCCAGCAGTCTCGCGGTATTGGCGCGCAGTTACGGAGGGTTGTGAGATGCGCGAACGACTGGTCATCCGCTGGCCATACCGTCCCGGGCAGAACGCCAGCTGGGCACTCACCGACGCGCAGGGACGGCTGCAGGGCGGGGTCTACCGCGGTGAGCTGGAACAGTGCGCTGCGAGCGGCGCGGGGCGGCAGGTGGTGGTTCTGGTGCCGGCAGCGGAAGTGCTGCTGACCAGGGCGTCCGTCCCGACCCGCAACCGGCATCGGCTGCTGCAGGCCATTCCCTATGCGTTGGAGGAGCAGTTGGCCGACGATGTGGCGACGCTGCACTTCGCCCTCGGGCCGGAAACCGCCGACGGTGGCATCGCGGTCGCTGTCGTGGCCCGGGCGCAGATGTCGATGTGGCTCGATCGGTTACAGGAGGCGGGCGTGCGGCCCGATCTGCTGGTGCCCGATACCTTGGGGCTGCCCCTCGCGGATAACGAGTGGTCGCTGCTGGTCGACGGCGATGATGCCATCCTGCGCACCGCGGCCACCCAGGGTGGATACGCGGAGGCGACCCACTTGTCGTTGATGCTGGAAGCGGCGCTCAGGGAGGCGGGCGATCACCCGCCGCAGCGACTGCGTGTCGATGTCGTCGCCGCTACCGGTTCGCCGGTTACCCCGGATGGTCTGGAGGTGGTCCGCTCGGAGGTGGCTACGGGGCTCGAAGTGCTTGCGGTGGGGTTGGACGAGACACCTGCCATCGATCTGCTGCAAGGCAGTTTCAGCCGTCACGAACAGATCGGGCGCATGTGGCGTCCGTGGCGGACCGTGGCGGCTCTGGCCGCCGCCTGGGTGGTACTGGAAAGCGGCCTCGCAGGCTACGATATCTGGCGCCTCAAGAGCGCGATTGCCACGCAGGAACAACAGATCGGTCAACTGTTTCGCTCCGCACTCCCGGAGGTCCAAAGGATGGTCGATCCCCGAGCCCAGATGGAGCAGAAACTGCGGGCGCTGCGCGGCGGGGGCCAGAGCGGTGGCGCGTTGGCCTTGTTGGCAGGTGTCGGCGAGATTCTCCAGGAAGATGCCACGACGCGACTCAACGCAGCGAGTTTTCGCGGCGGCCGCCTGGATCTGGACCTTGAACTCAAGGACATCCAGGCGCTGGATCGCATCAAGCAGCAGGCATCACAGCGCCTTAAAACCGAAGCCGAGATCGTCTCGGCAGCCACCCAGGGCGACAAAGTGGCCGGGCGCCTGCGTGTGGGGGGCGGGTCATGAAGGCGTGGTGGGACGGCCTGGCGCCGCGGGAACAGCAACTTATCGCAGGGGGCGCGGGACTGCTGATTCTCCTGATGCTCTATGTTGCAATCTGGTTGCCGCTGCAGAGCAGTCGCACCAGCCTCACCGAACAGTTCGAGCAGCAGCGCGAGACACTGCGCTGGATGCAGCAGAGCGCCGCTGAAATTCGCCAGTTGAGCGCGCGCACTGCGAATCGACGCCCGGCAACCGGGCAGTCGCTGCTGGGGTTGATCGATCAAACAGCGCGGGCGCAGCAGCTGTCCGACGCCGTCAAGCGGGTGCAGCCCGACGGTACCCACAGTGTTCGCGTCTGGCTGGAGAATGCCGCCTTTGACGATGTGATGCGGTGGCTGGGAACGCTGGAGCAGGGCCACGGTGTGGCGCTTGAGGCGCTCAATGTCGAGCGAGGCGAGACGGCGGGCCGGGTAAGCGCACGCCTGACGCTGGAAAGCCCCAAATGAAACGCTGGTGGTTGCGCTACCTGCTGATCGGGGTGGCGGCGTACGCCATCGTGTTGTTCGCCACGCTGCCGGCAGCGGTGGCCTACCCCTACCTGCAGGGTGCGCTGCGGCCGCTTGCTTTGAGTGGCCTGGAGGGGAGCGTCTGGTCGGGGCGTGCGGCACGGTTGAGTTATCCACCTCACACGGTGGGTTCGGTCAGCTGGTCGCTGCGGCCGCTAGCGTTGTTGACGGGCGAGCTTGGTGCCGATCTTGTTGTCGATGGCCCGTTCGGCAAGGCGCGGAGTGTTGGCGGTATGCGGATGGGCGGCCACGGATTCATGCAGGATCTCAGCGGTGATGTCTCTGCGGCAGCAGTGGCACCGCTGCTGCAACTGCAGGGGCTGCGACCCGAAGGGCGGATTGAACTCGACATCACGCGCCTCGATCTGGATGGCCGCATTCCGGTCCATGCCGAAGGTGAGGTGATATGGCGGCAGGCCAGAATTGCGCTGCCGCAGCCGCTCGACCTTGGCACCTTCTCGGCGACGTTCAGCACCGATACCGAGGGCGTGCGTGCCGGGGTGCGTGATCGCGAAGGTCCGCTGGTGGTGGATGCCGTGCTGTCGCTGAAAAGCGATGGCAGCTATCGGGTCGGCGGGCGAGTCTCTGCCAAGGGCGATGCGCCGCCGGCTGTGCACAGTTTGTTGCGTGGGGCGGGTGTGAGACAGCAGGGAGGAGCGTTGCCGCTCAACATCACGGGGCGGCTCTCCAGATGATCCCATAGCGGGTGTAAACGTGCCACGGAATCCAGGGCAAGCCGCCGGTTGATCGCAACGCCCCCCCAATCAGGCAGCAAGCTGCTCGAAGTTGGAGTTACAGCAGGCGCAGTCAGCGTAGGTTGAATCTTCGAACGCCGGGTCGGCTGCCTCACCGCGCTCGATACGGTGGTGCCTGTCGTGTTCTTGATCCGGCACAGCCCTGCCGACCGACTAGAAGAACATGCTGATCCGGATTCCGGCGATGTCCTGATCTGATTTTGGTTGATAGAAGTAGTCGTCTCTGATGCTGTTGTTGTTGGCATCGAGATCACCCAGTACGCTGGGTGAATCCGAAAAACGGTGGGTGTCGTAGTAGATGGAGACGGCAAGATCCCGCTGATCGTTATCCCCGTGTCGATAAAAGGTCAGACTGACGAAACCCGACATGTTGTTGCCGGGTTCGAGTTTCATATTGAAAGGCGCGCTGATGGTTTCGTTGACCTCGATGGGGTATTTGAGACCCGCCTGGAGGTAGCGGCTCCACCGGCCCTGGCGGCGGAAGAATCCGATGCCGGCATGGACATAAAGCGCGGAATAGGTTTCGAGGTATCCCGCTACGGGATTGCTCATGGCGTCGAACCCGTCCTTGATTTCGCGTTCCCAGTAATCGAAGCCGAAGCCGCCCAGCCAGTCCCGTGAGTAGCCGTTCCAGACATCCGGGCGACGATGGCCCAGTGTGAGCTTGGTGTTGACACCGATGTAGGAGGTCGTGGTGTCAAGGGTGACGTTGTTCAGTGTGCGTCCGCGGTAATCCACCTCGCCGAGGTGACCGTTGACGTCGATTCCGATCAATAAACCCGCTTCAGCGCGATCGTAGTCGTCATAGGAAAAGTGGCCGGTATAGCGTTGTCCTTTCTCCTCCAGGATGCGCGTGTTGGTGCTGCTGTTGAACTCCTGCCAGGAGAGCTGCTGCACGCCGATGCCGATTCCGAATTGGCCGTCGGCGAAAGTCAGGGTGGAGGCGAGTAAAGAAAGCGCGGCAGATGACGTTAATAAAAGGTGACGAGCAGATAGCCGCATTAACCCTCCCAGGCATTCCTTGTCGGTCGTTATTGGATGAAAGCAGCGTATGAGTATACCCAGCACACCTGATGTAGGCTATTCATCGATAGAACATAAAATTATGGCTTCAAATTTATGATCTGGTTGCCTTTTTTCCCTTTTTCGGATGTTTTACCATGCCGGTTATCCAGTTTTTCATACCCGTGGGCGGGGATTAGTCCCCCAGCGCAGTTGAGTCGATAGGCATGATTGTAATCATCGGATATCTCGTGGTCATTGGTGCCGTACTGGGCGGTTTTTTGATGGCCGGCGGCCATCTCGCCATCCTCTGGCAGCCCGTGGAGGTATTGATCATCGGGGGTTCGGCGCTGGCTGCGTTCGCAATCAGCGCGGGAGGCAAAACCTTGAAGGCCACCCTGGGCTCGCTGACCAAGGTTCTGGGGGGGTCGCCCTACAACAAAGCGCTGTACATGGAGACGCTGACGCTGCTCAGCGAGATCTTCAACAAGGCGCGGCGCGACGGGCTGATGTCGATCGAAGACGATATCGAAACCCCCGCCAACAGCGCTCTGTTTCAGAAGGCCCCCAAGGTGCTCAAGGACCATCATGCCGTCGAGTTCATCACCGATTACCTGCGTTTGATGGTCAGCGGCAATCTCGATTCTCATGAACTCGATAACCTGATGGATCTGGAGATCGAGACTCATCACGATGAAGCGCTGAAGCCGGTGGATGCGATTCGCAAATTGGCCGATGGCCTGCCCGCTTTCGGTATCGTGGCGGCGGTGCTGGGCGTTGTGCATACCATGGAATCGGTGGGTGTTCCCCCGGCGGAACTCGGTAAACTGATCGCCGCGGCACTGGTGGGCACCTTTCTCGGTATTCTGCTGGCCTACGGCTTCGTGAGTCCGGTGGCGAATCTGCTGGAGGTTCACGTCCATGAGGCCACCAAATACCTGCAGACCATCAAGTCCGGCATGATCGCCTTCGTCAATGGCTCACCACCCCCCACGGCGGTGGAGTTCGCCCGCAAAGTGGCTTACTCGACCGAGCGGCCCAGCTTCATTGAACTGGAAGAACACTTGCGTAAAGCCAAGGGCTAGCCATCCGCCTGCGCTGAGCGAGCCACGCAATCATGAGCCTGGACGAAAAACGCCCCATCATCATCAAGAAGGTCAAGAAGGCCGCCCATGGCCACCATGGTGGCGCCTGGAAGATCGCCTACGCCGACTTCGTGACTGCAATGATGGCGTTCTTTCTGCTCATGTGGCTGTTGGGATCGACGACACAGGCGGATCGCCAGGGTATTGCCGAGTACTTCCAGAATCCGCTGAAGGTGTCGTTGATGGGTGGGTCGGGAGCGGGTGATGCCACGTCGATCATCCAGGGCGGAGGTGAGGATCTCACCCGCTCGACGGGACAGGTGAAGCGCACGCAGACCGGAACGCGCGAGATCGTCACCCGCGTGTCGGAAGAGTCCACGGGCCGGCTCAATCAACTGGGCACGGCGTTGAAAACGCTGGTCGAAGAAAGTCCGGTATTAAAGAAATTCAAGAATCAACTCAAGATCGATCTGACCAGCGAAGGGCTGCGCATTCAGATCATCGATGAGAAGGATCGCCCCATGTTTGCGGCGGGAAGTGACCGCATGGAGCCTCACGCGCGTGAGATCATTGCCGAAATCACGCCGCTCCTCAATGGCCTCCCCAACCGGATCAGTATCACCGGGCATACGGATTCCATTCCCTACGGACCCAACGAGCGCGGCTATACCAACTGGGAGCTGTCGGCCGACCGCGCCAACGCTGCGCGCAGGGAAATGGTGCGCAACGCGCTACCCGACGACAAGGTGATTCGTGTCACCGGGCTGGCATCGGCAGTGCCGCTGGTGCGCGACGATCCCACCAGCCCGGTCAACCGGCGCATCACCATCGTCGTGCTCAACAAGGCGGCGGAAGAGGAGCTGTTGAAGGAACCCGACAATGAGCTGGAGATCGGAGAGGCGTCGGTCGAGGCAACGGAGCAGGAACCCGAACTGCCGCCGCAACCGGAACCGGAATTGGCGGACCCGACCCCGGTGCGCCGTAACGAACTCAACCCTGTGCTGCCGCCGGGCCTGCCACCCGTGCCGGGCCGGGTGGAGACACCGCGGCAGAATCCATCGCCGGGTCCGGCCGCCGAGCCGTCCCGGACCCGTGGCAACGGATCCGGTGCCGCGCTGCCGCCCGCATCACGCAATACGGAGGCCCCCGCGGAGCAGGCAGCGCCGGCCGAACAACCCAAGCTGCCGCCGCTGCGCCGCAACCCGCTCAATCCCATTAGTCCACCGATCTTGCCGGCGATCCCGGGCGCGGATCAGCGTTGAGGAGCGACGATGCGGGTACACACCATGCGCATTCAGGAACTCCCGCCCATCGTTCTCGCCACGGCCGCTCAACTTGCGGCGGTGACACTGATCGTGCTGGCCGCGTTGGTCGGTGCCCAGTTGTTTGGCGGCGAGCCGCGTTGGTCGGTGCTGGTATGGCCAATCGGTTGGGTGGCCATGGCTTTGGGGTCGCGTTGGGGTCTACCCGGCTGGTGGCGGTTGATTCAACTCTTCTTTGCGCCCGCCCTCTATTGGGCGCTGCAGTTGGCGCTTCCCCCGTGGATCTACCTGGCCCTGTTGATTCTCTGCCTGCTGCTGCTGAGTAACAGTGTGGCCGATCGCGTACCGCTCTATCTCAGCAGTGCCGCGGTATGGGCGCACCTGGAGCAGCACTTACCGCACACTCCCGGTGCGCGCGTGCTCGATCTGGGATCGGGCCTGGGTGGAGGTCTGGCGTGGCTGGCTCCGCGTCATCCGGAGATCCGGTTTGCAGGTGTGGAGAATAGTCCACTGCTGTGGCTGTTGAGTCGGCTGCGGCTGATGCGCTTCAGCAATGCCGAGATACGTTGGCGGAACCTGTGGGCGGAACCGCTGCATGACTACGATGTGATCTATGCGTTTCTCTCGCCGGCGCCGATGCGGCGACTATGGGACAAGGCCAAGGCGGAAATGCGACCGGGGAGCCTGTTCATCAGCAATAGCTTTGACGTGCCCGGCATAGAGCCCGATGAACAGATAGTCGTGGGCGATCGGCGCGGTTCTGTCCTCCACCTCTGGCGGTTGTAACCGATATGACGACGTCGAAGCATCTCGATATCTGGATCGAAAAGCTCTCGGCGCAGCCGCTGCCGGTATTGCGCAGCACGCGCAATGCACTTCGCCAGTTGATTGATCGCGGTACCTACAATGGCGGCGAACTGACCCGGCATCTGGCGCACGATCCCCTGTTGTGCGTGCACCTGCTGCGCCGTGCCAATCAACGTTCGCCCGAAGGTCGCGTGGCCACCCTGGAGCAGGCGGTGGTGATGTGCGGCGAGGGCCTGCTCGAAGAGCTGGCGCGTTCGGTGCCGGTCATCGAGGAGGTGGTGCCGGAACCGGCGCTGCAGCCGCTGCTGCAGCTCTACCGTTTTTCATTTCATGTTGGGTATCTGGCGCGCGATCTCACCAAACAAAAACGCGACCATCACTACAGCGACTCCTATTTCGCCGGGCTTCTGCACAACCTTGGCGAGCTGGTAACCCGCGTTTTCGTCCCGAAGTACATCCCTGCCATCGTCCGCCAGGCGCAACAACGCAAGATAGGAAGGTCGGAAGCGGCGCAGGAGGTGCTGGGATTTGATTTTCACCAGCTATCGTGTGGGCTGGCCCGCGCCTGGCACCTCCCCGCGTTGCTGCAGGCATCCCTGGATGACGACCATTTTCAGGACAAGCGCACCGAGTTGGTCGATCTTGCCGCGGGGATGATGCACGTTGGACCGCTGCTGCTGTTGCCGCTGAGCGAAGACCGCCTGGTGCTGCGGGTGGCGGAACTGCTGGCGGTAGGCGCGGAGGAGGTGAAGGCGATTGTTTTTCACGCCAACAGCGAGGCGGCCGCCTATCTGCAGGAGCGTCTGCCGGTGGAACCGGACGCAACGTTCGTCGAATTTTTTCCGCCCGAACCGATCGACAGTTTCGAGGGCGCCAAGCCCGCGCCGGTGCGGGCGAAACCCGAGGCGTTGCAGCGCTTACAGGCCGCTTTCGCCAGCAGCGAGACCGATCGGCTCACGCCGCAACGGATACTCGAACTGTTCACTGCGGCGCTGCGCGAGGGGTTGGGAGTCGATCGGGTGGTGTTTGCATTGTTGAGTCCCGATCATGCCATGCTGCAGGGCCGCTTCTTCGGCGGGGTCCAGGCCAATTCGCCCCTGCACCGCTTTGAATTCGAACGCCATGGCCGTACGGTGTTTGCCCGTCTGATGGACAAACCGGCAGCACTCATCCTGAACGACGCCAACCGTGAACGCATGAAACCGCTGCTCACCGATCACGTGCACAAGGTGCTCGAGGTGGAGGAATTCATGGCGCACTCCATCTTTCTCGAGGAACGTCCCTTCGGGCTGTGCTACGCCGATCGCGGCATCTCGCGCAGGTCGATCAGCGCCGAGGAATATCAGGTTTTTCGTACCCAGTGCCAGCTGTTGGTCAAACGCCTGGCCAGCCTGACGGTGAATCGCAAGAAGGCAGTCACCTGACAAACCGTCAGAGATGTGACAGAGCCCGGTTGAGCCGTTCCTCGAAGCTCTTCTTGAAGTTCAGGTAGTGGATGGTTTGACGCTGCAACTCCCCCTCCTGGTCGTAACCCATACCCGAAATATCGATATCCGTAATGTAGATCGGATAGCGCTCGCCGCTGGAGCGTTGTTCGACGATAAAGCGCGCCACTTCACGAAACAGTTCGGTGCCGAACTGCAGGGATGAAAACTCGCGGTCGCGGCAATAGACGGTGTAGCGTGCGTGGCCATCCGCCGTCTCTTCGCTGATGACCTGGATGCTGAGATAGTTGATCGGCGGTCCGAGCAGGCCGGGCTCCTGGACTTTCAGGCGCAACAGTCCGTTGCGATCGCGCACGATTTCGAAATACTCCACGCGCGGCACAGCGATGCCGTTACCGTCAGGTGTGGTCATCAGATTGCGACGGCGGCGCACCGCATCGATGAACAGGCTGAGCTGGTTGAGCAGCGTCGCACTGTCGAAGTACTCGACCTCCTGGTGGAAGAGCGACGACTTCTCGTCGGCGATGTAGATATCGGCCCGCTGCGCCCTGACGTGGTAATAGACCTGGATCAGCCGTTCACGATCGGTCTCGAAGATCAACGGCACCGGGGTATCGCTGAGCGCACGGGGATCGACGACGGTGGGGCTGTACTCGCGGTGCGGTGTTGCCAGAAGCTCCAGCAGTTCGGGCAGGGTGTCCGAGCGCTGGTGATGGAAGAGGTCGTTCTCCAGGCGCAACAGCAGATAGCGATGCTCTACTTCGAACAGATAGCGCGTGGTTTCGAGACGCCTTTCGGTGTAGTAGCAGTGAATGACATCGCTGAACAACTCCTCGATGCGGCGCGCAATGGAGGTGCCGCGGCTATGCGAGAAACTGAAGGCGGCGATCGCCGGAGGGGCTTTGCTGACCGAGGGGGGTGCCCATTTCAGGTACTGGCACAGGCAGTCGAGCAACCCGGTCAGGCCCTCGTAGCGATAGGTGAGCACCTCGCCCCAGCTGGTGATCAGAATCTGATCGAAACTGAGCGCCAGATTCTTGCGGGCGCCGCCGTAGTTGAGCGCGTCGGTCCATTCGCTTACCAGGTGATAGCCCTGGCGGGTAAGTTCGGCCATGGGGTCGATGCCGAGATTGATGTACAGCGCACTGGCAATCACGCGTGCCGGGCGCCCCAGGTCGTCCATGTCGGGTATGTAGGCCTGGCCGTCGGGGTAGAGCCGCTGCAGGGCATCGGCGACCTCGCGCAGCTCCTTGATGGTGAGTTCGTTGATGCGGGTCTGCAGATAGAGTCGGGTGTGCGGGCCGATCAGACCGTTGAAATGCGACCAGGCCAGCAGTTCCACGACGCTATGGGCACGGCGCAGCGGCTGATTGCGCAGAGCTTCAGTGCGATCGACCTTGCCGCGATAGAGTACCCAGCTGGTCATCTCGTCGGGGCTGGCCACCTCGTGCACGCTCAGTTCGAGCTCCATCAGGCTGCGCGAAATTCCCGGATTGACCAGATCGACCTTGCCCGCCTTGCGCTCGAAGGCGGTGTAGAGCTTGCGCCCCAGGAGATTGAGATCCACGGGATCGATGAGATTGGTGGCGTCGGCGCGCGCCGCGTAATCGGACAGCAGGCGATAACTGTAGGTCACCTCGTTGACCAAGGCCTTGCGCTCGTCAAGTACGCGATGGATCTTCCAGTCGGGGCGTGAATCGAGCATGGTGAGATGGGCGTCATCCCAGTGCCAGCGTTGCGCCAGACCGGCCATCGCCTCGCGTCGCCAGTCGTATTTGCGCCGCTTGCCGGTGCTCTTGCTGAGCGGTTCACCGACTTTGTAGTAGAAGCAGCGGCGCGCCAGTTCCAGGCGATCGGTCTGCCCGCGCGAGATCAGATACTCCTCCACCTTGTTGCACATCATCACGTAGGGATCGAGCTCATCGAGCTGCAACGTACCGTCCCACACCGCCTGCTTGTAGCGGCGGCTCAGGGTGTCGCTGGTGTCCGAGCCATCGGCATAGGATTCGAGCAGTTGGATCTTCAAAACCGATTTGTAGGGTGAGTCGATGGCCTTGTAGATCTGCCACAATGCGGCGCTGACAAACTCGCCGGCCGGGATATCCGACAGCGGACCAAAGTCGATGAACTCAACCTCGCGCAGCTGGTTGTTGCGCACCAGGGCATCGCGCGTCGGGTAATAGAGCTCTTCGCGGTCGGGCGGGATCGTCCACCACAGCAACGGTTTGCCCGCCACCAGCACGCTGGTGCGATAGAACTCGTCGAGCAGCAGGTGGCGCTGGGCGCTGCCGCTGCTCTCCTGTGACAGGGCATCGAGTTCACCATCGCGAAAGCGGTTTGCATCCATCAGGAAGAAATGCACTTCGAGATCGAGGCTTTGCGCCCAGTCCTGCACCGCTGCTGCCTTGCGTTGCAGGTCGGCACGGCGGTTGGGCGCCATGCGCGGACGGTGGCAGAGCCAGATGTCGAAGTCGCTGCGGTCGGTATAGGCGACGGTGCCGGTGCTGCCGATAAAGAAGATCGATTCAAGCTCGTAGGCTCGCAGTGCGCGCTTGCGATAGCGGAACCGTTTGTTCTGCTTTTTGGCGGTATCGATGGCCGCCCGGGTGGGCGAGTAGTCGGAGATCCCGAACGGGGTGTCTTTGTCGACATAGCCCGGCAGGTGCTCACTGTTGAGATGAAAAATCAGGGGCAGCAGCTCGAGAAAGGTGCGCTGCTTGAGCTTGAGAGTCTCCTGCGCGCGATTGAGGCGATCGCGATTGACCACCAGAAAGCGGCGTCGCACATCGCGCAACGTTTTCGCATCGGGTAAGGTCGAGGCTGTGGGCCGCGTCACCGCCATCGTCTGCTCCGGTTCGCATCGCCGATGCGAAATGCACCGGTGCGACTATCCTACCGGAGAGCGCAGGGTGTACCAACCAAGGCGGGCCAGGCAGTACGGATCGGAGCACCCGATCCCGAGCGGCGCAACTCGCCGATCATTGTGGAGACCGACGAGGAGTTTGAGTTTGCGGGCCAGGAGTTGGATGAAGTGCCGGTCTGTTACTTCAACGAAAATGTTTATCAGATTGGTGCCTTCGTCTGCAGCGGCTCTGAACGGCTTCGTTGTGTGCGTGGCGGTTGGGTGCAGTCGGGTTCCTGCGATTCGCACGGCGGAGGTGCCGGATCCGCTCCGTTCTGGAGCCGACAGCTGAATCAGTCGCCGTCGTCGAACTCCTCGGGATCAGGGCGGCCGAAAGCCTCCATCCACAGCCGTGCCCGCTGAATCGCCGCGCGCACCTGGTTGGGCGCGGTGCCGCCGAGGTGGTCGCGTGCGGCGACCGAGCCCTCGAGGGTGAGCACCTCGAAGACGTCGCCGGCGATACGCGGTTCGAAAGTCTGTAGCTCCTCGAGCGACATCTGTGACAGATCGCGCGCGGTCTCCACCCCCAGACGCACCGCGCGGCCCACCACCTCGTGGGCATCGCGGAATGCCAATCCTTTACCGACCAGATAGTCGGCGAGATCGGTTGCGGTGGCGAAGCCTTTGCGTGCCGCCTCGCGCATGTTGTCACGTTTGACCTCGATGTGCGGCACCATATCGGCAAAGGCGCGCAGGGCGCCGCGCAGGGTGTCGACGGTGTCGTAAAGCGGCTCTTTGTCTTCCTGATTGTCCTTGTTGTAGGCCAGCGGCTGCCCCTTCATCAGAGTGAGCAACGCCACCAGGTGGCCGCTGACCCGCCCGCTCTTGCCGCGCACCAGCTCCGGTACATCGGGGTTCTTCTTCTGCGGCATGATCGATGAACCGGTGCAGAATTTGTCCGGCAGATCGATGAAATCGAACTGCGCGCTGGCCCACAGCACGAGTTCCTCCGAGAAGCGCGACAGGTGCATCATGATCAACGCCCCCGCAGCGGTGAACTCGATGGCGAAATCACGATCGCTCACCGCATCGAGCGAGTTCTCTGCCGGCCGGTCGAAACCGAGCAGTCGCGCGCTGTAGTCGCGGTCGATGGGATAACTCGTACCCGCCAGGGCCGCAGCCCCCAGGGGCATGACATTGACGCGTTTGCGACAATCGGCCAAGCGCTCGCGATCGCGGCGCAGCATCTCGTACCAGGCCATCAGGTGATGGCCGAAGGTGACCGGCTGCGCTACCTGCAGATGGGTGAAGCCCGGCATAACAGTATCGGATTCGCGTTCGGCGACACTGATCAGTCCGTGCTGCAGTCGCGCCAGTTCGCTATCGATGGCATCGATCTCATCGCGCAGCCACAAACGGATATCGGTGGCGACCTGATCATTGCGCGAGCGACCGGTGTGCAGCCGCTTGCCGGCCTCCCCGACACGCTCGGTAAGGCGCGCTTCGATATTCATGTGCACATCCTCCAGCGCCACCGACCAGGCGAAATCGCCACGCTCGATATCCAGCAGGATGGCCTCCAATCCGGCGATGATCGTCTCGGCATCCGCGGCGCTGAGTACACCGACATGCGCCAGCATCCGGGCATGCGCAATGGATCCCGCGATATCCTGGCGGTACATGCGCTGGTCGAAGTCGACCGAGGCGGTGAAGGTTTCGACGAATGCGTCGGTGCCCTCGGTGAAGCGCCCGCCCCAGGGTTTGTCTTTGCTGCTGTCGCTCATCGCGTCGGTCCGGTATTCATTGGGAAATACGGGCCCGCAGTATACCAGCTCGTCCTGCCGCGACGCGCGAAGCTGTGCGCGGCATCGTTGCCAGTGTGCATGTTCATGGGGCAGACTCGACTTTGCCTACGACCCGAAGAACAAGATGACAGCAAACAACACCGTGGCCAAGGAGGCCGGCAACGCAGGCGACGCGCTTTTTCTGCCCGATTTCTGCGCGATCCGGGCAGTGTTCGGCATTGTGATCATCGCCCAGTTGCTGGCATTCGTTCTGGTGCTTGGCGGCGCCGGGAGTGGCGATGCCTGGACCAATCTCAGCCTGGTATCGCTGTTCGTGCAGTGGGTGGCGCTGACAGGCGCAGCGCTGCTTTGCGGTGTGCGGCGCTGGCTGGTTCCCCACGGCAACCTCAGGGCCGCGCTGATCAGTTACGGACTGTTGCTGATCGTGACCCTGGCGATCAGTGAGGCAGCCTACCGGCTGGTGGGGCCGGTGGCGGCCCCCGCCGAGTGGCACCTCGATTTCGTGCTGCGCAATCTCCTCATCTCCGCCATCGTCAGCGCGCTGGTGCTGCGCTATTTCTATGTACAGTTTCAGTGGAAGCGCAATATCGAGGCGGAGACCCGTTCGCGTTTCGAGGCGTTGCAGGCGCGCATCCGGCCCCACTTCCTTTTCAACAGCATGAATACCATTGCCAGCCTGACGCGCAGCGATCCGGCGCTGGCCGAGCAGATGATCGAGGATCTTGCCGATCTGTTTCGCGTGACCTTGAGTGAAGGGCGTCGGCTGGTGAGTCTGGACGATGAGCTGTTGCACGCGCAGCGCTACCTCAACATCGAACGGATGCGGCTCGAGGAGCGCCTGCGCGTGGAGTGGTCGGTCGAGTCCCTGCCCAGGGAGTTGCCCTTGCCGGCATTGACGCTGCAACCGTTGCTGGAGAACGCCATCTATCACGGTATCGAGCCCCTGGCCGGCGGAGGCACGATCCGCATCATGGGGCGGCTGGAGGGCAATGAGGCGTGGTTGAGTATCAGCAATCCGCGCCCGCCCTCCGGCTCGCGGCTGCGTTCGCAGGGCACGCGCACCGCGCTGGAGAACGTGCGCCAGCGGCTGCAGGCGGCCTTTGGCGGCGATCGGGTCACCGTTGATGAGACGCCCGACAGCTATGCGGTGCATCTGCGCTTACCGCTGCCCAGGGGAGGTGCGACATGAAACTGCTGATCGTCGACGATGAGAGCCTGGCGCGCTCGCGCCTGCGGGGCCTGGTGGAGCAATTGGAGGGATGGGAGGTCGTCGGCGAAGCGGCCAACGGCCGCGACGCGCTGGGGATGATCGAAAGCGAGCGCCCCGACATCGTGCTGCTCGACATCCGCATGCCGGGCATGGATGGTCTGGAAGCCGCACGGCACATGGCTCAGCTGGAGGAACCGCCGGCGGTGATCTTCACCACGGCCTATGGCGATCACGCCCTGGCGGCGTTCGAGGCACAGGCGGTCGATTATCTGCTCAAGCCGATTCGACGCGAGCGGCTTGCCCAGGCCCTGGGGCGTGCCCAGCGCCCGACCCGTGCAGTGCTCGCCTCCCTGCACTCCGAGGCGGTCGAGGAGCGTGCCCGTACCCACCTCTGCGCCCGCTACCGGGGGGCGTTGGAGCTGGTGCCGGTGGCCGATGTGATCTACTTTCAGGCCGACCAGAAATACGTCACGGTGCGCCATGCCGGGGGCAGCGTGTTGATCGAGGAGTCGCTGAAATCCCTCGAGGAGGAGTTTGGCGAGCGCTTTCTGCGCATCCATCGCAATGCCCTGGTCGCTGAGGCACACATGGGTGGGCTGGAGTCGGAGAGCGGTGGCCACGCGGTGATCGCGTTTCGCGGCATCGCTGACAAACTCGAGGTGAGCCGTCGCCACCTCCCGGCGGTGCGCAGGCGCCTGCGCGATCTGCGTTGAGGGAACGTCGCGGTGTGCCTCCCGTTCAAGTGATCGTCATAACCCGAACGAATCGGGTTCACTCGCTCTTCGCACGCTGCGCCTGGGCTGCGAAACCCCCACCCTGCGGGTGATGCGCCTGCGGCCCACCCCGGGCGCGGTGCTCCCTTCCCAGGGAGAGGTCTGCTAGGATGCGCCCGGTACCAGACACGGTCACCGCCGAGCAAGACGACACCTCGATTCGCCGCAGCCGCAAGACAAGACCCCATGACCCGCTCACAGACTCTCCGTATCGCCACCCGCAAAAGCCCCCTGGCGTTGTGGCAGGCAGAACACGTTGCCACACGACTGAAAACTGCCCACCCCGATCTGCTGATCGAGTTGGTCGGCATGACCACCAAGGGGGACCAGATGCTCGATAGTCCGCTGGCGAAGGTGGGCGGCAAGGGCCTGTTCGTCAAGGAGCTGGAGCAAGGCATGCTGGCGGGCAGCGCCGATATCGCCGTGCACTCCATGAAAGATGTGCCGGTGGATCTCCCGGAAGGGTTGCATTTGCCGGTGATCCTGGCGCGTGAGGATCCGCGGGATGCCTTTGTTGCGAATCGCTACGCGCGACTCGATGAGCTGCCGCTGGGCGCGCGGGTGGGCACCTCCAGCCTGCGCCGGCAGGTGCAACTGCGCGAGCGGCGTCCCGATCTGGAGATCCTCGATCTGCGCGGCAACGTCAATACCCGCTTGGCGAAGCTGGACGCGGGGGAGTACGACGCCATCATTCTCGCCTGCGCCGGCCTCAAGCGCCTGGGTTTTGACGAACGCATCCGCAGCCACCTGAGCCCCGAGGAGAGTCTTCCCGCCATCGGCCAGGGCGCAATCGGTATCGAATGCCGCGGTGATGACGAGCGGGTCCATGGGTTGATCGCGGTGCTCGACGATACCGATACCCACGCCCGTATCGGCGCCGAGCGGGCCATGAACAGCCGGTTGATGGGGGGATGCCAGGTACCGATCGCGGGGTTCGCCGAGTTGACGGACGGTATGCTCCTGCTCCGCGGCCTGGTGGGAAGGCCCGATGGGTCGCTGGTGCTGCGCGCCGAGGGCCGCGCCCCCGTCGCCGAGGCCGAAGCTCTCGGTCGGCGGGTTGCCGAGTCCCTTCTGGATCAGGGCGCCGGCCCGATCCTCGAGTCCGTCAGGGCGGGCTGAATGGGCGGCCCGGCGCCATTGGCAGGGTGTGCGGTGCTGGTCACGCGCCCGCAGCATCAGGCGCAGGGTCTGCAGTCTGCGCTGCAGGCGCTCGGAGCACGGGTGCTGCTGTATCCCACCATCGAGATCGTTCCGGTAGCGCAGAGCGAATCATTACTGGCCAAGTTCCAGCCGGGCCGCAGCGTCGATTGCCTGATTTTCGTCAGCGCCAATGCGGTCGAGCAGGGTGTAAGGCTGATCGAACAGGCGGGCGGTTGGCCGCAGGGCGTCAAGGTCGCCGCAGTCGGAAAGGCCACCGGACGTTGCCTGGGCGAGCGGGGTATTGCGGCTGGACTGGTCCCCGCGCAGGGAGAGGACAGCGAAGCGCTGCTGGCGCTGCCGGCGCTGCAGAAGGTGGCCGGGCAGCGGATTCTGATCGTCCGCGGTGTCGGGGGGCGCGAGCTGCTGGGACAGACCCTGGCGAAGCGGGGCGCCAAGGTCGAGTACGCGGAGGTCTACCGCCGTGCCCTGCCCGCGGCAACGGATGATCGCCTGACCGACTGGTTGGTTGCCGATCAGCTCGACGTGGTCACGACCACCAGTCCGGCGGGACTGGAGAACCTGGTGGCATTGGCAGGGCGGGAGGGCAAGGATTTGCTCCTCCGGCTGCCGCTGGTGGTGGTGAGCGAACGTATGTTACAACTGGCCAGAGGGCTGGGATTCGAAGGACCCGTCCGGGTCGCGAGGGGCGCCGGTGAAGACGCTGTGAGTGATGCGGTGGTCGCGCTGAGGCGATAACGGAGCACAGGCACCGATGAGTGAGAACGACAAACAAGACCCCGAGGTCGAGGCGGAGCGAGCGATTATCGAGGCGACCCCTGACGATTCGAAAGAGGCTCCTGTCGATACCGCCAGCGACGATTCCGCACCCGAACCGGATGATGCGGCCCCGGTGTCGTCGCCCCCCGCCAGGCGCGGTGGCAGGGCGGCACTGATCCTCGCCGTCGTTGCCCTGCTGCTTGCAGCGGGTGTCGCCGGACTCGGCCATTACCGTTTTCAGCAGCTCGACAACCAGTTCAGCGCGCTGCCTCCCGCGATCGAACGCAATGCCGGGCGCCTCAGTAGCGAGGAACAGCGCAGCGCCGATCTGAGCAGTGCCATCGAAGAGCAGAAAGCGGCCCTGGCGCGACAGAGCGGTAATCTGGAGGAAGCCATCGGCGCCCTGCGCGCGCAGATCGGGCGGGATCAGTCCGGTTGGGTCATGGCGGAGACGGAGTATCTGATGCTGGTGGCCAACCACCGCCTGCAACTCGAGCGCGATGTCGTTACCGCGGTGGCGGCGTTGCAGATCGCCGATGAGCGGCTGCGTGAGATCGGCGATCCGGCACTGATCGAGGTGCGGGAGAAGCTCGCCGCCGAAATCACGGCGCTGAACACCATCGCGCGTCCCGATCTCACCGGCCTGGCTCTGCGCTTGATGGGACTCGGCGGGCAGGTCGAACGCCTGACGCTCAAGGGTGGCTACCAACCTGCGCAGGCCACCCGCGGAGGGGATGCGGTCGCCGCAGCTGAGGCGCCGGCCTGGCGCCGCCTGATCCAGGGTATCTGGAGTGATCTCAAAGGATTGGTCACGGTACGCCGCACCGAGGAGGCCGTGCGCCCCATGCTGGCCCCCGAGCAGCAGTATTTCCTGCGGCAAAACCTGCGGCTGCAGCTCGAGGCGGCCCGGCTGGCGTTGCTGCGAACCGATACCGAGCAGTTGCGCATGGCGTTGCAGACGGCGCAGGAGTGGATAGGGCTGTACTTCGATGAGCGCTCCGAGGTGGCGCGTGGCATGCAGGAGGAGATCAGCGCCATCGCGGGCGTGGAGATTCGTCCGGCGCTGCCCGATATCTCGGGCTCGCTCAATGCGCTGCGCGCCCATATGCGCCAGACGGCACGGCAGGAGTAGACGATGAAGCTGCTGATCGGGATCATGGTGGTCCTGCTGGCGGCCGCGGGACTCTCGCTGCTGCTGATGGAAGATCCTGGATACCTGCTGGTCGGCTACGGTCACTGGACATTGGAGACCTCGGTTGCGGTTGCGGTGATTGTCACCGTACTGACCTTTCTCACCCTCTACTATGCCTTGCGGACATTGGCCAACGTCCGTGGAATGCCGCGCCGCTTCCGGCACTGGCGGCAGATCAAGCGCG
The DNA here is from genome assembly GCA_008501635.1 of Pseudomonadota bacterium. NCBI lineage: Bacteria > Pseudomonadati > Pseudomonadota > Pseudomonadota bacterium. The sequence goes on from QQUJ01000010.1 coordinate 125,776, forward strand.
GCGAAAGGGCACGGCGCTATCTCTCTCAGGGCCTGGTGGAGCTGGCGGAGGGTAATTGGGGGGCGGCCGAGAAACACCTGTTGCGCCACGTGCACGACAGCGACACCAAGCTGTTGAACTATCTCGGCGCCGCGCGCGCCGCCCAACAGCGCGGCGACTCGGATCAGCGCGACGTCTATCTGCAACACGCCCATCACAGCATGCCCGAGGCGGATGTGGCGGTGGGACTGACCCAGGCCGATCTGCAGCTCGCTCAAGGGCAGTTGGAGCAGGCGCTGGCGACCGCCACCCATCTCAAGCAGGTGGCGCCGCATCATGCCCACGTTCTCAAGCTGTTGGCCAAGCTCTATCGCGAACTGCGCGACTGGGAGCGGCTGCATGAGCTGCTGCCTGAGCTGCGCAAGCGTAAGGTGCTGGATGAGGCGCAGCTGCGGCGACTGACGCGCGAGGTGTGCAGCCATCGCCTCGACAACGCCGCGCGCGAACGCGACGCCCAACGCCTGCAGGCGGTATGGAAAGCGATGCCACGTGAACTGCACAGCGACGTTGAGCTGCTCCTCAACTACGTGCAGCACCTGGTCGAACTGGGAGAGGGCCTGACCGCCGAGCGACTGGTGGCAAAGGCGCTTGGCGAGCAGTGGGACGATCGGCTGGTGGCGCTCTACGGCCAATTACAGGGACCGGATGCGGCGCGGCAACTGGCCCACGCCGAGGGGTGGCTCAAGGCACACCCCCAGGAAGCGACGCTGCTCTATACACTGGCGCAGTTGGCCCTGCGTAACCGCTTGTGGGGCAAGGCGCGGATCTATCTGGAATCGAGCATCAGCGCCGGGGCCAGGGTCGAGGCTTACAGCGATCTCGGTGCCCTGCTCGAACAGCTGGGCGATCGCGACAGCGCCATGGATTACTACCGCAAGGGTCTGCAGCTGGCGACCGGCAGCGCGCTCGCGTTGCCCGCGCCGGCGCCTGAACACGAGGAGACAGAGATCTCCGGCGGCGGTGACTCCGGTATTGCCCAGCTCGAGAAAAGCTAAAACCTGCTGACAACCCTGGGGCGATCAGGCCTAGGCCTGTTTCTGCTGCGGCGAACCGTCGTGCGCGAAGGTGAAGGCGTCGTTGAACATGTGATCGGCCGACAAGCCATGGGAGATGTAGAGTCGCGCCGCTGCCTCAACCATGGCCGGCGGACCGCTGGCGTAGACCTCGTGGGCGCGCAGATCCGGGTAATCCTCCACAACGGCGTGAGTTACCAGCCCCGTTCGGCCCACCCAGCTGCTCTCCGGCAGCGGATCCTCAACCACTGGCGTGAACTGGATATGAGGGTGGCTGGCCACCCAGTGCTCGGCCAGTTCGCGCAGATAGATATCGCTTTCGGTGCGCCCTCCCCAATAGAGGTGCAGGGGTTTGCCGAGACCGATGTAGATCGCGTGCTCGATCATTGCCTTGAGCGGGGCGAATCCGGTTCCTCCTCCCACCAGCAGGGCCGGCCGCGAGGAACCTTCGCGCAGGTAGAAATCTCCCAGGGGACCCTCGAGGCGCAGGATCTCGCGCTCCTTCATATCGGCAAATACATGCGCGCTGAATTCCCCACCCTTGATGTAGCGCACGTGCAGCTCGATGAACTCATCGTCGTGGGGGGCGTTGGCGATCGAGAAGGCGCGGCGTTTGCCGTCGCGCAACAGGATGTTGAGGTATTGGCCAGCCCGAAACGGCATGCGCACGGTCTCGGGTAGTTTCAGGCGCAGGCGCATCACGTCGGGGCTGACATGCTCGATCTGCTCGACCCGGGCCGGCACGATACGCGGTGGTGGCAACTCGTGATCCTGGGTGGTGTTGACTTCGAGCACCAGATCTTCCGTGGCGAAGGCACTGCATACCAGCACCGCTCCATCGCCCACCTCATCCGGACGCAGTGCGGGCGGCACCAGATCAAGCGGATAGCGTACCGCTCCGCTGACCAGTCGGGCACGACAGCTGCCGCAGGCCCCGTTGCGACAGCCGTAGGGGAGTTCCACACCGGCGCGCAACGCGGCATCCAGCAGAGTTTCGTTCTCCTGGGCCTGGAAGTGGACGTTGGAGTGAGCGAGGGTGACGGTGAATGGCATCAATAAACTTCTGAAACAGTGAAAGAGCCATTGTCACCCAGGGCGGGTGATCCGCACAAACTCCGGTTACTCGGTGGGGTGGCTGCGCTTGCTGCGCAGCCAGCGCAACAACGGTTGCCACTGCTCAAGATCCCGCTCTACCGAGGAGGGCGCCAGCTCAAAGATCCCCACGCCGCCGGCCGCGGCGCGAATGTAGTTCTGGGTATCGCGCAACGACCCTACGAAGGGCACCTTGAGGTGTTTCAGAAACGCCTCAAGCTCATGGAAGATGCGGGTGTGCTCGCGCACCCGGTTTGCCACCAGCGCAATACGGGTTTTGTCGTTCTGTACCCGCCCACTGGCGAGCAGCTCCTGCACGAAGTGTCCCGCCGCGCGGATGTCGATGGGTGAGGGAAGTACCGGTACGAGCAAGGTTTCGGTGCGGCGGATCAGCGCGGTGAGCGCCTTGCCGTGGGTACCGGCCGGAGCGTCCAGCAGTACCACATCGCACCCTTTGGGGACCCGCAACGGCTCCTTCCAGGCGGCGATGCCGTGAATCTCGGGGCGGGTGGGTGGTCGCGCCTGCAGCCATTCCAGACTCGATCCTTGCGGGTCGAGATCGGCCAAGGTGACACTCTGACCTTGGCTGGCGTAATAGCTGGCGAGGTTGGTGGTCAGGGTGCTTTTGCCGCAGCCCCCCTTGGGATTGAGCAACATGATTGTGCGCATAGGCGCCCCCTTGTGCAGATTCTCCGGGTTGGGGTCTCTTCTTATCCGGGGTATTCCTTCCTCCCCATCGGCCGCACCATAGCAGGAATACACCGTCGGGTGCCAGAATGCCGCAATATTCCCGGTCCGGGTACACTTGAGTTCAGGTGTGCTGCAGACAGTGGGTGTCATGGGGGATCCGACGACCAAAACACTACCGCGCCAGATCGATCGCTTCCAGGTGCGTCGCGTTCTGGGTCGAGGCGCGCAGGGTGTGGTGCTGCTCGCCTTCGATCCCAAGCTCGAACGCGAGGTGGCCATCAAGACCCTGGCGCGGACGCTGTCTGCGAGTTCGGGGGCCGAGGAGCTGCTCAAGGAGGCGCGTCTCGCGGCGCGGCTGCAGCACCCGAACATCGTCCGGGTGTTCGACTGCGGTACCAGTGCAGGGCTGCCTTACGTGGTCTTCGAGTATGTCGAGGGGGTCTCCCTCCAGGAGATCTCCACCGCCGAGGGTCCGATGACGCCGAACCGCGCCATGGAGATCGTCACCCCCATTCTCGAAGCCGTCCATTACGCCCACGAACAGGGCGTGGTGCATCGTGATCTCAAGCCCGCCAATATCCTTATAGACGACCGGGGCGTGCCGCGGATCGCCGATTTCGGTATAGCGGGTCTGCTGGGGCAGAAGGTGCCAGGCGACATGACGGGTTCGGCCGGCTACATGCCGCCCGAGCAGCTCGAATCGCGTCCCCTGCGCCGCGAACTCGATATTTTTGCGGTCGGTATGGTGCTCTATCAACTGGTGGCGGGGCGCTTGCCGATTCAGGCGGGCAATCTCAATGTACAGCTCTTGCAGATGTCGCATGAGGAGATTCCACCCCCATCGCAGGTGCGCAAGGAGATCGATGGCGCGGTGGATGCACTCATCCTCCGGGCGCTGGAGAAAGAGCCGGGGCGACGCTACGCCGACGCCGCCGAGTTTCTGGCTGCGCTGCGTATCTATCAGTCGCGGGGACGCGAGGAGGGTGAGGCCGCATCGTCCGCGGGCTCGGGCACCCTGGAGTTTCTGCTGCGGCGCATGCGCCACAAACCCGATTTTCCTGCCATGTCGCAGCATGTGGCGGAGATCAACCGCATGTCCGCCGATGGCAGCGATTGGTCGGCGAATGTTCTCGCCAATCTGGTGCTGAACGACTATTCGCTGACGACCAAGCTGCTGCGCCTGGTCAACTCGCCCCTGTTCGGCCAGTACGGGCGCGAGATCAGCACCATCTCACGCGCCATCGTCATTCTCGGGTTCAAGCAGGTGCGGCTTGCGGCACTCAGCCTGCTGCTGTTCGAGCACCTGCAAGGTGGCGATGGCGCCGACGAGCTGCGCGATGCCGCCGTCGGTGCGCTGATGAGCGGTCTCATGGCCCACCGCCTGGCCGGCAAGCTGCGCCTCGAAGAGCCGGAGGAGGCCTACGTGTGCGCCATGTTCCACGGTCTCGGCCGGCATCTGGTGATCTATTACTTCCCGGAGGAGTACCGCGTGATCCAGGAGCGCATGGCCCACCGCAACGACAGCGAACAGTCAGCAGCCCGGGCGGTGCTGGGGGTCAGCTACGCCGATATCGGGGTTGGTGTGGCGCGCTCCTGGGGATTTCCGCCGGCCTTGAGCGCCAGCATTGCCGCACTGCCGTCCGGCAAGCTGCCGCGCGCGGGCACTCGTGACGCCAAACTCCACCAGTTGGCGGGTATCAGCAACGAGGTATGCCGCGCTTTTGCCACTCAGCGGGGTGGTGCGCGCAATCAGGCGCTGGCGGGTATTCGGGAACGTTTCGGTGACACCCTGGCCCTGGACGACAAAGCACTGCTCAGCCTGGTGGAAACGACACTGGAGGAGATTCGCGAGCATGCCGAGATGATGCACTTGCCGACCCGTGGCAGTTCGTTGCTGCGCCAGGTTCGTGAGTGGCGCAGCGAGCAGCTTGGCGAGGTTGATGAGGCTGAAGAAAGCGGGTCGCCGCTGGCGGAGGGGGTTCCCGCCGGGCAACATCCGCAGGCCGATGCCACCGCCACCCTGATGGCGGGTGTGCAGGAGATTACCCACGCCATGCTCGAGGAGTGCCCCCTCAATGAACTGCTGACCATGGTTCTGGAGGTGATCTACCGCGGGCTGCAACCGACGCGTGTGCTGTTCTGGGTGCGTGACCCCAAGCACCGGCAGATGGTGACCCGCTTCGGATTCGGTAAGGATATCGATCACCTGCTGGGGCAACTGCGCTTTTCGCTGGGTGAGGGCGAGGACCTTTTCAATCGGGCGTTGCGCGAGGGTACCGATGTGGCCGTCGCCGACACGCGGGAGTCGAAGGTTGCGGCACAGATTCCCGAATGGTGCCGCACGCGGTTGTCGGCCCGGACGCTGCTGCTCTATCCCCTGATGATCAAGCAGGCACCGCTGGGGTTGATTCTGGTGGATTGGGAAGAGCCGCATCGCGTGCCCGCTGCGGCGATGGAGCGGCTGCTCAAGACGCTGCGCAACCAAGCGGTATTGGCGGTGCGCCAGCAGGGGTCGAGGTAGCGACGAGGGAGTTGCAGGAGCGGTTTGCGCCGCTGCTGCGAGCCTCAGATTCCCAACTCTCCCCAGATTCCATCGATCCGCCGTTTCACCTCGTCGCTCATGGTGGCCGGACGACCCCATTCGCGGTCGGTCTCGCCCGGCCACTTGTTGGTGGCGTCGATGCCCATCTTGGAGCCCAGCCCGGCGACCGACGAAGCGAAGTCGAGGTAATCGATGGGGGTGTTGGCCAGCAGCGTGGTGTCGCGCAGCGGGTCGACACGCGTGGTCAACGCCCAGATCACGTCCTCCCAGCTGCGCACGTCGATGTCATCGTCGGTCACGACGATGAATTTGGTGTACATGAACTGGCGCAGGTACGACCAGATGCCGAGCATGACGCGCTTGGCGTGTCCCGCGTAGCCTTTGCGGATGCTGACGCAGGCCATGCGGTAGGAGCATCCCTCCGGCGGCAGGTAGAAGTCGACGATCTCGGGAAACTGCTTCTGCAGGATCGGCACGAAGACCTCGTTGAGCGCCACACCCAGCACGGCCGGTTCGTCGGGCGGGCGGCCGGTGTAGGTGCTGTGGTAGATCGGGTGGTCGCGATGGGTGATGCGTTCGATGGTGAAGACCGGGAAGCGCTCCACCTCGTTGTAGTAGCCGGTGTGATCGGCGTAGGGCCCTTCGTCGGCCTCTTCGCCGGGAGTGATGTAGCCCTCGAGGACGAATTCGGCGTTGGCGGGCACCTGCAGATCGTGGGTGCGGCACTTGACCAGTTCGGTCTTGGAACCGCGCAACAGCCCGGCGAAGGCGTATTCGGACAAGGTATCGGGAATCGGGGTGACGGCCGCCAGCAGGGTTGCCGGATCGGCACCCAGCGCCACCGCCACCGGAAAACGTTCGCCGGGGTGGCGCTTCTGCCACTCCGCGTAATCCTGCGCACCGCCGCGATGGGCGAGCCAGCGCATGATGACCTTGTTCCTGCCGATCACCTGCAGGCGGTAGATACCGGTGTTCTGGCGCTCTTGGTGCGGGCCCTTGGTGACCACCAGCGCCCAGGTGATGAGCGGCGCCACGTCATCGGGCCAGCAGGTCTGGATGGGCAGGCGGCCGAGATCGACCGCCTCACCTTCGATCACATGCTCCTGACAGGCGGCCTTCTTCACCACCTTGGGGCTCATGGAGAAGACCTGCTTCAGCAGCGGCAGTTTGTCGAAGGCATCCCTGATCCCCTTGGGCGGTTCGGGTTCCCTGAGGTAGGCCAGCACCCGTCCCACCTCGCGCAGCGCCGCCACCGAATTCTGGCCCATGCCCAATGCCACCCGGCGTGGGGTGCCGAACAGGTTGCCGAGCAGAGGGATGTCATGGCCGGTGGGATGTTCGAAAAGCAGCGCCGGGCCCGCCTGGCGCAGGGTGCGGTCGCAGATCTCGGTGATCTCGAGGTGCGGAGAGACGGCGGGTCGCACGCGCTTGAGCTCGTTCAGGGCTTCGAGCTGGGTGATGAAGTCCCGCAGATCATGGTAGCGCATGGCTCGGCCGTGGTGGTTGGGGGGAGCGCCCGATTATAGGCAAAAGCGGCCGGCTAGGCCCTAATCGGCAGGCAGTTGTCCGCGCAGCTTCGCGATGAGCGTGTCAAAGTCGTCCGCGATGGCCTGAGCTGCGGGCGGGTAGCGCAAGCGCACCGTTACCTCGCGCCGCAGACGGGTGTTGCTGGGGTAGATCCCGATGCTGACGCTGGGGTGGGCGATACTGAATGCTTCGAGTGGCGAGGCGATCGTCCCTTCGCCGGTGGGCAGAGTGTATTCACGCGTCAGCAGGGGTTGGCGTGCGCCGTCGCCCAGCAGTGCGGGCAGCACGCTCTCGATCATCGGTTGCAGCATGTTGGGAAAACCGGGGAAACCATAGACGCCCTGACAGTGAAAACCGGGGGCGCCGAGAGGGTTGGTGATGAGTTCGCTGCCCTGGGGAAGTTCGGCCATGCGTTGGCGCTGCGGAGTAAACTGATCGCCATAGCGCTCGGCCAGGATCGCCAGGCACTCGGCGTGCTGCTCCAAGGGCACTGCCAGTCCCGCCGCGATGCCCTGGCGGGTGACATCGTCGTGGGTACCGCCGATACCGCCGGAAACCAGAATCGGAAAGTACTCCGTGCTCTTCAGATGCTTTACCTCCTCTGCGATCTGTGTGGAGTCATCGGCGAGGCTGAGCGCGATACGCGCCGATAGGCCGCATTCCCAGAGGCGTTTCAGCAGCCAGGCCTGATTGTCGTTGCTGCGTTCCCCGTAGATCAGCTCATTACCGACGGTGATCACCGCGGGACGCAGAAAAGGATGGTTCGCTTTCGACACCGATGACTCCTCCCGCTGAAGGCCAGGTAAGGGTAGCAAACCGACGCTAGCGGAGCGCCGGCGGCTCAGCTAGTCTCCGTAAAAGCAATGGGGATTTTCGCCTGCCTGCCACCTCGGGGATGACAACCATGACCAAGAAAAGCTCCCGCAAACAACTCACCTTCCGCGAAAGCACCGACAGGATGGTCGATCGCGCCCTCGCCGTGCTCGATCTCGAAGAGGGTACGGCGCGCGCCATCAAGGCCTGTGAATCGGTCTTCCAGACGCGCTTTCCGGTACGGCTCAGCGACGGCCGCACCGAGGTGTTTACCGGTTGGCGCGCGGTGCACTCCACGCACCGCCTGCCGGTCAAGGGCGGCATCCGTTACGCCCCCTATGTCGATCAGGACGAGGTCGAGGCGCTGGCGGCGCTGATGAGTTACAAGTGCGCGCTGGTCGATGTGCCTTTCGGAGGCTCCAAGGGGGCGCTGCTCATCGATCCGACCCAGTACAACCGCGACGAGATGCAGCAGATCACCCGGCGCTTCACGCTGGAGCTGACCCGCAAGGGGTTTCTCAGTCCCGCCACCAACGTCCCCGCCCCGGATGTGGGCACCGGGCAGCGCGAGATGGCGTGGATGGCCGATACCTACAAGCACCTGTGCCCCGAGGATATCAACTACTCGGCCTGCGTCACCGGCAAGCCGGTGCATCACGGCGGCATTCGCGGGCGTGTCGAGGCGACCGGGCGCGGCGTGCAGTACGCCATCCAGGAGTTTTTCCGCCACAAGGCCGATGTGAAAAAGGCCGGTATGAAGGGCGGGTTGGGCGGCAAGCGGATCGTCGTCCAAGGCCTGGGTAATGTGGGTTATCACGCCGCCAAATTCCTCTCCGAAGAAGATGGGGCCAAGATCATCGCCGTCATCGAACGCCACGGGGTGGTCACCAACGATAAAGGGATCGATATCGAGGCGCTCTACCAGCACATGCTGGCCAAGGGTACCGTCGAGGGGTGTAAAGGCACCAAGTTCGACCGCAAAGGCGCCGCGGGACTGGAACTGGAGTGCGACATCCTGATTCCCGCCGCACTGGAGGGACAGATCACCGCCAGCAACGCCGAGCGCGTCAGGGCACGCTTGATCGTCGAGGCCGCCAACGGGCCGGTCACTTATGAGGCCAACGAGATCTTGCGCGAGCGCGGCGTCACTATCATGCCCGATGTCTATGTCAACGCCGGTGGCGTGACCGTCTCCTACTTCGAGTGGATCCGCAACATCTCGCACATCCGCTTCGGCCGCATGCAACGCCGTCACGAAGAGATGCGCGGCCATCAGGTCGCCACCATGCTCGAGGAGATGACCGGTACGGCGGTGTCGGAGAAGATGAAGAACGATATCGCCAAGGGTGCCTCGGAGATCGATCTGGTGCGTTCCGGTCTCGATGACACCATGCGCCTGGCCTATCAGGAGATGAGCGAGAAGCTGGCCAGCAATCCCAAGGTGGATGATCTGCGTACGGCGGCGTTTGTGATTGCGATCGAGAAGATTTCGCGGACCTATCTGGATTTGGGGGTTTACTAGTTTTGGTTTTGTGCGGCTGCGCCGCGGTTAATTGAATCGGGGAGTCCGTCCCCCGTAACTCAATATGGGTTTTGTACGGCTACGCTGCGGTTGATTGGTTGCGGGTTCTCGCACCCGCAGGGCGAGGTACTTTTGTTTCGGCAAAAGTACCCAAAACCATTGTCCCGGCGTACGCGCCGCCCGTTGGGCGCACTTTCTTTCGTCTCTTTCTTTGGGCGAGCAAAGAAAGGGACCTGCGCTGCGGGCGCGGAACCCCGCCCTAAATTAATCGTGGTGCAGCCACACAAAAAAACAAAAAGCGCCCCGAAGGGCGCTTTGTAAAAAACCACGATCAATTCTCCACTAACTCACCTTGATCGATCTCTTCTTGGCGGTGGCAACCTTGGGCAGCGTTATCTCCAATACCCCATCCTGAAACTTCGCCGCTGCCTTGGCCGCATCCACATCGGCGGGCAGTTCGACCGTGCGCGAGAAGCTCCCGTAACGCGTCTCCATGCGGTGGTACTCGCCTTTCTCTTCCTTGTCCTCCTTGCGGTACTCGCCCTTGATGGTGATGCGATCGTCGGTGACCGTGACGTCGATCTCATCCTTTTTGACACCGGGAAGTTCGGCGCGCACCAGCACCTCTTTCTCGCGATCGATAACGTCGACCGCCGGCATTCCGCCGCGCGCCACCTCCGGCCAGCTGGGCCAGTGGGTAGGCCACCCGCGCATTGGAAAACCGCTGTGGAAGAAGCGATCCATCTCGTCCAACAGACTCACGGGTTGACGCGCCGGAGTCGCGACCTGTTTACCCTTGCCTGCGACCTCTTTTTTCTTTGCCATGACGGGCCTCCTTTCTAGTGGCGGGTGTGCTGCCTGACACTATCAACGTAGTTCTGAACCGTGAAAATACTATAGATCGAATGGGGGGTGGCAGCTGATCAATGCAGGAGATTACGACGTTTATGACGGTATCACGCAGGTATACTGTTGCGTGTAAAAGGTGGGGAGTGCCGGAATGAACAGGCCGGAGTGCGCAGAATGGCAATCGTATCTGCATCGTGAAATCCCGATCACGGCGGCGATGGGGTTGCAGGTGACGCGACTCGATGCGCAGAGCATCGAGTTGAGGGCCCCGCTGAGCCTCAATCACAATGACAAAAACACCGGATTTGCCGGCAGCCTCTTCACGGTGGCGGTGCTTGCCGGATGGTCACAGGTGATGCTGCTGCTGCGCGATGCCGATCTGTCGGGGCAGGCGGTGATATCGGACAGTCAAGTGCGCTATCTGAAGCCGGCCACGGCTGACTTTCGCGCCCTTGCATCGCAACCGTCGGCGGCGGCTTTGCGCACCTTCTACGAGCAGTTGGGGAAACGCGGGCGAGCCCGATTGACTCTCACCATCGAGGTGACAGCCGGCGGGGAGCCGGTGCTGCGCTTCGCAGGCAAGTATGCGGCCATGCTGAGTTAAGGAACCTCCGTTCAGGCTCCGATCAGCAGTTCACTGGTCTCAGGGGCGAAAGATGAAGTAGACCGCGCCCATCAGGCAGAGCGCAGCCCAAAGAAAGTCGAGTTTGAGCGGCTGCTGCATGTAGTAGACCGCGAAGGGGACGAACACCAACAGCGTGATCACCTCCTGCATGATCTTCAACTGCCCCAGATTCAGTTCGGTGTAGCCAATGCGGTTGGCGGGTACCTGCAACAGGTACTCAAAGAGCGCGATGCCCCAACTCACCAATGCGGCGACGATCCACGTCTTGTCGTTGAGGTTCTTGAGGTGCGCGTACCAGGCGAAGGTCATGAAAGCGTTGGAGAGGATGAGCAGTCCCGCGGTTTGCAGAATGACTGGCATGGCCGGAAGAATCTCGCAAGGCGTGACCGACTCGATGTGATGCGCCGGCCTCGGTCACAGGGCGCGAGCGGTGGCGTAATCTAGCATCAAGTCGTCAGGGAGCATAGGGCGGCCGTGGGCGCCTTGTTTGCAGTGCAGCATGGCTGTTAGAGTATTTTCCGCCCTCTCCCGTCGACAAGATTTGCCGTGGACCAGACCGCCCTGCACAGCTCGGAACCGACAACGCCGCAGCAGCGCTATGCGCATGATCTGCGGTTGCCTGGGTTCGTGGCGGACAGTGCGCAGGAGCGCGCCGTCGCGCATCTGCAACGTCTGTTCGACGAGCTCGGTCGTGCCGGCCCGGTCAAACCCAACAGACTGCTCGGGCGCTGGCTGGGCAAAAGCCGCCAGCCGCCCCAGGGACTCTACTTTTGGGGTGGTGTGGGGCGTGGCAAGACTTATCTCATGGATACCTTTTATGAGTGCCTGCCGTTTGTCGATAAGCAGCGGGTTCATTTTCACCGCTTCATGCGCGGCATCCATGAAGGACTTGCCGGGATGGATCGTCAGGCCGATCCGTTGAAGGTCATCGCCGGGCGCCTGGCCGCACGCACGCGCGTGCTCTGTCTCGACGAATTTAGCGTCATCGATATCGGCGACGCCATGCTGCTGTCGGGATTGTTGGCCGGCCTCCTCGAGGAGGGTGTTGCACTACTGATCACCTCCAATAACCCCCCCGATGCACTCTATCGCAACGGCCTGCAGCGCGCGCGCTTCCTGCCGGCCATCGAGCTTCTCAAACGGCACACCGCCGTGGTCAATGTCGATGGCGGCACCGATTACCGGCTGCGCGCGCTGGAGCGTGCCGAGATCTATCATTTCCCGCTCGATGATGGTGCCGATTCCAGCTTAAGCGCTACGTTCGAGGACGTGGCACCCGAGGCAGGTGTTGCCGGTGTGGTACTTATGATCGAGGGTCGACCGCTGCAGACAGTACGCCATGCCGACGGCGTGGTGTGGTTCGAGTTTGCGGAGCTTTGCGACGGGCCGCGTGGTACGGGTGACTACATAGAGCTGTCGCGTTGTTACCAGACCGTTCTGCTTGCCAATGTCCCGCGCATGGGGGCGGAGCGCGACGATGAGGCGCGGCGTTTCATCAGTCTGGTCGACGAGTTCTACGATCGTAATGTAAAAATGGTGATCTCGGCGGAGGCGGATGTCGATGACCTCTACACCGGAGCCCGATTGGACTCTGAATTTGAACGTACCAGGAGCCGCCTGCACGAAATGCAATCGCACGAATATCTGGCGCGACCACATCTCCCATGAGATGTTGCGCTGTAGAACGACAAGCGGCGATGGGTGGTCGGCCGGCAGGAATGCCTTTTCCTGCTCGTGGCGGGAGCAGATGCGGCGGTGAGTTGTCACAGAAGTTGAACGTCCCCCCAGAGAGAGACGGGGAATGGAACCATCCGGGTAACATGCAGTGCGGAGATCGCTGGGGTTCTCTGGCCATATATCGAGGAGAGGCACCATGACCAAAGTGGCGGTAATTCTGTCGGGCTGCGGGGTATTCGACGGCGCCGAGATTCACGAAAGCGTCTTGACATTGCTGGCGCTGGATCGTGCGGGTGCCAGGTACAGTTGCCTGGCACCGAATATCGACCAGATGCATGTGGTCAATCATCTCACAGGGGAAGTGGCCGAGGGCGAGTCGCGCAATGTACTGGTGGAGGCGGCGCGCATCGCACGTGGCGACATCAAGGATATCGCCAAGGCGAGCGCCGATGATTTCGATGCCCTGATTCTTCCTGGGGGATTCGGTGCTGCCAAGAACCTTTGCGATTTTGCCGTTAAAGGCGCCGAATGTACCGTGCAGCCGGATGTCGAGCGTTTCATCAAGGCGATGGCTGAAGCGGGCAAGCCGGTAGGTTTCGTCTGTATCGCGCCGGCGATGGTACCGCGTATCTACGCCAATGCCACCGTGACCATAGGCACCGATGCCGATACGGCAACGGCCATCGAATCCATGGGCGGCGTGCACGTGGAATGTCCGGTGCGTGAGTACGTGGTAGACGAGGAGAACAAACTGGTCAGCACTCCCGCCTATATGTTGGCGCAAAGCATCGGCGAGGCGGCCGAGGGAATCGAGAAACTGGTCCACGAGGTGCTGCGAATGGCGGGGCACGCCCGGGCGCCGGGAAGAAGTTAAGGAACGCGATTGGCTAGTCCGCAACGGCGGCCGGTTTTCTTCGTTTCGGATCGCACCGGCATCACTGCAGAGACGCTGGGGCATAGCCTGCTGACCCAGTTTGCAGGTGTTGAGTTCGAACAACACTCCCTGCCCTTTGTCGACAGCGTTGAGCGTGCCGAGCAGGTTGTTGCCGAGATCAATCGCGTCACCGAGGAGCGTGGCGTGCGCCCGCTGGTCTTCTCGACGCTGATCGTCGATGAGCTGCGGTTGACTGTGATGCAGAGCAAGGGCGTCTTCTTTGATTTCTTCGATGCCTTCATTGGACCCTTGGAGGAGGAGTTTCATCTCCAGTCGACGCATACGATAGGTCTATCGCACGGTGTCTCCGACGAGGCGCGCTACATGGTACGTATGGATGCGGTCAATTTCGCCCTGGAGACCGATGACGGCATATCCTCACATCGCTATGAGTACGCCGATCTGATCCTGGCCGGTGTCTCGCGTTGCGGTAAGACGCCCACCTGCCTCTACATGGCGCTGCAGTTCGGAATCTTTGCCGCCAACTACCCGCTGACCGAGGAGGATTTCACCTCGCATCGCCTGCCCGCCGAACTCAGCGCCTTCAAACACAAGGTGTTCGGACTGACCATCGATGCGCACCGGCTTTCCGACATTCGTCAGGAACGCCGTCCCCATAGCCGCTATGCTTCATTGGAGGAGTGTCGTAAAGAGGTGCGTTTGGCGGAAGCGATGTTTCGCAACGAAGGAGTGATGGTGTACGACACTTCCACCAGTTCGATCGAGGAGATCGCCACCACCATCCTGCAGCGCGCGCGCATCAAGCGGCGATTGTATTGATTGTTTTATACCAAGCAAAATCGATTCACCACAAAGTACACGAAGTAGACAAAGCGAAGATCAATGAAAAGCGCTGACACCATAACCGTTCCGATTGCAGATCTTGCGGTCGTTCCTGTTTCATGCGCTTTGTGGTTCAAAGCGATCTTGAGTAAACGGAACCAGCCTTGACCGCAAACGGAAATCCGGCACTGCAAGCCGGCGCAATGCGGCGCAGTATCTTCTACGTCTCCTGTCACACCGGGATAAGCGTGGAGACCCTCGGGCAGGGCCTGCTCACCCAGTTTCACGGTATCCCCTTCGAGCATGTCCTGATGCCCTACGTAAACACGATCGAGCGGGCGCACGAAGCGGTGGCCCATATCGATGCCGCGGCCCAGCATGACGGGGTGCGCCCCATCGTTTTCACGACCCTGATCTCATCCGAGGTGCGCCGGATCGTGGCGCAATGTAATGGGCTTTTTTTCGATTTTCTCGGCCGCTTCATCGAGCCTCTCGGCGAGGAGTTGGGAGTCACTCCAACACCGACGGTGGGATTGTCGCATGGGATGGTTGACTACGAACGTTACAAGGTCCGTATCGATGCGGTGCAGTTTGCTCAACTCAACGATGAACACCTGCGTGTTAAAGACTACGATGAGGCGGACCTTATTCTGGTGGGCGTCTCGCGCTCCGGCAAGACACCGACCTGCCTCTATCTGGCGTTGCAGTTCGGTCTGCGCGCCGCCAACTACACGCTGCAGCTGGCGCACCTGGAGGGCGGCGAGCTGCCCGTGAAACTGAAACCTTGTCGCGAACGGCTGTTCGGGCTGACCATCGATCCCGAGCGCCTGCATCAGATTCGCAATCAGCGCAAACCCGACAGCGAATACGCCTCCCTTGAGCAGTGCCGGCACGAGACGCAGCTCGCCGAGCAACTGCTTGACGCGGAGGGTATTCCCTGCGCCAACGCCACTGCGGTTTCCATCGAGGAAATCGCCACCAAGATCCTGCATCAATGCAAACTACACCGCCGTATCTGAAGCCGCCATCGCCCAATACCCAACCGGTCGTGCTGGCGCGTGGTCTGACCAAGCGCTTTGGTGCCAGCGAAGTGGTGCGCGGTATCGACTTCGACGTTCGACAGGGGAGTTGCTTCGGCTTGCTGGGCCCCAACGGTGCGGGCAAGACCACCACACTGCGTATGATTCTCGGCATCTCCGATCCCAGCGGGGGTCACCTCAGCGTATTTGGCGAGCCGGTTCCCGGCGCGGGTCGTGCGGTGCGCGCGCGCATGGGTGTGGTGCCGCAGATCGACAACCTCGATCCGGATTTTACGGTCGTGGAGAATCTGCGGATCTACGCCAGCTACTTCCGCCTGAGCGGAAGTGCGCTCGAGCGGCGCATCGACGAGCTGATAAAGTTTGTCGAGCTTACCGAGAAGCGCGATGTGCGCATCGAGACACTGTCGGGGGGCATGAAACGTCGTCTCTCCATCGCCAGGGCACTGGTCAACGATCCTGATCTGCTGATACTCGACGAGCCCACGACCGGCCTCGATCCCCAGGTGCGGCATATGATCTGGGGGCGGTTGCGGGAGCTGAAGAAGGCCGGCAAGACCTTGTTGCTGACGACGCATTACATGGAAGAGGCGGAGCGTCTCTGCGATGAACTCATCATCATGGATAAGGGCAGCATTCTCGAGCGCGGTTCACCGCCGCAGCTCGTCCAACGGCATGTGGAGAGCGAGGTGGTGGAACTTCGCGCCTTCTCCGCGGGGTTGCAGGAACGGTTGAAGGCGATACCGGAAGTGCGTGCCGAAGAGGTGGGTGATACGGTTTACTGCTACACGCGCGATGGTGAAGCACTGCTGGAACGGCTCAAGGGAGACCCCGATCTGGTCTACCTGCATCGGCCTGGAAATCTCGAGGATGTCTTTTTGAAACTGACGGGACATGAGCTGCGTGACTGAGCGAGCCAATACGCTGCCCGTGCAATCCAATTGGCGGTTGCCGCGGCTGCGACGCGATGCGCTCACGGTGTGGCGACGCAACGTCATGGTCTGGCGCAAATTGATGCTCGCCAGTATTACCATCAATTTCGGCGAGCCGTTCCTCTATCTGCTCGGTTTGGGGTACGGCTTGGGCTTTTTCATCGGCGAAATGGCAGGTATGCCCTACCTCACTTTCCTTGCCACCGGTATTGTCGCCGCTTCCGCCATGCAGACTGCAACCTTCGAAGCGATGTATTCGGTCTTTACGCGCATGGTGCCGCAGAACACCTTCGAAGCGCAGCTTGCCACGCCGCTGGAGGTGGAGGACGTGCTCGCCGGGGAGATGCTGTGGTGTGCCTCGAAGGCGCTGCTCTCGGGTATCGCCATACTCATCGTCGCCTATCTGTTGGGCGCGGTGGAGGGGGTGCGTCCCCTGTTGGCGATACCGGTGATCTTTGTCGTAGGGCTCTGTTTCGCCGGACCCGCGCTGATCATGACCGCACTCTCGCCCAACTACGATTTCTTCGTCTACTACCAGACGCTGGCGTTGACGCCGATGTTTCTGCTGTGCGGTGTTTTCTACCCCGTCGATACGCTTCCCAGCGTGGTGCAATCGGTGATACAGCTGTTGCCGCTGGCGCATGCGGTGATGTTGGTGCGACCCCTGATTGCCGGGTTGGAAGTGACCAATGTGTTGCTGCATATCGCCGTAATGCTCGCGTATGCGGGAGTGGGCTACTACATCGCCGTGGTGCTGGTGCGCAGGCGTTTGCTCAAGTAGGCGACGCAGGTGAGTGGTCGCCCGATTTGTCGCGAACGACAGCGATCCGACGTGATTCGCGTCAAACTTCTTGGTGGCCGAGGTTTCCATAAGAAATTGACGTGCTATATTCGGGAGTGTGAAACTCGAGCGAATCGCGTTGCTGCGCAGGAGACCGATGAACCATAGGCGTAGCTGGAACGACTTACGCTACGCGAAGGGGCGAGTGAGTTTGGTAATCCCTCGCACTCGCCTGCACGAATAAGTGGGCCTCATAAACATCGTTCGGCGTCTGCCGGGAGGGTTCGGCGGAAGTTCAAAGCCGCGTGCCAAACATACAAGCAAAAAACCACAGGGAGTCTGACCATGTCATTTTCATCACCATTTCCTTACGGTCGTGCATTTTGGATCGCGCTGTTTACCACCCTTTTCCTGGGCGGCTGCGTCACCCTCGATGGTGGCGGCACCAAAACCAATGTCACCTCGCAGAGCAGCCAGGACATCAACCAGGCCAGAGCCGAGGCCTACGATGGACCCAAGGCACGCATCGCCGTTGCCCGTTTCACCGATAAGTCAGGAGGCGGCTGGTATAACCGCTCGCTGGGAGACGGTATGGCCGACCAACTCACCACCGCGCTGGTGCAATCCAACCGCTTCATCGTGCTGGAGCGACAGGCACTGGGTGAAGTGCTCGGAGAACAGGATCTGGGGGGCGGCGGCCGCATCAAACAGGGCACGGAAGCGAAGATCGGTGAGATCGAAGGCGCGGAGATTCTGGTCGTGGCTGCCGTTACCGAGTTCTCAGGCAACGCGGGTGGCACCAAAGGTGGTGTAGGGGGTAGCAGCGGCGGTTTGCTCGGCTCCATCTTCGGCGGTATCCGTAAAGCGCACATGGCGATCGATCTGCGGCTGGTCGATGCAACGTCGTCCCGCGTGCTCTATGCAACCAGCGTCGAGGGTGAATCGACCGACGTCAATCTTGGCGGCGCGCTTGGCAACTATTACGGGGGCGGTGCCCTCGGCGGCGCGCTCAGCAGTTGGAAGAACACCCCCATCGAAAAGGCGTTGCGGCAGGTGATCAACGAAGCGGTGAACGTCGTTGTCAAGCACACTCCGCAGCAGTTTTATCGCCACGGTGGTGCCGGCGCCAAGCCCATGGCCAGCTCCGGCCCCAGCCGAGCCGAGGTCAAGACGATGCAGACACTGCTCAACAAACTCGGCTATCCAGCCGGCACGCCCGATGGCCTGATGGGCAGAAATTCCCGCGCGGCGATTCGCGCGTTTCAGACCGATAACAAACTGACCGTTACCGGCGATCTGGATAGCGCCACGATGGCGGCATTGCGTAAAGCCGCGCAGTAACCGGTCCAAACCGGATTGGAGAATGGGGCTGATGCACTCAGTGCATCAGCCCCGTTCTTTTGGCGCCTCCGTGTTTGATACCTGTTCCGGTGTTGCGCTGGTATGTGGAGACGACTAGCCTCGGAGCATGTGTCTGATCCTGGTCGCCTATCGTCACCATCCGCGCTATCACCTGATCATTGCCGCCAACCGTGACGAGTTTTTCCAGCGTCCCACCGCGCCCGCAGCGTGGTGGGGGAGTCGTCGCAGGGTGCTGGCGGGCCGCGACCTCGAGGCGGGTGGTACCTGGCTGGGTGTGACGCGCGGCGGGCGTTTCGCGGCGCTGACCAATTACCGGGATCCTCCGGCCCATCGACCGGAGGCGCCCTCGCGGGGTGCGCTGGTGACCGGGTATCTGGAAGGGGATCAGACGCCGGCCACCTACCTTGATACGCTATCCCGGCAGGCCGGTGCCTACAACGGCTTCAATCTGCTGGTCGCGGATCGGCACGCGCTCTACGGGTACTCCAACCGGGGCGACGCTGTCCAACAGCTGCAGCCGGGTGTGCACGGTATCAGCAACGGGCTGTTGGATGAGCCTTGGGCCAAGGTGACGCGGGGGCGGGCGTCACTGGATGCCGCGGTAGCGACAGGGGGCGATCCCGACGTGGATGCATTGCTGGCCCTGTTGGCCGACCGCCGCCCCGTGACGGATGAGCACCTTCCGCACACCGGCATCGGCGAGGAGTGGGAGCGGCTGCTCTCGTCCCGATTTATCGCCGCACCCGGTTACGGAACACGTTGCTCGACGGTCCTGTTATGGGATGTCGAGGGCAGGGTTCGGTTTGTCGAGCGCAGTTTTGATGCGCTGGGCGGAGTGAGTGGTACGGTGGATTCCGTTTTCGAAATCGATGAACCGGAGATCCGGGTGTAGACCTACGCCATGCCCAGCTGGCCGTAGTGTTGTAACGCTTTAACTGGAAGGACGAATGATGCAGTCGACTAGCCTTACGTTTCCCAACGCCCAGGGGCAGCAACTGGCTGCGCGGCTCGATCTGCCGGTGACCGGTCAGGCGGTGGCCTACGCGCTGTTCGCGCACTGCTTTACCTGCAGCAAGAATCTCAAGGCGGTCGCCAACATTACCCGCGCACTGGCGCGCGAGGGGATTGCTACGCTGCGCTTCGATTTCACGGGGTTGGGAGAGAGCGAAGGAGATTTCGCTGACACCCATTTCTCCTCCAATGTCGACGATCTGATCGCGGCCGCCGCATTTCTCAGCCAGCAGCATCAGGCGCCGAGCATTCTCATCGGCCATTCGCTGGGCGGTGCTGCGGTGTTGCAGGCCGCCGGCCGTATTGCATCGGTCGCCGCGGTGGCCACCATCGGTGCGCCCAGCGATCCCGAACATGTGACGCGCTTGCTGGGTGACCAAAAAGCCGTCATTGCGGAACGGGGTGAGGCCGAAGTAACCCTGGCGGGCCGCACCTTCCGTATCAGGAAAACCTTTCTCGACGATCTTGCCGAACAGAAGATGCGTGAAACCATCCATACGCTGCGCAAGCCGCTGCTCATCCTTCATTCGCCGCTCGACGCCACGGTGGGTGTGGAGAACGCCGCGCGTATCTTTCAGGCTGCCATGCACCCAAAGAGTTACATCTCTCTCGACAAGGCCGATCATCTGCTCAGCCAGGAGCGCGACTCCCTCTATGCCGGTTCGGTCATCGCAGCGTGGGCGGCGAACTATCTGGAAGCGCATCCCCGCGACCTGTGCGGCGACAGGCTGGGCGACAATCGGGTGGTCTCGCGCACCGGATCGGGAAGCTTCACGACGGAGATCTGTGCCAACGGCCATGCCTTGATCGCTGATGAACCGATCGCGGTGGGTGGGGCCAATGCGGGACCTTCCCCCTATGAGCTGCTCGCAGCGGCACTGGGCGCTTGCACCACGATGACTCTGCAGATGTACGCCAAGCGCAAGAAATGGCCGCTGGAGGCGGCGCAGGTCTACCTCCACCATCAGAAGATTCACGCCAACGATTGCGACGAGTGCGAAACCACCTCCGGAATGATCGACCAGATCGAGCGCGAGGTGGAGCTGATCGGGCCGCTCGATGATGAGCAGCGTCAGCGCCTGTTGGAGATCGCCGATCGCTGCCCGGTGCATCGCACGTTGCATGCAGAAATACGCGTTCCGACGCGTCTCAAGGAGTAGTGATCGTTCTTTGGCACCGGTTCCGATGCTTGTGCTGGCGCGAAGAACGCCGGCAAAACTCTCAAGACAAACCGCGCCTTAGCGGTTAGGACGATTGAAAGTGGCCGCCAGCAGCCGGGGTACGCTGTCGCCGTGCAGGGGACTCAGCTCCATGATGCGCAGCCGCTGACGGCTGAGATCGTTGCGGTGGCGCTCATAGACCGCGGGGTCGAACCAGCGTGCGCCGATCAGGGCGTAGATGGCATCCGGATGGCGTTGCGCCTCGTAGAACTGGTAGACCAGGTAATACCCTTCCGCGATCCGTTGGCGATCCTGAGCGCTCAACTCGCTGGGCGCGCCCTGCAGTTCAGGCAGCGTCAGCGGGTCACCGATATAAATCAGGTTTGGATTATCCACGCGCGGATGGTTGGCGCGATAGATGTGCGGCCACAGGATCGGTTCCTCATAGTGCCGATCCGACAGCCGCCACAGGCTGTCGCCGGTGCTGACCGAATAGGTTATGGCACTGAAAAAAGGCTGTAGCGCGCCACTGGTGGAGGTGGGCACCTGTGCGATGGGTGAGCGCTCGGGTGTGTCGATCGTGGTGGTTGTCGCCGCGGTCGAAAGATCGGCTCCGGCCGCGTTGAGTACCGGTTCTACAGGCGGTGTGGTAGAGGCGATCGGTTGCCCTGATTCGGGCAGCGCTTCACCCATCTCGCGAGCCAGGGCGTCGGGCCGATGAGTTTGCCAGGTGTCGGGTTCCGCAGGTGTGGAGACCCTGGCCTCCCCGCGGATGGGCGCAGCAGTGTCGGGTTGATGCTCGAGCGGTGCAGCGAGTGGCGGAGGCGGTTCTTCTGTCGTTGCGACGCTGGCCGGCGGTTCAGTGGCGGGCATCTCCCCGGATGACGCGGTGTCGTTTTCCATGGGCCGGGGCGCTGTCAGTGCTTGCATACTGGTTGTGGCGCCGGGCTCGGTCGCGGTGTCCGGTAAGAGCGGCGGCGCTACCGATTTTTCGGTGTCGACCACGCGGGTGGTCACACGCTCATCTTTGCTGGGTAGCAGCAGTATCACCAACACCGCGACAGCGGCGAGGAGCGCGGCAGCCGCCATCCAGCGACGCTCGGGTTGTTGCCTTGCGGCCGGCGCCTCGGGAGGTGGGGCGCCGATGACGCGCCCCGCATCCGGCTCTGGAGCCCTGGCCGCGGGTCGTATCGGCGGTGCCGTTGCCGAGGCTATCGCCTTTGGCACGGCCTCGGCCTCGGCGACCGGCAGCGGGACCGGGATGGGATGGATGGGTTCGATCCGGTCGAGCAGTGCCTTGGCCGGTGTAAAAAGCACCCGCCGATGAGCGGCGATGACCAGCGGCGCGCCGGTCCGCGGATTGATGCCCTTGCGGGCGGCGACCGCTTTGAGGCGAAAGGTGCCGAACTGATGCAGCCGCACCGCACCATCGCGGATCAGACCGTCGCGGATCAGATCGAGCATTCCCTTGGCCGCCTGATGCAGCAACGTCACGCGCTCGCGAACATCGGCCTGGCCCTCGGCCTTGGCGATCTCCTTGCTCAACGCGCCGGTGAAAACCCGCCGGGTCATGAGGGTTCAGGTTCCTGGATTTCGGCCTTGAGTTTGGCCGCAGGGCGAAAATGCGGACGGCGATGTCCGGGTATCAGGGCCTCGGCGTCGGCGTTTGGCAAATAACCTTTGTGGGTGTGCGTGTGCTTGATACCGAAGGTGCCGAAACCGCGCAGCACCACGCTGTCACCCATCGCCAGGTGGTGGGTGATCGCCTCCAGGTGGGCCTGCACCAAGCGCTTCGCCTCAGCCTTGCTGATGGCCAGTTGTTTGGCGAGGCGCTCGACGAGTTCGGTGGTGTTCATTAAATACCCATATTCAATACGTGTATAAATACTCTAGGTTGATATCGGCAGATTTGCCACAATCCCAAGTCTGATGTGGTGGCAAACACGCGCCTGTGACGGAAGTCGCAGCCCGAACCCTCACGGACAAGGAGCCCTTCACGGTGCTTGGTACTGCGGTTTACGGCCTCGATCTGTTCGGTACGGGGGTTTTTGCGATCTCCGGAGCGCTTTCCGCGGGACGCAAGCAGATGGACCTGTTCGGCGCGGTGGTGCTCGCGCTGGTAACGGCGGTCGGCGGCGGAACCTTTCGCGATCTGGTGCTGGGGCGTACACCGGTCTTCTGGGTGGGCGATGCCACTTATATCGTGCTCGCCGTCGGCGCCGGCATCGCCGCTTTCGTGATGGCGCGTTACGCGCGGTGCCTGATTGGCATGCTGGCGGTGGCCGATGCCGTGGGTCTCGCCACCTTTACCGTGATCGGTACGCGCATTGCGATGGATCAGGGTGCGACGCCGGTGATCGCGGTGATGATGGGGGTCATGACCGGCGTGGTGGGCGGCATGCTTCGCGATGTGCTCTCCGGTGAGGTGCCACTGGTGTTGCGCCGCGAAATCTACGCAACCGCCTCGCTGATCGGCGCGCTGATCTATGTGCTGCTGGCGCAGAACTGGGGGCACTCGCCGGGCAACGTGGGTGCAGCCGCGCTGGTGACACTGGGCATCCGCTTGGTCGCACTGCGCTGGCATCTCACTCTGCCGCGCTTTCCGCATTGGCACCACAGCGACAGACAATGAATCGCGACCGGAAGGCGTATCTCTTTGCGGGACTCGCCATTGCCGCCTGGTCGACCGTCGCATCGGCCTTCAAGCTGAGTCTGCGGGAACTCTCGCCTGCCGAGTTGCTGCTCTACGCGTCGCTTACCTCCACCTTGGTGCTGGCCGTGGTGATCGCCTGGCAACATGGCTGGCGCAGTTTGCGCGAGTGGCGGGGAGCGGATTATCTTGCCAGCTTTGGACTGGGATTGCTCAATCCGTTTCTCTACTACCTGGTGTTGTTCGGCGCCTACGATCGACTCCCCGCGCAGGAGGCGCAGCCACTCAACTACGCCTGGCCCATTGTGCTGGTGTTGCTCGCGGCGGTTTTCCTGGGCCAGCGCCTCAAGCCGGCAATATTGCTGGCGATGGGGGTGAGCCTCGCCGGGGTGGCGGTGATCTCTACGCGCGGTGAATTGCTGGCGATGCGTTTTACCGATCCCGCCGGCGTGTCGCTGGCGCTCGCCAGTACGGTGATTTGGGCCAGTTACTGGCTGCTCACGCTGCGCGATCGTCGTGATCCGGTAGTGCGTCTGTGGGTGAGTTTTCTGTTTGGCAGTATCGCCATCCTGATCTACGTGTTGTGCGTCGAACCCTTGCGCATGCCGGGCGTGCGGGGTCTGATGGGCGCGGCCTATGTCGGTTGCTTCGAGATGGGCCTGACCTTTGTCTGGTGGCTGAGCGCCCTGCGCTATGCGCGCAACGCCGCACAGGTGAGCGGGCTGATTTTTCTTTCACCCTTTATTTCGCTGTTTTTCATTCATTTTACAGTGGGCGAGCCGATCTACTCCTCAACAGTGATTGGTCTGGTCCTGATAGTTGGGGGTATCATTGCCCAACGACACTTCCAGGCTAATACCCTGAAGACGGACGTGCAGTGAACCGCGCTGGCGCTGCGGGACCATCGAGGCCGATAACAGAGAAGATGCGCCTCACCATAAAAGACGATGAAGACAACGACTCATAAAGCGGCGGACAGATCGCGCTGGAACGTCTGGTGGATTGTCGCCGCACCACTTCTTGTCGTGTGCGCCGGCCTCATCTACGAGGCTTATCTTGCGCAACGGGCGGAACAGGATCTGCGCCTGCGCACGGTCAGCGCGCTCTCCACCCTGCGCGCCCAGCTCGAAGGGGCTCTCAACAGCAATATCAGCCTGGCGCAGGGGCTGGTCGCGGTTGTCGCCACCAAACCCGATATTGATCAAAACGAGTTTGTGGATCTGGCACGCGAACTGTTCCGCCAACCCTCGCAAATGCGCAACATTGCACTGGCTCGCGACATGGTCATCTCGCATGTCTACCCCGTGGAAGCTAATAGAGCCTCGTTAGGGCTCAACTACATGACGCATCCCCAGCAGCGCGAGGCGGCCATACGCGTGCGCGAAAGCGGCAAGATCGTCGTCGCCGGACCGGTCAACCTGGTGCAGGGCGGTGTCGGTCTGATAGCCAGAGCACCGGTCTTCGTGCGCGATCCCGCAACCGGGCAAGCCGGTCGGTTCTGGGGTTTGATCGCTGCGGTCATCGACACGAAAGCGCTCTATCGCGCCGCCGGTCTGGTAAATGTCGGAGCAAACCTACAGGTCGCGCTGCGGGGCAAAGATGGCTCTGGAGATATCGGTGACGTGTTTTTCGGCGATCCCGAAGTTTTCAAACAACAACCGGTGTCGCAGACCATTTCGCTGCCCCTGGGCACGTGGCGCATCGCTGCCATTCCCAGCGGAGGCTGGCAGGTCGATCATCCCGACGTGTGGCAACTGCGCACAGCCACGGTGGTGTTTGCGGCCATGGCCTTGGTGTTCGCTGCCTTTTGGCGGCGCTATCTCAAAGAGCGACGGGAATCCGAGTTGCGCCTGCTGCAGGCACAGGCAAAGCTGCTCGCCGCGCTGGAGCAGAGCCCCGCCGGCATCATCCTAGCCGATGCGCCGGGCGGGGAGATCCGCGTAGTCAACTCGGCGGCGCTGAAGATCCGGGGTCTGGCAGAGGAAGAGATCTGCGGCAAGTCCTACATAGAACTGGGGCGGCTTGTTCCCACCTACCATTTGGATGGAAGAGTTTTTGATGATGACGAATTGCCGCTATCGCGCGCCATCCACCATGGCGAGAGCCCGCGCAACATGGAGCTGTTGTTGCACAAGGGGACACCCAACGAACGTTGGGTACTGGCCAATTCGGGCCCGGTGCGCGACGATGCCGGTGAGATCATCGGTGGTGTCGTGGTCTTTTCCGATGTCACCGATGTAAAGCGCACCGAAGAACAGATCCGCCAACGCGCCTATTACGACTCCCTGACCGCCCTGCCGAATCGAGTACTGTTTCTCGAAGTGCTGGAGAAGGCGATCAAGCGCAACAACCGGCAGGGAAAGATCCTGGCGTTGATGTATATCGACCTCGATCGTTTCAAGATCGTCAATGACACCCTGGGACACGATGTCGGCGATCTGTTGCTGCATGAAGCGGCAGGACGAATTCGCGAACTGATACGCGGCAGCGACACCGTGGCACGGCTTGGCGGTGATGAGTTCACCGTAATACTTCCCGAACTCACGCACCCCGACAACGCGACGGTGATCGCCGAGAAACTGATTCGCAAGCTCGCGGAACCCTATCAACTGATGGGCCACGAGGTGTACTCGGGTGCGAGCATCGGTATTACCTTTTCACCGGGGGATGGCCTCGCACCCAGCACGCTGCTCAAGAACGCTGATATGGCGATGTACCAGGCCAAGGATCAGGGTCGCAACGCTTTTCAGTGTTTCAGCGCCGAGATGACCGAGCGCGCCGAATCGTTCGTCGCGGTGGAGAAGGATCTACGCCGGGCATTGGAACGCGGTGAGCTGCGCATGGAATATCAACCGATCTTTCAGGTCACCGCCCGTAAGGTCGCTGGTGTCGAGGCGCTGGTGCGATGGGAACATCCGGAGCTGGGAATGGTGGGCCCCGACAAGTTCATCCCTGTCGCCGAAGAGACCGGGTTGATCCATCGCCTGGGGATTTGGGTGTTGCGCACCGCCTGCCGGGAGAACATGGAACTGGGGGCGGCGCTGGGTAGAGACCCGTTGCGCCTGGCGGTCAATGTATCGAGTCGGCAGTTCCGATTGGGATTCGATGCCGCGCTTGTCGCGCGCATTCTGGAAGAGACGGGATATCCGGCTGATCGACTCGCGCTGGAGATTACCGAGTCGCTGTTGGTGGAAGAGGACAATCGAGTCCACCAGACGCTGGTCGAGTTGCGCGAGATGGGTGTGGCGCTGTCGGTGGACGATTTCGGCACCGGCTATTCGTCACTCGGTTATCTGCGCCGCTTTCCCGTTTCGGTGCTCAAAGTGGATCGCTCCTTCATGCGCGAGTTGGGACACAACCCCCGTGATACCAATCTGGTCGAAGCCATCGTCGCCATTGCGCGCAGCCTGCAGATGCGCGTCGTCGCAGAGGGTGTTGAAACCGAAGATCAGCTGGCGCAGCTAGCCCATATCGGCTGCGAGTACGCGCAAGGGTTTTTACTCGGTCGGCCGGTCGCCGTTGCGGTTCTTGCAGAATCGTTGAACGACTCGGATCTGGTCGACTAACTCGCCCGGTGGTGGGGTTCCCTATTTTCCTCTTGCGGGGGTTTCTCGAAGTGATCGAAGGCACTCCGTAACTCGGGGTGACTGAGCGCGTAGTGTCGCGCAGCAATGCCATCGCGGTACGCTTCCCACGCTTGTACCACGCTGCGCGCTCCCGCCAGGGCGCCAGCGGGATGGGCGTAGACTCCGTGTCCGATTA
Source organism: Pseudomonadota bacterium (assembly GCA_008501635.1). Taxonomy (NCBI): domain Bacteria; kingdom Pseudomonadati; phylum Pseudomonadota; species Pseudomonadota bacterium. Next base: position 152,577 of record QQUJ01000010.1, read on the forward strand.
TCATCCCCACTTCCCGTATGCCGCCCGCGTCCAATATCGCGCCGAGGTTGGTTGCCTTCACGCCACCGCCGAACAAGGGTTGCGACGGCCGTATCGAACCCATGGGTTCCTGGTGGACGGCGATCTCATCCGCGATGTCGCTGGAGTACTCCATCTGCGTGGCCCCGGGCGCGGGGACCATGACGTTATCGAGACCCGCCAGCCGCTGGAGTTTGGCCCAGACTTTATGGCTGACGCCATGGAACGGAACCTTGGCGTTGCAGGCGGTCATGCCGAAATGCGACGTCACCGGCACTTCGCTGTGCTGAGTCAATAAACGGGTACCGGCGAGTCCCACGGCCATCGCGTTGACCATGACCAGGTCTGCGCCGTTGGCGACCGCCAGGTCATGATTGCGCAGAAGTTGATCGAGATCAGCGGTGATATTGGCCTGGTAGTAAACCTTGCGACCCAGGTGATCGGCGGCGCGTTTGGCCGCATCGCTGACGGCGCGCACCCGGCTCACCAGGGGAGACTCGTCGATGTCCACCAGCAACTCGTCGTCTTTCACCATGTCGAGACCGCCGATCAGGCTCTGGTAGGCCAGTTCGGCGAACAGGCCGGTGGGCGCCGGGCTGGGTTTTATAGCGCCGATCAGCAGCGGTCTCCCGATTTCCGCCCCCAAGCGCTTACGAACATCCGTGGCCCCGAACTTGGGTCCGGCGTAGCGCTCCAGATAGACGATGGGAAATTCAACATCGACCAGCTTGATGGAGATGAAGGGCTCGAGGTTGTGGATCTCGCCGGCTACCGCGGTGAGCAACAGTGCGATGCTTGATCCGAGGTTGCCTACCGGTATCGCGATACGCGCGCTCGCCCGCCAGAGCTTGCCGTACCCATTGCGCTGAAGTTTGGGCGCGACCGGCGGCATATCGGGTAGATCTCCGGCTTCAACGATATCGTAGTGGAGCAGTTTGGCGCCGTAACGCTCGACAATCGCGCGATTTTCGCCGGCCACTGTACCACTGGTTCCCCAGCCTGCGCCGGAGGTGCTGCGCGATTTGCACAATTCCACCGCAGCGCGAATAGGATTCTGGTGCGTCTGGTAGGAATAGGTGCAGATCAGGTAGTCGTCAGGGTTGGTGAGACCCTCCAATGCGGTGAAACGTTTGTCGATCATGGTGTCGCACTCCCTGTCTGTGCTGCGATCCCTGCCGGGCGATCAGGCATGAACGTTGGTGGCATGGCGCTGCAAAACCGTTACTGACCTGCCACCTGCGCCAGTTGTACCAAAGACCCTTCGCGCATCAACGCTTCGAGGTCGAGGGTATTCAGCGGTTTACTGATGCGCGCGCCCTGCATCAGGTTGCAACCACGCGAAGCCAGCCAGCGCAACTGCGCGTCGGTGTCGACACCGTCCGCCACCACCTCGATCCGAGTGCGCTCGGCAATGGCCAGCAGCGCCTCCACCAGGGTGCAACTGATGGGGTCATCCGGCAGATGGGTAACCAGCGAAGGAGCAATCACAATCCGGTCGATGGGGTATCGCGTAAGAAATCTCAATGCCGTGTAACCGGTGCCGAAATTGTTCACCACAATGCGAATGCCCGTTTCGTGCAATGCGCGAATCATCGCCGTCACGGGGTCGGAGTCTTCGATCAGGAGGGTCTCGTTCATCTGGAGCGCGAGCGCGCTGGTAGGCAGGTCGTGTTCCGCAAGCAACCGCTGCAGGTGCGTGAGAAAATTGGTGTTCGCCAGCTGTTGGGCGGTGATCTCAACATGGACGATAGGTTGGCTGAGTCCCGCCCGGCGCCAGGCAGCGGCGTCGGTTACGGCTCGTTCCAGCGTCAGTTTGCCGAGCGTGGCACTCATGCCCGATAGCTCGATGAACTCACTGAATTCGCTCAGCGGAACCATGCCGCGTTGGTCGCGGTGCCAATAGATTTGCGCCTCGATGCTGTCGATCACCGCTGCGGGGTAGCGGCCTATAGGCTGGTAAAGAATCTTGAACTGCTGGGTCTCGATGGCTTGGCGCAGTTGATCGCGCAGCGCGAGTTGGGTGGCCACCTCGCTGGACATGGCGGGATCGTAGAGTCGGAACTGATTGGTGCCGGAAGCCTTGGCGCGATACATGGCGGTGTCGGCGTTCTTGATCAGCGTCTGGCTGTCGCTGCCGTCGTTGGGGAAGATCGCAACCCCGCAACTCCAGGTCACGAAGGCACGGTATTCGCCCAACTGATAGTAGCGTCCAACGCAGGAGAAAAGCTGCTCGACGACTGCGGCGACCTCGCTGGGCCCGTTGGTCTCTTCAATGAGAATGATGAATTCGTCTCCGCCGAGGCGCGCCACCGTGTCGCCGCGGCGTACCGAGGCCTTCAGGCAGGCGGCGATCTTCTGCAGCAGCAGGTCGCCGTATTCGTGGCCAAAGTTGTCGTTGATCGCCTTGAAGCCGTCGAGGTCGATGAACACCACGGCGGGTCGCGATCCGTGGCGGGATGCCTTGCGCAGCGCGAGGCCCAAGCGGTCCTCGAGCATGACGCGGTTGGGCAGGTCGGTCAGCCGATCATGGCGGGCCAGATATTCCGCCTCCTCCTTCTGCTCCCGCAGTGCGTGGTTGGCTTCGGCGAGGCGGCGGATCATCACCAGGAAGAACTTCGGCATGATGATCAGGCCGATCAACAGACCAGTGACGACGCCCGGATGCTGAAACAGCACGTCGTCAAGGACATTGGCGACAAGGAAGCCGCTGATGCCGATCAGGGTAGCGGAGAAGAGGTAGCGAGGCCCGAAACGCAACCCGTTGCCGATCATGATCCACAAGAAAAGCGGATAGAAGCCGAGGCCGGCGAGTCCGAAACTGTAGGTGACATAGGAGGTACAGACGAGGTCGCCGACGATGGCCAGGTAGCGCCGCCCGATGAAGCGCTCTGGATAGCGTCGGGTCCACCAGAGGTGAATCAGACTGTAGAACAGCCAGCTGAATCCAACGGCCAGGTTTTCCGCAGCGGTGGGCGTGAGGCCGTTGAGCGCGGTATTGGTAACGAGAAACAGCATCACCAGTCCGAGTATGGTGATACGCGCGATCGCCTGCGACTGCTCGTGAGAGACCTGCTGCGAGGCTTGAAAAAAGATGTGGTCTACTACGGACCGATGGTCAGTTCGACTGACCAGCGCGTCGTCCAGAGCATTGACAGCTTCTGTCTCACTAGCGGGTGGTTGATGGTGTTTTGCCAAGATATCAACCTTTTCTGCTTATTTCTCATACCGATAGTTTGTGGATACAACTTGTTACATGAGCATTTGTAAACCAAATAGTCGCATGATGCGAGTGACTTGTACCGGTGAAAGATTTGAAACTTGGGAGTGTGAACCAGTACCGTTATGCGTGTGGTACCACGGTAATTCCTTATAAATTTTCAGGATAATGGGTTGGCGGTGCCTCTGCGAATGAACTTCGTTTGTATCCCCTGCCGGCGTGAGTAGCGACGATGATCTGGCTGCAATTGGTGATGGCGGTAGCGATGATGGGCGTTGCGCTGATGCTGGGAGGCGCGGCGCTCGGTTGGTTGGTGGCGCGCTACCGGCTCCACGCGGTTCAGGTTGCCGGCGCTGATCCCGCGAGAGCGGCGCGCACCGGTCCCGTGTTTATCGCGCTTCTGGTGGTATGGACAGCAGGTTGGCTGGTGCTGTCGGTGCTCATGGCGCAAGGGGGTGGGCACCCCCCCGCCATTGTTTTACTGCCCGCCGCGGTGGGCTTGTGGCTGCTCGGCGTAGCGGGGTTCTGGTGTTATCGCTTTGCGTTGCGCCGCCTCACCCATGGGGCCCTGAACCGCTAGAGGCGGATTGATTTCCGATGTGCGGTCGTTTCAATCTCATCACCGATGCCCAGGGGCTGGTGGAGTTTTTCAACGTACTCTACTGCCCGGAGCTGACGCCCCGCTACAACATTGCGCCGACTCAGGAGGTGCCCGCGGTGGTACTGATCGAAGGCGCACGGCAGGTGGTGATGCTGCGCTGGGGTCTGATCCCTTCCTGGGCCAGGGACCCGGGCATCGGCAATCGCATGATAAACGCGCGAGCGGAAACCGCGGCGACCAAACCATCGTTTCGTGCGGCGTTCCGTCGTCGACGCTGCCTGATTCCAGCCTCCGGATTCTACGAGTGGCAGACGCGCTCCGACGGCAAGCAGCCCTATCACATTCACCCCGCTGGGGGTGGGCTCATGGCCTTCGCCGGGCTGTGGGAACACTGGGAGGCGCAGGGTCAGGTGTTACGCAGCTGCACCATTCTGACCACCGCTGCCAATGTCACGATCGCCCCGGTGCACGACCGTATGCCGGTGATCCTGGACCGGGCCGATCATGCGGCGTGGCTCGCTGCAGACGCCTCACCAGAGGTGTTGCAGGCGCTACTCCGACCGTGTGCGGAGAACTGGTTGGTCGCCGATGCGGTGAGCCGGCATGTGAACAGTCCCGCCAACGACGATCCCGCCTGCATCCAGCCGTTGACGCAGTGAATACCGCTAACGGGTCGTGCGCGTTGCGCTCACCGGCAGTCGGGCGATGCGTTGCATCTCCGTACTTGCGAAAAGCGCGGGGTTGGCAAGATAGTCCAACAGGAAGTCGAAGCCGTCCTGTCCCCAGAACAGTTCGCCGGCGACGATAAAAGTCGGCACGCCGAAAACGCCCTGCTCAATGGCTAATTGCGTATTGTCGCGCAGACGCTGCTTCACTTCGGAAGCATCGATGCGGGTCCGCAGTTCATCATCCGCGAAGGAGTCGACCAGCGCGTTCCACGCTGCGGTCTGCTCCGGAATGTGCCCGTCCTGCCAGAGGTAAGTAAAAATCCTGGCGACAGCCGATGGGTCGTTGTTCAGCGCCAGCGACAGGCGCAGCGGCGGAAGTGGATTGAATGGATGGGCGTCAGGGGTGCGGAACGCAATCTCTTTTCGTTGCGCCAGCCAGTGGCAATAGCGAAAGGTGAACAGGCGCTGGCGTTCCAGTTCGGCGGGCCCTTTGGTACCCCAATGCTTCAGCAGCCCGGCAAACAGTACCGGCGTGTAGACAAGATCTACATCGCCAGGCAGTCGCTGCAGCTGCTCATGCGCGATGTAGGAGTAGGGCGACAAAAAGTCGTAGTACCAGATCAGCTTCCGTCTGGACATAAAGACACCGTCCGCCTACTTATCCACCGCCTCAAGCCAGCGGCACTGCAATGGCTGCTCAGCCTCCGGCGTCGCGTTAGCGGTACCATTGACCATCAACTCGATGACGCGCGGGTCGGCATCGTAGTTTACATGCGCCGCCACCGGGTCGGCGATGGAACCGATCTGGAAGATATTGAGTGTGGGTGTGACGTTGACGCTGACGTTGACGATCTTCGCGCAGAGACGCGAATCCATGAAGTTCTCCGCAAAACCCGGCGGAATGGCGTAGCTCAACAGATCGTTGGGATCGCTGAATGCGACGATGAACAGTTCCTTGAAGAGCCGCTTGTTGTAAGAGCGCCCCCCGGGTCTGCAATAGGCATCCCAGCGGCCCTCTATTGCCGGAGGTTCGCGACCCAGGCGCAACAAAGGCAGTTGATTGGCCAGCATGTAGACACGCGCGGAGTAGTTGCGTATCCCTTCGTTGAGGTGTTCGAGTCGTTGTCGGTCGCTATTGGTTTCTGCCTCGTCAAGAAAGGCGCGCCAACGTTCGGCCTCCTGTTGCAGCATGTCGACGACCACCTGACTGCCAAGACTGTGAGTGATGAAGACGAACTCCGTGTCGGGCGTGCGTTGCGTGTGGGGTGCGAAAAACCGCAGGGCGTTGAGTCGATCGCAACTTTGCGCCGAAGTTGCCGGCAGTTCCGACCAGGTGCTCGACAGCGCCCAACAGGCTGCCTGGCTGGCGGCTTCCAGAATCGCGGTCCGTGACGTGCCGCGATACATCATGGGATCGGCGGCGTGCGAGTTCACGAACTCCTTTATCGATTGATTGACGCCCGCGCGCCGGTGCCGGTAGTTGCCGGACACGTCGTAGGCGAGCGCGGCCTCTTTTTCGATGCGGGTGATTGCAGACCAGGTGAGTTCGTAGAATTCCAGCGCGCGCTTTTCGTCTTTGCTGAGGTAGCGCGTCACGTGTACTTCGCCCAGCGGTCCCGGTATCGGCTCCTGGGATTGCAGGGTGATCTGCTTGACGGTGGTGGCGACTTTCTCCAAGTGCAGCGCCTGGATGAGGTGTGTCTGCAGGCGGGCCGAGTAGCCGGGTTTGGCGCTGCCGATGCCGTGGACCATCAAGACCTTGAGTGTCTGGATGGCGTCCGCCGCCGGTGTTGCACGGTAGAGGCTTGCCATGCCGCCAAAGGCCGGCCCGGTCAATTCGCAGCGCAGTGTATTCTCCGCACTGCTGCGGTTTTCGAGCACTGCTTTGGTGACACCTTCCGCCATCGAAGCACAGCCCTGAAGTATGGCTGCAAGCACGATGATCGGCACAAGCGCCCTGTTGGGTGCATACCTTCGCGGCGTAACGCGGTGGTCAAGGTGGTGCTCGGCGGCGATTCCGCCTTCTTCATGGCTATGGGGGTCGTGCATCGTGCTCGGACTCCGGTGCCCGCTGCGGAAATCCGGCTCAGTTTGAAGAGAGTCGCCGGCTCATGCAACTGGGATGCAAAAGCGCAGCGGATCATGGGCTACGCGCTAGCCGATTTCCTCGGCCCGTTGTAGACGCGCGCGCCCTACAGCCACCTCATTGCCAGGTTGCGGCGCCAACGGCACCAGCCGCGAAAGGAACAGCGAGATACCCGCCATGACAGCGCCGGCGAGAAACACCGCCGCCGGTGAGACCAGCCACAGCAGCCCGAAGGCCGCCGGAATCACCACCGCGGCGATGTGATTGATGGAGAAGGCAACACCCGCGGTGGGGGCGATGTCGGCGGGATCGGCGATCTTCTGGAAGTAGGTCTTCATGGCGATGGCCATGGCGAAGAAGAGGTGGTCGAGGATATAGAGACCGACCGCCACCCACGGATGATCGACGATGGCGTACGCGCTGAAGACGACGATCAGCCCGATGTACTCCACGGTCAGGGCGCGCCGTTCACCCCAGCGACCGATCAGGCGGCCGATACGCGGCGCGGCGACGATATTGATGGCCATGTTGGCGAGGAACATCAGCGTGATGGCCGCCGCGTCGAAGCCGAACTTCTCCACCATGAGGAAGCCGGCAAAGACCATGAAGATCTGCCGCCGCGCGCCGCTCATGAAGGTGAGCGCATAGTAGAGCCAGTAGCGGCGGCGCAGGATCAATCTCTTGTGCTGTTCCACCTTCTCCGGGAAATGCGGGAAGACAATCCAGGCGAACAGGGCGACGGCGGCGGTGATCCCACCGCCCAGAAGGTAGACCCACTCCATCGGCAGATCGCCCAGTTCCAGCGCCAGGTAGATGATGCTGTAGACGCTCAGCGAAGCGGTCGCGCCGGCGGCGATCAGTTTGCCGAGCACTGCCGCGGTTTCGCCCTTCTTCAGCCACTGCAACTGCAGCGACTGATTGACCGTTTCGTAGTAGTGAAAGCCGATGGACATCAGCACGGTGGTGAAGATCAGTCCCCAGAAGCTGGGAAAGACGCCGGTCAGCGCCGTGCCGATGCCGAGCAGCAGCAGGGAGACCAGCGCCAGCGTCTGCTCGCGAAACACCAGCAGCAGGAAGATCACCGCGAACGAAAGAAAGCCGGGCACCTCGCGCAGGCTCTGCAGGATGCCCATGTCGGCACCGGTGAAGGCGGCGCGCTCCACGGCGAAGTTGTTGATCAGCGCCATCCAGGTACCCAGCGACAGCGGCATGGCCGCGGCCATGATAAACAGCAGGGTGGTCGGGGTCCGCCAGTCGCGGGCAGGGGTCTGATTCAACGGAGTGCCTCGTCAATTCCAATGGGTCGCGCTCAGCTATTGTTGACAATAGCCGCTAACCGCGTTGTCTTATACAGACGATGACGACAGAAAATACCCCAATCGAGACAAGCTTAAGGGAGGCCTTCGCGGTCCCGGACGACAGTATCGATGTGGAGGCCGTTCCGCGTCCGGTGACTTTTCGCTCGCGGGACTACGATGGTCCTCATATCGTGGCGATGCATACCCATCGACGCGCCCAGCTGCTCTACGCCAGCCGCGGGGTGATGCAGGTCCATACCCCACGCGGGATCTGGGTGGTGCCGCCGCAGCGCGCCGTTTGGCTGCCGCCGGCCACCGAGCATGCGGTGAGTTCGCCGGGGCCGCTGGCGTTGCGCAATCTCTACTTCGAGCCGGGTTGCTGCGCCGAACTGCCCGCCGCCTGTTGCGTGGTAACGGTCTCGCCGCTGCTGCGCGAGCTGATCCTCTATGCCGTGTCGCTGGAACCGCTCTACGACGAAGCGGGTGCCGCCGGCCGGCTGATGCAGGTCATCGTCGATCAGATCAAGATCCTGCCCATCGCGCCGCTGCATCTCCCGCTGCCGGAGGAGCCGCGCATCCGCTCCATTACCCTTGCCTTGCAGCACGACCCGGCTGATACAAAGTCGTTGGAGGAGTGGGGCCATCGTGTCGGGGCGAGCGCTCGCACCCTGGCGCGGCTGTTCCAGCGCGAGACCGGCTACACCTTCGGTCAATGGCGTCAACAGGTGCGCCTGCTGGCGGCGCTGGAGGGATTGGCACAGGGGCAATCGGTTGCCGCGGTCGCGGCCGGCCTCGGCTATGAAAAGCAGAGCGCCTTCATCGCCATGTTCAAAAAAGCATTGGGGAAAACGCCAGGGCGATTCTTTGATTGAGCCGCCGGGAATCGGTGCTGCGGTGAGTCTATGCAGAGCGGTGCAAGGGTGCCGCAACGGCCTGAGTGCGGCTCACACCTTGCCTTTGAGATAGCGCTGCCGCAACGCTTCGGGAAACTTCTCGATGGCGTAGCGCAGCATGGTGCGCGGCATTCTTTGATAGTGCGGTTTCAGGAAACGCTCCTCGATCGCGCGGTCGCGGTTGCCCACCTCGCGCAGCATCCACCCCACCGCTTTGTGGATCAGGTCGTGTTCGTCGTCGAGCAGCAGCTCGGCGATCCGCAGCGTTGGAGCGAATTCGCCGCGACGAATCGGGTGAAATGTCGCCATGATGGCGATGCGTCGCTCCCACAGCGAAGCCGATGCGGCGAGTGCCGGCAGTAGCGCGGCGTTCTCTGCGATATGCGGTCCGACCAGGTGCTCGGCCGAAAGATCGACCAGATCCCAGTTGTTGATGTGGCGGGTATTGTCCAGATAGAGACGGTGGATCACGGACTGCTGATCGGCTGCGGCGCGACGATGCTGGTCCACCAATATCAGCAACGCCAGCAGGCGCGCCTCATGCCACTGCGAATGCAGCAACGCGGTGATCTGTTGGAGCGGCAGCGCGCGGTGTTGGCGGACCAGTTTGCGGGTGACCGGTACGCGGATTCCCAAAAAACGATCGCCGGCGCCGTACTCGCCGGGGGCGGTTTTAAAAAAGCGCTTTAGAAACTCGGCATCCTTGGGATCGCCCAGGCGTTCGAGTTCGGCGAGCAGGCTCCTGGCAGTGGCGCTGGTCTCAACAGGCATGAGCCACGAAGGCGTCGGCCTCGAACTCCACCAGCCATTCGGGATCGATGAAGCGCGTCACCTGCATGATGGTGTCCACCGGGCGGATATCGCGGAAGTATTCGCCGTGCACCCTCCCCACCGCTTCCCAATCCTCGATGCGCGTCAGCAGAATGCGCGTGCGCACCACATCGTGCAGTCCCGATCCGGCCTCTTCCAGTGCCGCTTTGATGATCTCGATGCAGCGCCGTGCTTGCGCCGCCGGATCGCCCGCACCGACGGTCTTGCCATCCGGCCCCAGCGGCGCGGTGCCGCCTACCGATATGACCGGACCCACCCGCACGGCGCGGGAAAAACCCAGTATCGACTCGTACGGACTGCCGCTGGAAATGAGCTGCCTTTGCATGTTTGCCTCCCCGTTGCAGGCCCCAACCCTCTTCAGAGTGTGGACCACAGGGCTTCAACCACAAGGGTCGAATTGAGAGATGACCTCTCAGACCGCGGTATCGAACTCCTTGCGGTAGAACGCCACACCACCACGCAGGTTGGCCGGTGGCACGCCCGGAAAGCGCATCATGAAGGCTTCCTCCGGTACCTCCCACTGACAGCGAATCTCGAACTCATCCGCGGGGATGAAGCCGAAGCGCGGGTAATAGGCGGGGTGGCCGAGGACGATGAGGAAGGGGCACGCCGCGGCGTCGAGGTGCGCGATGCCGGCTTCGATCAACGCCGCGCCGATGCCCTGTTTCTGAAACTCGGGCAACACCGCAACGGGCGCGAGCGCCATCCCGTAAAGGACCTGATCACCGGTCTCCAGTATGGCGGGCGTGAACAGGATGTGCCCGACGACCCGTTCGTCGACGACCGCCACCCACGAATGAAACTCCGGGCATTCCCGGCGCAGTTCATCGACCAGATCAGCCTCTATCGCTTGGCCGAAGGCGAGCTCATTCACCTGGTGGATAGCGGCAATATCGCTCGCTTGTTCAGGGCGTATCTGCGGCAGAGATGTGTCAGACATAGTGGGCGAGTTCCCGTTTAAATGAAATGATAGTGGGCACAGGAGTCCCTGATCGATCATCGTATCGTGATTCCCGCGAAAGTGGGAATCCAGTAACGCGCTGACTGGAAATTGCGGGCTTGCATCGCGGAGCCCGCTAACGACGCTCCCTGCGCCATTGCTCCGGCTCTTCGTCGTGTTCAGCGCGGCGGGGCGCGCAACCAGAGAATTCCTTAACGGCGTTTGGTTCGCCTGGATTTGGCAGCAGCCGATTTTTCGGGAAGTTGCCCGCAGAAGGCGATGCCGCGATCTATCCATTCCGCAAGCTGGTTGTCGTGTGCAAATCCAGGCGCATCGACAAACACCATCCCTTTCAGCGGCCGGCCGGTGAAATCCATCTCCGTGGCGTGGGGTTGGCGCAACGCATCGTCATAGGCATCGCCACCCACGCGCACCATGAGCCGTGCCTCCTTGGTAACGCCGCAGCACATGTTGCCGTTGAGCAGGAAACAGAGGCCGCCAAACATCCTCTTCTCGTCAAAACCGGGATGGGCCTGCAGGAGCGGACGGATGCGCTGCGCGAGTTGTTCGGCGGCTTCGGGCCACGCCATGGTAAGGACCTCCTGCGCTGTGGTGTCGGTTCAGTGGCCGCCGGCGAGCAGCGGGCGAACGATGGGCGCCAACGTTTTGCCCAGAGTGATGTGCGTTTCGGCATCCAGGTGTACGCCATCCACGGGGCTGGCGCTGATGACGCTGTTGGTATCGAAAAAAGCGCACTGCTTCAAATCGGCCACCGCTTTCAGTTCGGCGGGCAGTCCTGCGTATTTCCTGTCGCCTCCGGCAAACTTCGGCGCGATGATTCCCCGCGGCGTGCCGATGGCCGGCGGGCACAGAATCAATATCGGCGGCTGCGGCATGCCCGGTTCGATGGGAGCGGTGCGGATGGTGTCCACCAGCGTCGCGGTCCCCTGCGCCGAGTGCCACGCGTTGTGCGGGTGCATCGATTGAAAGTCGTTGCCCCCCAGCATCAGCACGACCAGTGCCAGTGGCGAGTGAATCTCGATGCGCTGCGCCAATCCCTGCAGGCCGTTGCGTCCCGCTTTGAAAGGGTCCTCCCACAGCGTGCGCCGGCCGTTGAGGCAGTCCTCGATGATCCGCACCGACTCGCCGTCGGCATTGAGTTCCAGCTCCAGCACGCCGGGCCAGCGCACGTGGAAGGGATGTCGGTGGCGGGTATCGGGAATGATGCCCCAGGAGAGTGAATCACCGTAAACCAGGATCTGTTTCATAAGCGTTCGCTGTCGTTCAGGGGGTTCTGTCTGTTGTACTTGTCGTCATTTCCGCAAAAGCGGGAACCCGGTAACACAACGTCTAGAGAGTACTCGATTCCGAGTTCTTGCGAGGGACCGCCAGGATTGATGGCCTGGTTAGAGTCTCCCCGGATTTTAGCCAGTGTAGTTCAGCTCTGAATGCAGTGCAGTATCAGGTACCGACAGTCGCGCCGCTACTCTGCATGTGACGCTGGGCGAGGCGTGCCACATGTAATCGAGGAGCGTGTAGTAGTGCTACTCTGGGTCAACGCTAATCGGTGTTTTTGCTTGACGGCACGATGTATCTCGATATATTCGGGAAAACGGCTCGCTTTTCCATTTAACCCGGCGATGAAGTCACGAGCGAGCGGCACAGCTCGCGTGGGATTTTGAGATAGATTCCAAATAACGGGACCAGCGTGTTTGCACGGGGAAGGGAATTCACCGAGCCAAGAAAATCCCTTCATAAACAATTCAGTGTAGGTGATCACGGAAAAGTCGTAATCGGGATACCGGGACCAGCTCGATATACAAATGTTAGGCGAAAGGAAAAAATGAGTATTTACTATTGTCATGAGTGTGCGGCGCAAAAAAGAATGTTGAGGTCGCCACCGCAAGGAAATACTCTTGCTGACAATAACTACAAATTAGAGAAATATATAAAGCATACATTGCCTAATTCATATGCTGACTATAGAACCGTATTTACTGGGGTTTCGTCTGAGAGTTATCAAAATTATATAGTTACGGCAGTATCATCGGGTCATGTGCAAATAGATGATAAAAACAGAACAAATATTGTATGGGTAGGTTCCGAGACAATAGGTATTGCCTTACAAGGTGGTAAATTTATGGGTGATATGTCAGCTGTGAAAGTTGTATGCCATTCTGACTCAAATAAAATACACGGGTATCCTATACAAGTTAGTGAGTTAAAATCTGTTACCTGTGCCCATTGTGGCAAGCCAATTCCGTATTAGACACTGGTAAAAGAGTAAGATATGGGAATATTTAAATCAATAATAACACACTATCGGAAAAGAAAATTTCCAATGGTTGGTAATGTGGAAGCCATATGTCCATATTGCAATTATGCGCTTGATAAAAAGCCAGGTCGAAAAAAGAAATGCCCAGGGTGCAACAATTTCATTTATGTGCGCACCAGTCCGAAAACTGGAGAAAAAATTCTAATTACTGAGACCCAAATCGACACTATCGAAGAACAATGGTCAATTATTGATGGCACTCATTCAGAGTACAAACAAAAGAAGAAAATAATTGAAAATAAGAGAAAATCACTTACAAAGAAATTTGGTCGAGAACCATCCGAAAATGATATTAAATGGTCTTTGCTGAATAAAGAGCTGATAGATAACGCCAGCAGTGGTAATTGGGGGCTATATAGAAACACTAAATTTGCTATGGCTGAAATACTCTCAGCAGAATCAAAATCTAAACAGGCCTTATCTATATTCCTTGAAGTAACTTATTTAGATGTCAATGGTCCATGTAACACTGGCGGATATACTTCGAAAGAATTTCCACCATTTCAGAAATCGCATGCCATGATCGCACCCGGCGTTATTAGTCGCGCCTCGAAAATTATTACTAATATGGAATTAAATATGAACGACACTAAAGCCATATTCGATGACATAGCTGAAGTAAACTTTAAAAACCTCAAACTACCAGTTAAGCCTGAAACAGCATGGAAAAAAATAAAGAAAGAGTTATTTCAGTAATCTCGCCTAACAAGGCGCTCGTTCGGACGCAAACTACGCTGCGCTTCGTTGGCGCCGCACAGCTTAAACGTTGTACCGCTGTCTAGCTGCGGCATGCATACTTGACATATGCATATATAATACATATTCTTTTTTCATGGACTTTGAATGGGACCCTGCAAAAGCAAGGTCAAATCTCACCAAGCATGGAATTTGCTTTTCTGACGTAGAAACAGCGTTCTACGATCAGTACGCAATTTCAATGCCCGATCCAGGGGCATCGACTGAAGAGCGATTCATCTTGGTAGGTACGGATGCCTTGGGCACGATTGTGGTGGTGGTATACGCCTATCGTGGTAATTCGATACGCGTTATTTCCGCGCGTAGGGCGACCAAATCAGAGCGAAAGAGTTATGAGGCAGGAATACGATTTTAGTAAAGGCAAGCGGGGACCGGTGGCAAAAAATACTGGTAAGACTCGCATTACTATTTATCTGGACGACGACATCATTGCTGCCTTTCGGGAGAAAGGCGATGAACTCGGTCGGGGTTACCAGACGCTTATCAATGATGCGTTAAGGGGGGCATTGTCAAAAGCCGAACCCGCGGTAGACGCAAAAACCCTTAGGCGCATCATACGTGAAGAACTTAAAAAAGTTGGTTAAGCGGTATAACCAATCGCCCAAGCCGACACCAACTTCGCTGGTTGCGACTTGGCTCAGTCGTTAAATATTGTGGTGTTATTGTTTGCAAGTGCGACGAAAAAAGGGAAGAGAAATGAATATTTTGATTCACCGTATTTATGATGATGATCCGCCGCAGGGATATCATGCCCTTGTGGATCGTTTGTGGCCGCGTGGCATTTCAAAAGATAGAGCTGGCCTTGACGGTCATTGGAAGGATCTGGCTCCAAGTAACGATCTGCGTAAGTGGTTTGACCATGATCCGGAAAAATGGGGCGAATTCAGAAAAATATATCTGAGCGAACTGAGTAAAAATAAAAAGGAGGCGAAAGAACACCTGGAAGAAGTGAGTCAGAAAAACCTTATCCTCCTCTATGGTGCGAAAGACAAAAAACATACTCACGCCCTTGTCTTGAAAGAGTACCTGGAAAAGCTGGTCTGAGAAATACTGGGCAACAGAATCATTGAACACGGCTTGATCAGAGGGCCCCGAAGTAATCGGAGACGGGCTATGGTTTGATGGATCCGGTTGCTGCGAAGAACCAACAAATGGGTGTATCCCCGGCTATCTCATAATCGCTTGCCAGGAAGTTCTAAATCACATTGGGAGATAGTTGTTGAACATGCAGAGCATCAACCGGCTGATTTTCCCGATGGTGGCGGCAGGACTGTCGCTGGGTTGCGGCTCAACCGGTTTCGCCACGGATCGTGACGCCGCACCCGTCGAGCAACGACAAACTCTGGTTCACAACGGGATCACACGGACCTATGTCGCGCGTACTCCACGCGCGATGCCATCGCGCAATGTGCGGATGCCGCTCGTGCTGGTTCTGCACGGCGGCGGTGGCAATGCCTTCAATGCCGAACGAATGACGGGTTTTACGGAGCAGGCGAAAACTCGGGGCTTCATCGTTGCCTATCCCGAAGGCACAGGCCGTTTCAATGGCAAGCTGCTGACCTGGAATGCGGGGCATTGCTGCGGCTACGCGATGAAAAACCGAACGAAGGACGTCGACTTCATCGGCACACTCATTGACAAACTCATCGCGGAGTACCCGATTGATCCACGGCGGGTCTACGTTACGGGAATGTCGAACGGGGGGATGATGGCGCACCGGCTTGGCATCGAACTCGCGCACAAACTGGCCGCGATCGCGCCGGTGGTCGCAACGGTGTTCGGCGACGAAGTCCGGCCCCGGCATCCGGTGTCAGCCATCATGATCAATGGCATGCTCGATGAGTCGGTTCCTTATCAGGGCGGTCCCTCCGGCGGGCGTTTCGCCGACGCCTGGGACGGCGTACCCGCCAGGCCGGCGCTGGAGCAGGCGGGTTTCTGGGCGAACGTCAATGGCTGCGGAAAAGAGCCGGCCAAGCTTGATAGGGGCCGATACGTTTTGTGGCGCTACCGTTGCCCGGCTGGCAGAGCCGTCGAGATCTACCTTGTCAAGGACAATGGCCATGCCTGGCCGGGTGGGCAGAAGGGCAGCCGCAGGGGCGACGCGCCAAGTTCCGCCCTGAGCGCTACGGAGGTTATCTGGGAGTTTTTTGAGACGCATGGGAAATAGCAGGGTGAATGACCGGTCTTCCAGCAGCACGCACCCATCCGGGTGAGTCCGTCGTGATCCTCCGAGAGACTACGGATGTCCACGCCACGCCGAAGGCCATCTTTCAGTTCTTCGAGGAGATGGAAGGCCACTACCTGCAGTGGCACCCCGACCACAAACTGTTTCGGTGGGTCTCCGGCCGCGGTCTGGCCGAGGGTAATGTCTTTTACTTCGAGGAGGTCATAGCCGGAAAGCTGCTGAAGAAGAAGGTTGTCTTTACGCGCATCGAGTGCCACACACATATCGAGTTCGCGCCAACGTTCTGGTTGCTCAGGTTGTTTCTGCCGCGCCTGATCTTCCACATCGAACAGCCGTCGCCGGGCCTCTGCCGTTTTGTCGCCGAGATTCACCTGCGCATGGGACCGCTCGCGGCAAGACTCCACAAACGCGAGCTCGACGCCGTACGTGAGCATATGCGTGTCGAGGGTCTCAATCTCAAGGCTCTCGTCGAGCGCGGCGGAAAAGCGGTTGAGAGCGGGCGATAAATTCCCGCTAGTCGAACCAGAGAGCCTGCCTTGCGTATACCCGAAACCGCGATGAAGGCTTACTACTCCGCGCGTGCGAGCTACTACGATGCGGTTTACGAGAAACCCGAACGCCAGAACGATATCGCATTTCTCCGCGAGTACTTGCCCGTTCGTTTGGCGGGTCGCAACGTCGTTGAAGTTGCGTGTGGAACGGGCTACTGGTCGCAGTACATCGCGCCTGTCTGTCTATCGTACGTCGCCACGGATGGGATTGCGGAGCCTTTGGAGTTTGCACGGCAACGACCCGGGATTCTTCACGCTCAATGCAGGGTGGCCGACGCCTACGCGTTGCCCAATGGTCTGGGGCGTTTCAACGGCGCGTTTGCGGGTCTTTGGCTCTCTCATGTACCCGTCGAACGTCGGGCGGAGTTTTTCCGTAGCCTGCATGGCTTGCTGGAACCCGGCTCCCGCGTTGTGCTGATAGACAACTCCGAAGTGCAGTGCCGCGAGTTTCCGATTGCCGAGCGCGATGAGCAGGGGAACACCTATCAACAAAGACCCCTGCGGGACGGCTCGGTGCATCGGGTCCTCAAGAATTTTCCGTCCGAAGCAGAGTTGTATGAATTGGCTTTGTCGTTTGCGGCAAAGACCTGTTGGTACAAACCCCTCGAAAACTTCTGGTTATTTGAGTACGAACTGCCGGATTGATTGGGATTTTCCAGCCGTAGCAGATGAGAGCAACAACGTTTCACCGGTTTTCACCAGTGGGGCGGCCCGCTTCAAACTTTCAGCCCTGAGGGGTTTTGAGGTTCCATTCTTGAATCGATTGCTTCATCCTGACTCCCCTTCCGATTCCTCTGAATCGCCAGCGAAGTAAAGCTAGCCGTGGGTCGATCCGATCTAGAGATTCCCAACGACATCGGTTGTCTGGACACTCCGAATCTGCGCGCCCAGTTCATGTCGGGCCTCGGCTTCTACTGCGACGCCTGGCAGGTGAGCCGGCTGTTCCTGCGCGATGACAAAAGGTTGATTCGCAACTACATCATCAAGCGTTACCGACTGCCGTGCAGCATGCGCGAGATTCAGTTCTACCAGCAGGATTACATGGAACTGCGCGCCCAGTTGGGGCCGATGGTTCCCAAGGCGATGTTTCTGCAAACCCGTGTCGACGGTGAGGTGACGGTGGTGGCGGTGGCGCGCGCCGTCACCCGCTGGTTCAACATCGCCAATCCGACCTTCGAGGACGATGTGGTGCCCCTGTTGCGTAATCTGACCAAGGCGCGGGCACAATTGCGGGACTTCGTGAGCGCGGCGCATCGGTGGTACGAGTCGTCGGAGATGAAGGTGATCGACCTGTACGGCATGGACAACCTGGTGCTCGACAACAAACAGGACATACGCTATCTCGACAGTTTTAATGTGTTCTTCTATCCGGACACCTTCCACGCCATCGATGAAGCGAATGAGGTGCTCGAAGAGAAGATAGCGGTGTCGCGCAGGCGATTGGAGTATCTGCAGTACCTTCTGGACCAGACCAGGCCCTAGCAACCCGGCCGCCATCCGCGCCAGGCAGCGGCCGGCGCCCGAGCGGTTGATCCTCAGAGCGTGGGTGGTACGGCCCGCACGCGGCGGCGGTCGAGCAGGGTGTGAGCAATCAACGCGCCCATGACCACGCCGGCACCGAGCAGCGCGGTGGCGCTTGGCTCTTCACCCAGAAAAAGCCACACCCAAACCGGTCCGAGTATCGGCTCCAACAATCCGATCAATGCCACCTCCGCAGCAGGCGCATGGCGTGCCCCGGCCGTAAACAGCGCCAGCCCCAATCCCAACTGCCCCGCTCCAAAAAAGATCAATAGTGAAAAATCATGGGTCGATACAGCGAGCGGCGTCGCCAATGGAAAGGCAATGGTGGCGGCGAGGAGGGTGGCGAGACAGCTGGCGGGCGTCATGCGCAGGTGGCGATGCCGGCGGATGGTAACGATGGCGATCGCCAGTGCGCTGGCAACGGTGAGTGCGATCAGGTCGCCGGCAAGCGCGCCGCGACCCGCCGATTCCGATACCATCAGCGCGATGCCGCAAAAGGCTGCGAACATCGCCAACCAACTGCTGGGCGAGGGTTTCTCCCCCAGTACCACACGACCGATACCGGCGGCGACCAGCGGTGAGATGCTGAGGATGATCAGCGTGTTGGCCACGGTCGTCAGGCTGAGAGCGATCACCAGGCCGATGGAGGCGGCGGTGAAGCAGGCGGCGACCACCAGACCGGCCCCTCCCATCTGACGAAAGACGGTGAATGTGTTGCCGCGCTCGCGCCAGACGATGTAGCCGAGCAGAAAGAGCGCGGCGAATACCGAACGCCAGAACACCGTAGTCCAGGGATCGGCGGTGTCGAGCGAACGTACGATCAGACCGCCGCTGCTGAAGAGGAGCGCCGAAAGGGCAACCAATACCAGCCCGCGGCTGCGCAGGGCGGCTTCCAGGGCTGTAGAAACGGTAGCGTTCGACGGGGCGCTCATAGGGAGGCGGGAATGTGCTTTCGCTCAGCTCGGGAGGTCAGTCGGAAAGTGACGGCGGTTCGCCTTTATCACGCATCAGTAGATACACACCCAGACCTACCAACGCGATCCACAGCACCATGGCCCAGATGCCGAGTATTTCCGATAGCCTGCCCAGGGCCAGCAGGACGATCAGCGCCAGCGCCAGGATGGCGTTGCCCGCCCAGAAGTTTTTCGACCTACTATTGTTCACTTGTTGTTTCGCTGTGATGGTATAGGTTCGCCCGTTGGTGCGCGAAGCGCTGTTGTCCAGTGTGGAAAAAACAACCGTTCTGCTGAACCGTCATGCCAGTGACGATTGCGTCCCTGGCCGATATCCAACGCCTCGCGAACCGGGGAGTGGGCCGGTCCTGGCGGTGTGCCGTTTTCGAGCACCACCAAGCGTGATATCGCCGGCTGACTTTGGGTATCCGCTGGGCTGATTCTAAGGCCTGCGCCGCAATAGCGATAGCCGCGGCGCAGCGCATCGTCCCCATAGACCCTTGTGGTGCGTTGGTTGTCGATTACGACCGAACTTTCATCCTTGTCCGCGAGACTCACCGAGTAACGCCGCCCGTCCGTTCGATCGGGGAACGGGGTTGTCGGAGGTCGAAAAGCACCTGTAAAAAAAGTTGTGGTCCTGCAACCACGGAACGATCTGTTGGGAACTCGTTTGCGAATTGCTCGATGGGTTGGGTGAGTCATCGCACGGGCGATGTGCACAGATCCCGGATCGGCCGCCTACACGAACTCCGTCTAACAGCATCCCCCCGTCCCCGAGTTCCGCTCCCTGCGATCCTGTGAACAGTGCCCGTAGCGCCTGCGTGTTGAATCCGTCTCCGGTAGTGCCCGCCACACCGAAGGCAATCGGCCGCTTCGGGAGCGTGACAGTGCGCAAGCCGGCAGTGAATGGGCAACTGTTCGAAGCAGGGTCGAGCAGTTGTGTGGGTGGGTTAAAAAATATCGGACTGGATGTAGGGGGATATCGAGCGTCGACCGCACATTTTTCTGCGCGCGTTCTTGACGGCGTAAAAATCTGTGCATTACTCAATTCACCAGAGCCAGGGGATCACTGAGCACGACCTAATCAGAGGTTCCCCAAATCGCCTTAACCACTGTGCGTCCGTCGGAGTTGGTATGAACGATGACAGCCCCGGTGTAGTGGTGTGCCTCGATGTTCCCGCGTTCGCCCGGTGGTTCCGCTTTGCTTCTAACTCACAGCGATGTGCTGCTGGGACCACCGCGGCGGATGACGTGCAAGTCTCGCGCTCCCGTTTCGCGACCCCCTGATCACCCTTATTGCGACTGGATACCAGGATGAAAAAAATCCCTTGTTCGCTAATTATGGCCGCCACGCTGTTCGTGGCGTTCTCCTCCCACGCGGCGGTAAAAATCGACGAGCAGGTCATCGGACCGGTTACTGCGGGCGGTGTTTACGCGGTCAGTCCGAGCGGCGTGCGCGTGGCCTATATCAACACCAAGGGCAGTCGATTGGTGGTGGCTGTCGACGGGGTCGAGGGGCCGGTCATGGACGATTTGTTCACGCCCCGTGGCCAGAGCTTTTACTCCCCGCCAAGGGTCTCGCCGATGACGGCAAGCGCCGGGGGAAGGAGCAATATCGCCGCGCAACGCGGCCCGGTGATCATGAGTCCCGACGGCAAGCACTATGCCTACGCCGGTCGTCAGGGTAATGAATACGTCGTCATTCACGACGGCAAGGAGATCGCCCGCGGGCCGCGGCCAGCGCTTGCGTTGAACTACGGACAACTGACCCTTTCACCCGGCGGCAATCATGTGCACTGGAACGAGCAGGAGAAACAGGGCGGGCGTACGCTGCAGCGGCTGGTCATGGACGGTAAGCCGGGGCCCTGGAGCGGGCATCAGGACATGCTGCCGGTCTTCAGTTCCGACGATTCCCGTTACGCCTACACCGCCGTCAGCCCTGAGGACAAAGACAAGTACTTCCTGGTGGTGGACGGCAAGGTGGCCGACTACATCGGCATGGAGCCGATGTTCACCGCCGACGGCAAGCTGCTGTTGACCATCGGGACCATCGACTACAAACGCAAATTGCAGGTTAACGGCAAGGTGGTCTCCAGCGGGCAGGGGGTCGGTAAAGTGGTGACCGCGCCGGTGGGTAACCGCTACGCCGCCATTGATCTGGCGCGGGTCGAAAACGGTAAGGGTGTCCCGATGCTCTACCTCGACGGCAGGGAGGTGCCCGGCACCGAAGGCGCCCAGCAGGTCTGGTTCAGCCCCGACGGGAAGCGTTACGCGGTGGCCTGCGTGAACGACGTGGCGCGCTCCGCCTTCATGGTGGTCGATGGCAGGAAGGGTCAGGAGTACCAGACCCTTTCGATCAACGAGCCGTACTGGACCCCCGACTCTTCGAAGCTGATCTACACCGCCGCGAGCGGCGGCCGCAATTTTCTGATCGTCGAGAATCAGGAGTTCCCGATCACCAGCCTGATCGGCGGGCTGATGGAGTCGCCCATTGCGATGGCTGCGCAAGGTAACCGTTACGCTTTCGGGACACGCGATGGTTCGAATCGCGTGTTTTCGGTGGTCGTGGACGGTCAGTCGGTACTGCCCCCGAACCTCTCTCCTAACGATGGCTCGCTGACATTCAGCGCGGACGGCTCGCGTTTCGTGTATGTCGTCGGACCGGTGGGGCGCAACGAGGTCACCGGACTGGTGGTGGACGGTAAGCTCAACGAGGCGCTGACGCCTCTGGAGTTTCACCAGTGGGCCAGGCCGCTGCCCTCAAAGTGGTACCTGTTGAGCGACGACGGCAAGCACCTCGCTCAAGTGGCCGGTACCGGTGATCGCTCGACGGTGGGTTTGTATGTTGACGGCACGCTGGTGTATCCGTCGCCGCGCTCTATCGGCAGCCCCGAATTTACGCCGGACAGCCGGCACCTGTTCTGGCTGGCATCGGAAGCCGGTGACAAACCCGGGCAGTATCTCACCGTCTACGCCGATGGAGAGCCAACGGTAAAGTTCGCGGCCAACGATTTTATGCGTACGCCGGGCTGGTGGGAGATGGGTGGCGATGGCGTACTGACATTCCTAGCGGTCGATGGCGATGTGGTGAAGCGCTACCGCATCACGCCCTCATCCGAGATGACGGTGGCCAGGCTGGTCACGGAAGCCGAGGCCAATCGCGCCAAGGCTGCGGCAGATGCACAGGCGCAGCAAAAGGCGGCGGTGGAGACCGCGGCGACGGATTCAAAGAAGGCCGCGGAAGAGGCTGCAGCCGCCAAACTGAAGGCGCAGGAGGAAGCGGCCGCGGCGGCAGCCAAGCGCCAGGCGGACTATGCGGCAGCCGTGGCCGCGAAGCAGAAGGCGCGCGCCGATGCCATGGAGGCGAAACGGCAGGCGCGGCTGCTCTACCTCGAAAACGTCAAGCGTAAAAAGCTGGGTTTACCGCCGCTTAAGGAACTCCCGTAGCAGTGGCGGTGGAGTTGCTGCGGCCTACCGCATTTCGGGCGGGCCGCCGTTCCGTGTCCGTTGGGAGGGTTGCGGCGATCCGGGCAACGGAGTGATTGTAGTCGCCCTTTTCGGCGGCACCTACGCGGTGTCAGCGCAAGGAGCGGGGGCGAGCGAGGTGATCACATCCACCCGGTGCGGTGGCCACGTTGCGGTGGTGGGCGTAGCCGCTGCCGTCCCAGCGCCAGATCCCATCGCACCAACCCATGCCGCCGAAGCGCAGATCAGGGAAACCCGCGTTGCGCTCGTCGAGCACGGTATAGGCAGCGGCCGGGAATCCCAGGTGCATGCGCCAGGTCTGATCGGTTGCCGACTTGATGAACAGCCAGATCGAGCTGCCGGTGCCACCCGACAGGTAGGCATTGCCGCCGAGGAGAAAGATCTCATCCTGTCCGTCGCCGTTGAGGTCTTGGCGCGAAGCCTTGATGGTGACCGGTCCCGCTGCTTCGACGTCGGGGACCAGCAGATACCTGCCGTCAGCGCTGATTGCCAGGCCCATCTGGGCGTAGATCGCTTGCTGGTCTTGCGCCGGCAACGCTTCGGTCAACGAGTGAAAAAGGAGCCGCCAACCCTCATCGGCGCGCAAGGCGCCGGCACCGACGAGATATATCGCCAATGCCATGCCGAAGAGCAAGAGCCATTTCAATGATTCTTTGACACGGTTTGACGGTGCGGTCACCGGATTGGTCAAGCGGGGTGGAATACACGCTCGACCCACTTGCCGGGCAGACCGCTCATCTGGCTTCATCGAGGATCAGCGGGGCGGCGTCGCGCCGCGCTGCTCGGCAGTGCTGGCTGCAACTGTAATGAGGCGGCCGAACAAAAACCGTAGCGACCGTAGTGTGGACGAGACGAGTGTGAAAAGTTTTCCCATGGATAGCGCCCGGATGTGCGGAAATCATAGCGGCTATCGGTGGATTTACTCGAAGGCGACTTCGACGTAGAAGTCACCGTATTCGGTGGTGAAGGGTACCAGAATTGCGGGTCCCTTGGCCTTGTGGGTAACGCTGTGGTTCTTGCCGGCGATCATGCCGGGGATGGCCAGATCGAAATCGTAGCCTTTGTTGGCGAGTTCGCTCTTGGCGCCGCCGCAGACCATGTTGGTGATCTCGCCCACCAGATCGACAACGGACTCGTCAATGGCGGCCGGTGCTTCACCGAGCATGCGCCGGTTGATTTCCAGCACCACTGATTCGGTAAAGGTGATAGCCAAAGAGCCCTTGGCCTTTTCACTGGTCATGCCGATCAGGCCTGTGACGTCGCCTCTGGCGACCTGGCCTTTCTTCAGAAGCGGTTTGCCGGCTTTGGCCTCCAGCTTCGCCATCGTGGCAAGCACGTTGACGATGGACTTCAGGAACGGATTGATAAACTCGACATTCACAGCGGGCTCCATACCTTCTTATTTGGGGGCTTATTTGGGGGTTTCTCGCGTCGTTGCGCAACCACACTATAAAGGGAGTTATCGGTCACGCGCCAGAATCGTGTAGCGGCAAAGGCGGCTACGGTCCGTTATAGCGCACTGTGCCGTGACCGCTCAGGTCATAGCCGCCCAGCTCCTCGGCCTTGCGCCGGAAGGCGGATCTTCTGGTGAAGGTGTCGAGCAGCTGTAGCGGCGGTTCGAACCAGCAGCGCCGCCAGACCAGCAGATCGTAACGCTCGCGCGCCAGGGGCAGGTAGTCGAGCCGGAACTGACGCGCCATGCTGGAGACCCCCAGTCCCACATCGGCCCGACCCTCGACCACCGCGAGTGCCACCTCGGTTTCGTTGCGCGCTGCATCGCCTGCGCGGATCAGAGCGTCACGTTCGATTCCCGCCGTGGCCAGCAGGGTCTCCAGCAAGACGTGGCTGCCCGCTTTGGTCTGGCGGAAAACGAACCGCTTGCCGGGCAGATCGGTGATGCCGCGTATCCCCAGCGGATTGCCAGGCGCGACGATCAAACCCTGTTCGCGCAGTGCCCACTCGATCAGTACCACCGGCTGATCGGGCAGGCGGTGCTGCACCGTGCCGACGTTGTAGCTCTCCGCGTCGCCTTCGATGACATGCATGCCGCCGGCAACCGCCTGACGGCGCGCGAGTCGTTCCAATCCATCCAGCGAGCCATCGAACAATATGGCTAAACCCGAGCCCGATTCGCGCACCGCCCACTCCAGCAAGGGGTCGTGACTGCCGGCCACGATAGGTGGCGGGTCGGCGCGCAGATGCCCTGCGGCGGGTCCCTCGCTGCGCTCGCGCAGCCAGGCATCCACCAGATCACGGGGAAAGAGCCACTTGCCGGCTACCCGGGTGCAGGGGATTTCGCGCTTGGCGACGAGGTCGTAAACCTTGCGTTCACCGAGGCGCAGATACTCTGCCAATTCCGATGTCGTGAGCAGTTCCTGACTCATGAGTAGCATCCTTTTCCCATGGTTCTTGTGGGTTCATCCAATAATCCATGCTGCATTGTAGTGCTGATGACTGCATATATTACCGCGACTTGCATTTTTTGGGAACGCAGCGTTAATTAGTCAGGCATCTGCACTGTTTGAGTTCAAACAATTCCTATGGAATCCAGCAGTAACGCCTTCAATGTCGCCTTTCAGATGATCTGGACTCTGGATCCGGATTTTCTGGAGATCGTTGGCCTTTCGTTGCGGGTCAGTCTGACGGCAGTGGTGCTGGCGACGCTGATCGCATTGCCGCTGGGTGCGGCGCTGGCGCTGTGGCGGTTCCCTGGCCGTGGTGCGGTGGTGATCGTGCTCAATGCGTTGATGGGGCTCCCTCCGGTGGTGGCGGGATTGATGATCTACCTGCTGCTGTCGCGTGCCGGACCGCTGGGCAGTTGGGGTCTGTTGTACACGCCCACGGCGATGATCATCGTCCAATGCCTGTTGGTGACACCGATCATCGCGGCCCTCACGCGCCAGGTGATCGCTGACCTGCATGAAGAGTATCGGGAACAGCTGGGGTCCCTGAATGTTAGTGCGCTGCGTGCGGTTCCGACGTTGCTCTGGGACGGGCGCTTCAGCCTGCTGACCGGGGTGCTGGCGGGATTTGGCCGCGCCACCGCCGAGGTGGGGGCGGTCATCATCGTCGGCGGCAACATCAATCATGTGACCCGGGTCATGACCACCACCATTGCTCTCGAGACCAGCAAAGGGAATCTGGCGCTGGCGGTGGGTCTGGGTGTGGTGCTGCTGTTGCTGGCGGTGGCGGTGACCGCAGCCCTGACCGGGGTACAGAATCTGGCACGGCGTTATCAGGGATGACGGTGCGCCCCAAGATCCTCGATTTTCAGCGTTCGATCGGCGAGGGAGCGCGCGATCCGATTTTGCCGTTACGACTCGAAGCGGTCGGTTTTGAATCGAATGGCAACACGCTGCTCGATGACATCAACCTGCAACTGGATGCCGGCGCCCGGACCGTGGTGCTGGGACCCAACGGTGCCGGCAAGAGCCTGTTGCTGCGCATCTGTCACGGTTTGCTGCAGCCGACGCAGGGCAGGGTGCTCTGGTGCGGTGAATGTCCCGCTTCAGCGCCCCGTCTGCAGGCCTTTGTGTTTCAGCGTCCGGTCCTGCTGCGCCGTTCGGTGATTGCCAATGTCGAGTACGCGCTTGCTATCCAGGGCGTTCCGGGTCGGGAACGCCGCGAGAGGGCCGCGGCCGCACTGCAGCGTACCGGGCTCGGTGAGATCGCGCAGCGCCCCGCGCGGGTGTTGAGCGGTGGCGAGCAGCAGCGCCTGGCATTGGCGCGCGCCTGGGCGCTGGAGCCGCGCGTGCTGTTCCTCGATGAACCCACTGCCAGCCTCGATCCCGCGGCGACGCGCACCGTCGAGAAACTGGTGGATGCGATTCGGGCCGGCGGGACCAAGGTGGTGATGACCACACATGATCTGGGTCAGGCGCGCCGGCTGGCCGATGAGGTGATCTTTATGCACCGCGGGCAATTGTTGGAGCACACGCCCGCCAACCGATTTTTCCACAAACCACACAGCGAGACGGCCGCAGCGTTTCTGGCGGGTGACCTGCTGTGGTAATCCAAAACCAGAGAGAGGAGAGCAGTACCATGAGGTGCAGATGGGTTTCAGTTGCGGCGGGTGCGCTGCTGGCGATTGCGAGCGTGACGTCGCAGGCCGCCGATCGCTTTATCACGGTGGCGTCGACGACATCGACGCAGAACTCCGGGCTTTTCGACTACATGTTGCCCAAGTTCCAACAGCAGACGGGGATCGAGGTGCGAGTAGTGGCGGTGGGTACCGGGCAGGCGATTCGCAACGCCCGGAACGGTGATGCCGATGTGCTGTTTGTGCATCACAAGCCCTCCGAGGAGAAGTTTGTCGCCGCGGGTTTTGGCGTCCAGCGGTTCGATGTGATGTACAACGATTTTGTTGTTATCGGGCCGAGCAGCGATCCAGCGGCGGTGCGCGGTATGAAAGATGTCGCGGCGGCGCTGGGAAAGATCGCGGCCAGCAAAGCCGTCTTCGCCTCGCGCGGGGACGACAGCGGCACGCACAAGAAGGAGCAGTCGCTGTGGCAGCTGGCCGGTGTCGACATCAAGGCCGCGAGCGGCAGCTGGTACCGCGAGACGGGCTCGGGAATGGGGGCGACCCTCAACGCCGCCAGCGGTATGGGCGGTTATGTGTTGAGCGATCGCGCCACCTGGCTCAATTTCGGCAACAAAGGGGGATTGGAGATTCTGGTGGAAGGTGATTCACGCTTGTTCAATCAATACGGGATCATTCTCGTCAATGCGCAGAAGCACCCGCATGTAAAAGCGGCGGATGGCCAGCAGTTCATCGACTGGGTGATTTCCGCGGCAGGGCAGAAGGTGATCGGCGATTATCAGATCAAGGGCAATCAGGCGTTTTTCCCCAATGCCCGGTAAACGTGATGCCGAGAGTAGTTGGCGCGGAAAAACCGCGCCCGCAATCAGCTCAGGAGGACCATAAAGAGTTGACGCGCGGTGCCGCGAACCCCGGGGTCATCATCGGGGTGGTACCTGCAGAGGTCGGCGGCTCGCGCGGGATGGTGCGGTTGTCTCAAATCGGTTTCTCACTCTCCGGGTAAGCCCGACTGCTCGGGGTGACGGTTGAGCGGTGTCATCGGACACCGCTTTTTTTTCGCCGTTCCGTCCGGTGACCGGCAGCCCCCTACAACCGCTCGAATCGCCCGGCGTCGATATTCTTGCGCGCCTTGCCCGGTTCGAAGACCTCCCCGTTCATGGTGACGTACGCCCCCGGCGGCAGCAGCTGGACTGCGGCGAGCGCAAAGCCGATGTTGAAGATGGCATCACTGGAGTGAAACCGGGCCGGCTGCATGGCGCCGGTCAGCACCATGGTTTTATCAGGGATCTGCCGCAGCGCTTCAGCCGTCAACAGCATGGTATCGGTGCCGTGCGTGATCAGAATGCGCTTGGCGGGTTCTCTGCGTACCGCCTCCACGACGATCTGACGATCCGCGTCGGTCATCTCCAGGCTGTCTTTGCGCATCAACGAGGTAACCGAGCAGTCGAGGGTGAAGCGTGCCTCTGCAAGCAACCGGGTAATCTGCGGATCGCCGATCTGATAAGTGCTCTTGGCGTCGAAGTAGATTTTGTCGATGGTGCCGCCGGTGGTGAAGATCTTGATGGTCATTCCCGTTTTCTCATGGTGCTTCGTGCCCTGGAAGGCACGAGTATAGCGCTGTGCAGGACCCGGGATTGGACTGACCTAGTGCAACGCAACATCAAAAGGGGTTGCAAATTCGATGATGGGTCACTTTAATTTGAACGTTCGTTTGAACTGCCCGGATAGTCATCACGTCGATCTTCACAACCCGAAAAAGAACAAACTGGAACCCCCGAATCCTGAGATTTCCCAAGACAGAGCAAGACATTAGCCGTTGTTCGTCTTTAATTAAGCGTACGGTGGTCCGGTTTTCTTGGTTACCGACCGATGAAAGAGGCAATTCCCCAAAATCAACCGAAGAGCAATGTAAGGAGCAGAGGGATATGAAACGTACCTCCATTTTTGTAGCCGCAGCGGCAGCTGCCGGTTTGTTGGCAATGAGCCAGGCACAGGCGGGCGCCACTGTGGACAACGTCAAGAAGAAGGGTTTTGTTCAGTGTGGCGTGAGTACCGGGCTGCCGGGATTCTCGACGGCCGACGAAAAGGGTAACTGGAACGGTATCGATGTCGATGTGTGCCGTGCCGTTGCCGCAGCCGTATTTGGCGATTCCGAACGCGTCAAATACAGCCCCTTGACCGCGAAAGAGCGCTTTACTGCGCTGCAGTCGGGTGAGATCGACATGCTGTCGCGCAATACCACATGGACAATCACCCGCGATACCAACCTGGGCTTGAACTTTACCGGCGTCACCTACTACGACGGTCAGGGCTACATGGTCACCAAGAAGCTGGGTGTGAAGAGCGCGTTGGAGTTGGACGGCGCTTCGGTCTGTATCCAGGCCGGCACCACCACCGAGCTGAACCTCGCCGACCACTTCCGCGCCAACAATATGAAGTATCAGCCGATCACCTACGATTCCTCCGACGAGACCGTCAAGGGTTTCGAATCAGGGCGTTGCGACGTGCTGACCTCCGACCAGTCGCAACTCTACGCGCTGCGCATCAAGCTGTCCGACCCCAGCAGCGCCTTCGTGCTGCCCGAAATCATCTCCAAGGAGCCTCTGGGACCGGTAGTGCGTCAGGGCGATGACGAGTGGTTCAACATTGTGCGCTGGGCGCTGTTTGCACAGATCAACGCCGAAGAGATGGGTGTGACCTCTGATAATGTCGATAAGATGATGGAGAGCAGCGACCCTAACATTCGCCGGCTGCTGGGGCTGGAAGGCATCAAGGGTGAAGGGCTGAAGCTATCCGACAAGTGGGCTTACTACATCATCAAGCAGGTCGGTAACTACGGCGAGATGTTCGAGCGCAATGTCGGCAAGGGCAGCCCGCTGGGCATCGCCCGTGGCCAGAACGCCCTGTGGAACAAGGGTGGACTGCAGTACGCACCGCCGATTCGTTAAGCGTTGTTGATGGGTCGAAATACGCGACCCTGTGACAGATTACCCGGGGCGCTGCTGAGCGCGCCCCGGGTATCTTCTCGCGTCACCGCAATGAGGGATTCGAGTCCTCGCCATGGCAGATGAACAAAAAGTCGGGGAGCTGCCCAGCAAGCCACCCCTGTGGACCGATCCGAAGTTCCGGG
Source organism: Pseudomonadota bacterium (assembly GCA_008501635.1). Classification (NCBI taxonomy): domain Bacteria; kingdom Pseudomonadati; phylum Pseudomonadota; species Pseudomonadota bacterium. The sequence goes on from QQUJ01000010.1 coordinate 182,085, forward strand.
CAATCGCCTTTCAGGTCATCATCAGCGCCGCGCTTGCCCTGTTTATTGTCTATATCGTGCGCAACACGCTTCACAACATGGAGCTGCGCGGTATAGCGACCGGTTTCGGATTTCTTTCCAATGAGGCGGGATTTGGGGTCCTGCAATCGCTCATCGACTACGATGAGACGTACTCCTATGGGCGTACCTTTCTGGTCGGGTTGCTCAATACCCTGTTGGTTTCTGCGCTCGGCATATTCTTCGCTACGCTGCTGGGATTCATCATGGGTGTGGCGCGTCTGTCGACCAACTGGCTCATCGCGCGTATCGCCGCGACCTATATCGAGATATTCCGCAACATCCCGCTGCTGCTGCAGATCTTCTTCTGGTACTTCGCCGTCGGCATCAATCTTCCCCATCCGCGTCAGAGCATCGCACTCAGCGATGTTGCTTTTCTCAGCAACCGGGGCATCTACATTCCACGACCCGTACAGGGCGAGCTCTTCTGGCTGACGCTGCTGGCCGTAGCGACGGCGATAGTCGCGGTGATCGTAGTGGCAAAATGGGCACGTAAACGTCAGGAGCAGACCGGGCAGTTGTTCCATACTTTTTATGTATCGCTGGCGATACTCATCGGCTTGCCGGGGGCGGTGTTTCTCATAACCGGGTCGCCACTGTCGTGGGAGTACCCGGAGCTCAAGGGTTTCAACTTCAGCGGTGGTATTGCGATCATCCCGGAACTCTTCTCGCTGGTGTTGGCGCTGACGGTTTACACCGGAACCTTTATCGCCGAAACGGTGCGATCGGGTATCCAGGCGGTCTCGCACGGACAAACCGAAGCGGCCCGAGCGTTGGGACTGCGTGAGTCCTGGACGCTGCGCCTGATCATCATTCCGCAGGCGATGCGGGTGATCATTCCGCCACTCACCAGTCAGTATCTCAATCTCACCAAAAACTCATCGCTTGCTGCAGCGGTTGGGTATCCCGATCTGGTGGCGGTGTTCGCGGGCACGACACTCAATCAGACCGGACAGGCGGTGGAGATCATCGCCATGACCATGGCGGTCTATCTCACCATCAGTCTGGTGATCTCAATGTTCATGAACTGGTACAACGCCAAGATGGCGTTGCGGGAGCGCTGAGCCATGACTGACTTCAAGCCGCATCCTGATCTGCCGCCACCGATCACAGAGGTGGGTGTGATCGGCTGGTTGCGCCGCAATCTCTTCTCGGATTGGCTCAACACGGGTTTGACGTTACTGGCCATTTACCTGATCTACATCATGATCCCGCCCCTGCTCGATTGGGCGCTGATCAAGGCCGACTGGGTGGGCGACAGCCGCGAAGCGTGTAATAGCGGTGGCGCATGCTGGGTGTTTGTCAACGTACGTTTCAATACCTTCATGTACGGCTTCTACCCCGAGGCTGAACAGTGGCGAGTGAATCTGGTCTACGGCTCGCTCTTTCTGTTGATGATTCCGCTGTTTCTCAAACAGTTTGTCTACAAGGTCTGGCTGGGCGGATTCATTCTCTTTGTGTTCCCCATCCTCGCTTTCGTGTTGCTCGGGGGTGGTGTGTTCGGGCTGGAACCCATCGAAACGACCAAGTGGGGCGGCTTGACGCTGACACTGATCCTGGCCGGCATCGGTTGTGTCGCAGCATTGCCGCTGGGTGTGGTGCTGGCTCTCGGGCGACGCGCGACCAATATGCCGATCGTCAAATCGATCTGCGTCGTGTTCATCGAGTTCTGGCGCGGCGTGCCTTTGATCACCGTGCTCTTCATGTCCTCGGTGATGCTGCCGCTCTTCCTCCCCGAGGGGGTGACCTTCGACAAACTGATGCGCGCGCTGATCGGCATTACGCTGTTCCAGTCGGCCTATATGGCCGAGGTGGTGCGCGGTGGTCTGCAGGCGATTCCCAGCGGGCAGTACGAAGCCGCCGATGCGATGGGGTTCGGTTATTGGAAAAAAATGGGGCTGATCATCCTGCCGCAGGCGTTGAAGATTGTCATACCGGGCATCGTAAACACCTTTATCGCGCTCTTCAAAGACACCACGCTGGTGCTGATCATTGGCCTCCTGGAACTGCTCGGCATGGTTCAGAACGCACTCAACGATCCCAACTGGTTGGGCTACTCCACCGAGGGGTATGTCTTCACCGCACTGATGTTCTGGATCTTCTGTTTCGGCATGTCGCGCTACAGTCAGCAACTGGAACGCAAACTGCACACCGGCCACAAGCGCCGCTAGTTTATAGAGTACGGAGTCCACCATGACGGAAACCGCATCGGATAGAACACCCAGCGCTGCCTCAACGGAGCTGATGATCGAACTGCGTGGCATGCACAAGTGGTACGACAAGTTCCATGTGCTGAAAGATATCAACCTGACGGTCACCAAAGGTGAACGTATTGTGATCTGCGGCCCTTCGGGATCGGGTAAATCGACCATGATCCGCTGTATCAACCGGCTGGAGGAGCATCAGCGCGGACAGATCTTCGTCGACGGCGTCGAGTTGACCGGCGACCTCAAACACGTCGAGCAGATCCGCAAGGAAGTCGGCATGGTGTTCCAGCATTTCAACCTGTTTCCACATCTCACCGTGCTCGAGAACTGCGCCCTGGCGCCGATCTGGGTGCGCAAGACGCCGCGCCGGGAAGCCGAAGAACTTGCCATGCAGTACCTGGAGCGGGTGAAGATACCCGAGCAGGCGAAGAAGTATCCCGGCCAGCTTTCGGGTGGTCAGCAGCAGCGTGTGGCGATCGCCCGCAGTCTCTGTATGAGTCCCAAGATCATGCTCTTCGACGAACCCACCTCGGCACTCGATCCCGAGATGATCAAGGAGGTGCTGGATGTCATGGTCGAACTGGCGGGTACCGGCATGACTATGCTGTGCGTCACTCACGAGATGGGGTTTGCCAAAACGGTCGCCGACCGGGTGATCTTCATGGATGGCGGCGAGATCATCGAGGAGAACGAACCTCACGAGTTCTTCAACAATCCGCAAAACGACAGAACCAAGCTCTTCTTAAGTCAGATTCTGGAGCATTGACCCGCCCTCCCCGCACCCACGCAACAGCCACCAGAGAGGCCCTTCGGGGCCTCTCTTTTTGTGCCTCCGGAAACACCGTCGGGAGGTGCGTGACGGGTGAGCCAGGCTTTTCAAGCCAAGAGCAATACCTGCCTATAGCGCAGGGTAATATGCTTATGGCGAAAAAATAGAGATCGGCAGACTAAGGAATTGGCGGCACCGGCCGATGCATGGAACGCGGTGCAGCCAACTACGTGGCAATAAGCTGCGACCGGCGCGATCCGTTGAATTCAGTGAGCGAAATGCGGCATGAGACCGCTCGTTTCAGCCGGGCGCCAATGTGCGAATTTAAACCTTGATAGGGGAGTCTTCATGAAAGTGCTTCGTATTCTGTCTACTGCTGTTTTGCTTCTTTTTGCCTCGTCTGCGGGTTGGGCAGCCGAAGATACACCGGAACAGATTCCCGGGACGACTCGCGTCACCGCCGAGGATGTCGTGGCACTGGTGGGCAAATTCGATGACCTGGTGATTATCGATGCGCGCACGAAAAAGGATAACTCAGCCGGTTTTATCGAAGGCGCCATCTCACTGCCCGATACCGAGACCACACCTGCAAGCTTGGCAGCTCATATCCCCACCAAGACGACGCCGGTCCTGTTCTACTGCAACGGCGTCAAGTGCGGGCGTAGTGTGACATCCTGTCAGATGGCACTGGCCGAAGGTTACAGCAATGTCTATTGGTTCCGCGGCGGGTGGGGCGAATGGACGGCCAAAGGGATGCCGGTCGCGCATTGATCCCGATGGGAAAGACGCTTTGAGTAGACCGGGGGTGCTCCGTTCGCGGGGCGGCTCCCCGGCAACTCCTGATTTGGCGGGATAGGGACTGACAATGTGGTTTGAACGCATTTCCATCAAACACTTCATCCTGGCGATGCTCGGTGGCCTTGGCATCGTGGTTATGGTGCTGTCGCTGTTCATGACACAGAAGTTTCGCCAGGCCTCACTCGAGTTTCAGGAGCAATCGCTGCAGCGGATGATCGCCAGTGCCGCGCAGACCGAGATGCGTGCGTTGGAGAAAAGAGCCGCCGAACTCGGCGAGTTTGCACTCAAGGACAACAACTTTAAAAGTCTGATCGGAAAGCTGAGATCAGGTGAAGACGTGGAGGCCAGGCAGCGTCTGCTTGAACTTCTGCAATCGCAGTTCAATCAGCGCTTTGTCACCACGGGCATCGTCGATCTGGTGCTGCTGCGCCTTTACGACAAGCAACTGAATCTGCTCGTGCAGACCGCCGCAGAGGGAACGACAGCCCCGGAGGCGATGAATTCGGGATTGCGGGCGCTGGCCGGGGCTCGCGAGGGGGCGGATCGCATGAAGCGCATCGGGGGTTTGTGGAATTGGAACGACCGGCCGGTGCATTCGACATTGATCCCTGTGGGCGGCCTGAGACTGGCCGGTTATCTGGAGGTGGTCGCCAATCCCATCCACGCATTGCGTCAGCTCGGCACGGCGATCGACATGCCGGTGCGGCTGGTTAGCATGGCCGGCATCGAGCTCGAAAAAAGCGAGTCCTGGCGGACCGATGCCGAGGCCAACCAGCACGTGGTCCCGGTCCACATGCCGGACCTTGGCGCCGATGGCGTGCTGCGCATCGAAGCGGTCGAGGATTTCAGCGACCTCAACGCCAGGATCGCCGCGATTCAGTGGCAGATTCTCGCCGCCTTTGCCGCCCTCATCGGGTTCGGTATCTTCGCGTCGCTCTGGGTGCTTCGCAAGGCGCTGTTTATCCCGGTCACTGAAACCGTGCAGGCGATGGAGAGAGTCGCAGCCGGCGACCTGACGGTGATCCCCAGTGCCAAAGGGCTCAAGGAACTCGCGGCCATCACCCGCGCCCTCTCCGATTTGATCGGTAGTGTCCGCGCTGATGTGCTGGGGGTGATCGATATCTCGCATCAACTCATGAGCCAGGCGAACTCGCTGGAGAACGTGGCCAGCGGCACCAACCAGGGTATCCAGGAGCTGCAGAAGGAGATGGCCTATATCGCCTCAGCAATGACGGAGATGGCGGCAACGGTCCAGCAGGTGGCAGGTAACGCCAATTCCGCGGCCGATGCGGCGCAGCAGGCCGATCAGGAATCGAGCAGCGGGCGCAAGGTGGTCGCGGATGCCGTCAGTGTGATCGAGTCTTTGGCCAAGGAAGTGGAATCGGCCTCCGCCGTCATCTTGCGCCTGGAGAACGAGACCGACACCATCGGCGCGGTGCTGGACGTGATCAAGGGCATTGCGGAACAGACCAATCTCCTGGCGCTGAATGCGGCCATCGAGGCGGCGCGCGCCGGCGAACAGGGTCGCGGATTTGCAGTGGTGGCGGATGAGGTGCGCACGCTCGCTTCGCGCACACAGCAGTCGACGCGCGAAATACACGACATGATCGAACGCCTGCAGACAGGGGCCGGTGAAGCCGTCAAAGCGATGGAGATCAGCCGTGACCGCGCCGGTGCATGTGTGGATCAGGCGATCAAGGCCGGCTCTTCGCTCGACAACATCGCCGCGGCAGTAGGAACCATCAACGATATGAACACCCAGATCGCCAGTGCCGCCGAAGAGCAGAGCGCGGTAGCGGCCGAGATCAATCGCAATGCCAACAATATCAGCCACGTCGCCGACGTGAGCGCGGAAGGGGCGCAACACACCTCCGCCGCCAGCGAGCAATTGCTGCAGCTTTCAGAGCAATTGCGTCGCCAGGTCGGGCGCTTCAATGTCGGCTGACAGACCTCTCTGCATGAGCGCCGGATTCAGCCCCCGGCACCCAGGTTCTCCCACAGCATCAGCAGCGCGATGGCCAGCAGAATCACTCCGGTGGTGACCGATACCGCGCGCTCCACCCGGGGTCTGCTCATCCAATGTCGAATGCGCTGCGCACCCCATGCCAGGGGCAGCTGCCAGAGCGTGTTCACGATGATCAGTGTGATCCCCAGAATAATCAGCTGCAGCGCCACCCGACCCCGCTCCGGGGCGACGAAATTGGGCAGCAGCGCAAGAAAGAGCAGAATCACTTTGGGGTTGAGGAGATTGGTGAACAGGGCATCGCGACAGGCCTTGCGGGCACTGACGGTGTTGCGGGTACTGTCGAGCCGCATCAAACCGTGCGGACGTATCCCCTGTACGCCCAACCAGCCGAGGTAGAGTGCTCCGGCGATGGCGACGCTGCGAAACAACAGCGGCGAGGTGGCGATGATGAGCGAGACGCCGAGCACGGCCAACAGCGTGTGTCCCAGCAACCCGAGCTGAACGCCGGCGACCGTGGCCAGGCCGACACGCTGTCCGGAGGCGAGTGTGTAGCGCAGGATCAGCAGCGTATCGGGACCGGGCGAGAGCACGATCGCCAGGCTCGCGGCGATGAAACCAGCCAGGGTGGCGAGATCGACCGGCATAGAGCGCTATTCGGCCCGCAACGCCTCGACGGGGTCCATGCGTGCCGCGTGCCTTGCCGGCAGTACACCGGCCAGCATGCCGATCACGGCGGCCAGCAGTTCGGCGGCGACGACATAGCGCCATGAGATATGCACCGGCAGCGCGGGTATCGCCTGACCGAGCAGCCAGGCACCGCCGCCACCCAGTACCAGACCGAAAGCCCCGCCGACAGCGGCCAACAGCGTCGCCTCGGCGAGGAACAGCGTCAGCACATGGGTGCGGGTGGCGCCCAGCGCGCTCAGCAGACCGATCTCATTGGTACGCTCGGTAACGGCGATGGTCATGATGGTGAGGATGCCGACGCCACCGACCAATAGCGAAATACTGCCCAACGCGGCTACCGCGAAGGTCAGCACGTCGAGCACCGAACCCAGCACGTCCATCATCTGTTCCTGCGTTATCAGGGTGAAGTCCTCGCGGCCATGGCGTTGGATCAGCAGGCGCTTGATCCTTTCGGCCACCTCTTTGGGATCGGCCTCGGAGCGGTAGAGCAGGTCGATCTCCATCAGGCTGTCGCGATTGAAGAGTTCCATCGCCTTGGTCACCGGGATGTAGACTGCATCGTCGAGATCGAAACCCAGCATCTGACCCTTGGGTTCCATCACACCGATGACACGGTAACGCTCCCCACCGACACGCACGCGCGCACCGAGCGGATTGGCGTCGCCGAACAGTTCATCGCGCACTTTGGCGCCCAGCACGGCGAAGGCGCGCGGCGAGGCGTTGTCCTCCACCGGCAGGAAGCGCCCGGTGGTGACCCGTGAATTCCACACGGCGAGTAGATCGGCGTCAGCGCCAAAAATGTAGGTGCGCCGCGATCGGTTGCCCCATTCGATGGCGGCATTGCCCTGCACAAACGGCACCACCGCTTCGATATCCGGCAGGCGTTCCAACGCCTCGGCATCGTCGAGCGTCAAGGGACGGACGGTGCTGATGACTGCGCCCGATACGCCGAACGTAGTGGTCTTGCCGGGGTTGACCGCGATCAGGTTGGTGCCGAACTGGGTGAACTCGGCGATGACGAAGCGTTGAATGCCCTGTCCGATGGCGGTGAGCAATACCACCGCCGCGATGCCGATGGCGATGCCCAGCGCGGTGAGGAAACTGCGCAGGCGATAGGCACTGACACTGCGTAGAGCCAATTGGCCTAGATCGCGAATCAGCATGGCTATCTGCGTGACAACGCCTGAATGGGGTCGAGCCGTGCCGCCCGTCGCGCTGGCAAAATGCCGAACAGCAAGCCGCTGCCGATGGCGACTCCCAGTGCCGCTAGCACAGCCCACCGGGGTGCGGTGAACGAGAGTGTCGGATAGATTTGACCCAGGGTGAGGTTGGTGACGACACCGATGCCTAGTCCGATCAACCCGCCCGCCAACGACAGCATGCCCGCTTCGGTGATGAAGAGCGTCTGTACGTCACGCCGCGTGGCACCGAGTGCCTTGAGCAGGCCGATCTCGGCGGCACGCTGCGCGACCGCCACCAGCATCACGTTCATGATCAGAATGCCGGCAACCAACAGGCTGATCGCGGCGATGCCGCCGACGGTGAGCGTCAAGGCGCTGAGAATGCGATCGAAGGTGGCGAGTACCGAGTCCTGGGTGATGACGGTGATGTCATCCTCGTCGTCGTGGCGTTCGCGGATGATGCGCAGCACATCACGCTTGGCACTCTCCATGGTATCGCGGTGGGTCGCCTCGACCAGGATACGAAACAGCGAGGGATTGTCGAACAACGCCTGGGCGGTGGCGACCGGCACCACGACCACCTCTTCCAGATCGAGGCCGAGGGAATGCCCGCCGGCGCCGAGCACGCCGATCACGCGGCAGCGGTACTCCCCCATGCGCATCCATTCGCCAACCGCCGGCGTGTTGCGAAACAGCTCATCGCGGACCTTGGCGCCGAGCACGCAGACGGGCGCGGCGCGGCGCGGGTCGCCCGCCGGCAGAAAGCGCCCCCGCGCCAGGGTGAGATGGCGCACCTCCAACAGTTCCGGCGTCGAGCCGAGCAGTGTCACCTCGCGTTCACGGCCACCCCAGGAGACCGGTGCCTGGCCGACGCTGATGGGAGCGATGCGTTTTACCGCACGACTGCGGGTCAGCGCATAGGCGTCGTCGATGGTAAGGTCGCGCGGGGTCTGCCCCAGCATCGGCGGCGCCCCGCCGGTGGTCTCGGAACGACCCGGCAGCACGATCAGCAGTTCAGTGCCGAGCGAGCTGAACTCCCCGGTGACATAGCGCCGCGCCCCTTCGCCGAGACCGGTGAGCACCACCACCGCGGCGACACCGATGGCCATGGCAAGCAGCATCAGCAGCGTGCGGGCGCTGTGGCCGCGCAGGGCGGTGCGAGCGTAGCTGAAGGTGTCGGCGCTACGCATCGGTCACGGTGTCGCTCTCGATATCCCCGTCCACCATGCGAATGCGACGGTGAGCGCGCCCGCCGATCTCCGGGTCGTGGGTGACGATGAGCAGGGTGATGCCCTTGGCGTTGAGGTTTTCCAGCAGTGTCAGTACCTCGGCTCCTGAGTGGCGGTCGAGGTTGCCGGTGGGTTCGTCGGCAAGGATGATCTCCGGGTTCAGGATGGTGGCGCGCGCCATCGCCACGCGCTGACGCTGGCCGCCGGAGAGCTGCTCGGGGCGGTGGTCGGAGCGATCGGACAGCCCGACCTCTTGCAGCGCGACTGCCACCCGTTCGGCGCGCTCCCTGGGCTCCATGCCGGCAAGGACCAGCGGCAGCGCGATGTTCTCGGCCGCCGACAGGCGTGGTACCAGATGAAAGAACTGGAACACGAAACCGATGCGGTTGCGGCGCACATCGGCCAGTTGCCGGTCGGAGAGCCCGGTAACATCGTCGCCGTCGAGAAGGTAACGTCCCGCGGTAGGACGGTCGAGCAGGCCAAGCACGTTGAGCAGGGTGGATTTGCCCGAACCCGAGGGGCCCATGATCGAGATATACTCGCCGGGTGCAACGGTCAGGTCCACGTCGTGCAACGCCTTGACCGTCTGGTCTCCGACTTGATAGTTACGGCAAACGCCCTCCAGGCGGATCATGGTTCCGGTTTCACCAGCGCGCCGGCGCTGACGCCTTTGCGATCCACCGAGAGCACGATCCGGTCGCCCGTGCTGAGGCCACTGCGCACTTCGGCGAACTCCCAGTTGGCGAGCCCCGGCTCGAAGGTGCGCTCCTCCAGGGTATTGTCAGCGGGACGCAACACCAGTACGCGATTGCCCTCGAGCACGGCCTCTGCGGGTACACGCAGCACGTTGTCACGCATCTCCAGTATTACCTCGATATCAGCGCTGTAGCCCGGCAGGAGCGCTGCGTTGGCCTCCGAATCGGTCAGTTCCACCTCGACCTCCACGGTGCGTGCCTGCTTCTCCAGGTCCAGCACGTAGGGGGCGATGCGCCGCACCCGGCCCGGGAAGGGTTTGCCGCGGAAGGCGTCCAGACTCACCTTGGCCGGCATGCCGACCTGAATGGCGGGGGCGTCCACCTCGTCGATAGGGGCGCTGATGTAGCGGCACTGATCGTCGATCAGATCGATGGCCGGCGGAGTGGGAATGCCGGGCGGCGAGGGCGTGGCGTACTCGCCAACCTCGCCGGTCACTTCGGCCACCACGCCCGTAAAGGGGGCATAGAGGCGGGTGCGTTCCAAGGCGGCGTTTGCCACCTCGACCCTGGCTGCACTGACGCCGGCGACGGTGCGTGCGGCACGACAGCCGGCCTGGCGGGCGCGGGCATCGGTCACCGCACGGTCAACCTGATCCTCGGAGATCAGATTCTGCTGCTTGAGGCGCACCTGGCGCTGGGCTTCGCGATCGGCCACTTCCGCCTGCAGGCAGACCTCGTCCGCCTTGGCGACGGCGGCAATCGCATCGCGCTGTGCCAGCAACACCTCGGCGCGCACATCCTCGTTCCATAACTCGAGCAGCAGTTGTCCCTTCTCGACGCGCGCACCTTCGCGCACGGTGAGCTGGGTCACCTGACCGCCAGCGGCGGGCGAGAGGCGCGCGCGGTTACAGGCCTTCACCGTGCCGGCGCGGGTGTTGGCGACCGTCGATTGCACCGGCCCGGTTTCCAGTGAGTGCAGCACCACGGGGATAGGCTGGGGGCGCGAAAACCAGAGGTAGGCACCGGTCACCAGGGCCGCAATGGTCGCCACCACCAGCGCGTTGCGCAGTCCGCGATTCATCACGCACCACCTTCAGCGCTGATGCGGTGGATTTGATGGGGTGCTAGGGGCATGGCAATGTCTTTCAGCTTGTGAATCCTTGGTCTACAGCATGCCAGTATCCGGGCCGTCACACGATACCCCATCGGCTTGATCTTTTTTTGCCGGGTTGCGGGTGGCACAATGCGAGGCCGGATGGCGCGCAGCGCGCACCCAGCCACCCAGGTGCGGAATGGATTTCCTGAAAGATGATCTGAAAACCGGTATCGAAGCCGTCGATAGCGTGCATGCTGATCTCGTCAGGCTCGCAAAGTCGCTGCAACGAGCGGTTGCGGAGGGTCGTAGTGCGGAAGAGGTTGAGGCGCTGCTCACCGAATCTGAAAGTTACGCACACCAGGATTTTTTACACGAAGAGTCGTGTATGCGCGAGACGGGTTTTCCCGGATATGCAGTGCATAAACAGGAGCACGAGTCGCTGGCAGGCGATATTGAGCGCTTGAAGGCGGAGTTGTGCACCAGCGGGCCGACCTCGGCGTTGGCCATTCGTCTGCAACGCCGCATTCGGGAGTGGCTCGTCGTCCATCTCAATCTGGCCGATCGCCAGCTGAGTGATCATCTGAACCATGGGATCTGATCTTCGCATCGGATCATTCAACCCGGGAGACAGTCCATGAGTGCCGAACGCCGATTTGTTCCAGTCAATATCGCCATTCTGACGGTATCGGATTCCCGCACCGAGGCTGACGATAAGTCCGGCCACACCTTGGTCGAACGAATTCAGGATGCGGGACACCACTTGGCCGAGAAAGCTATCGTGGCCGACGACAAATACCGGATTCGGGCGGTCATCTCGCGCTGGATTGCCGATCCCGATATCCAGGCGGTGATCACCACCGGCGGTACCGGAGTGACCGGGCGCGATGGCACTCCCGAGGCGGTATCGCCGCTGCTCGACAAGGAACTGCAGGGTTTCGGCGAGCTGTTTCGCAGCATTTCGTTCCGCGATATCGGGACATCGTCGTTGCAATCGCGCTGTCTTGCCGGGGTCGCGAACGGCACGTACCTGTTTTGCCTGCCCGGGTCGACAGGTGCCTGTCGAACCGGCTGGGACGAGATCATTAAAACGCAGCTCGATTACCGCACCCGTCCGTGTAATTTCGTCGAGTTGATGCCGCGGTTGCTGGAGAAGTAGCCGCACGATCTGCTGAAAGCCTTTGCCGCGCCGGCCGGTCCTGTCTGCACAGGGTCGGCTTTTTTGTGGGCTCTTGGTTGTTGGCGTAACGCAGGAGAGAGCTTATGCGCGTGCTACTGTTTTTCCGGCATCGGGGTGTTGCCGTTCTGCGACTCGGCATCGTGGTGGTAATCGGCTGGTGGGTGATCCAGTTTTTCGCCACCAGCGCCGTTGCTGCGCCCGCTTTCATCAGTGCCTGGCCGGATACCGACTTTGACAGACGTTCGGTCGCACTCGATGAGATCGTGTCAGGCGGGCCGCCCAAGGACGGAATACCTGCCATCGACAGACCGCTGTTCGTTACACCCACGGAAGCGGCCGAGTGGCTCGATCCACGCGAACCGGTGATCAGCGTCGAGCGTAACGGTGACGCACGCGCCTATCCGCTGCAGATCCTCATCTACCACGAAATCGTCAACGATAGCGTCGGTGGCGACCCGTTGGCGGTCACCTTCTGCCCGCTGTGCAATGCCTCGATCGTGTACGAGCGACGCGTCGCGGGTCGCGTACTCGATTTCGGTACCACCGGGCTGCTGCGCAAGAGCGATCTGGTGATGTACGACCGCCAGACCGAGAGCTGGTGGCAGCAGTTCACAGGGACCGCGATCATCGGCGAACTCAACGGTGCCGAATTGCGCCAGGCACCCTCCAGCATCGTTGCCTTTGAAGCGTTCAGCAGCACCTACCCGCAGGGCAGGGTGCTCTCGCGCAAGACGGGCCATTTTCGTCCTTATGGCCGCAATCCTTACCGCGGCTACGATCGGATCGGCAATATTCCGTTTTTACTCCAGGACCCCGCTGATGAGCGCCTGCCCGCAATGGAGCGCGTCATTGGCGTGAGCAACGGGGATCGGCACCGCGTCTACCCGTTCGAAACACTGCGCAGCGCACCGGTGATCAATGATCTGCTTGGCGATGTCCCCGTGGTGGTGTTCAGCAAAGAGGGCACGCTCTCGGTGCTCGATAGCGGGGAGATCAAGGAGTCGCGTACTGTGCCGTCGGCCACAGCCTATCGGCGCGATCTCGGAAATCGACTGCTTACCTTCGAGGTTCGTGATGACGGCATTTACGATCGTGAAACCGGGAGCCGGTGGAATCTGTTCGGTACGGCCGTGGACGGGAGGCTGCGCGGCGCACAGTTGACCCCGCTGCCTGGCGGTGTCCACTTTGCCTTTGCCTGGTTGGCATTTCGACCCGGGAGCGAGATTTACGCCGCTACACGCTGAGAGCGTGGCAGCGCCAAATCGTGCCACGCTCCGTACCCTGTGGCAGAATGTGCGCGCTTTCATCGTGAAGGGGACTGACAGATGCGCGTACTGGTTATTGGTGCTACGGGAGTAGCGGGTAGCTCGGGAATTGCCGCCGTGCGCGAGGTGTATGGCGAGGCCGCGGAGATTACCGGTGTGTGGTACGGCAAGCCCGATCCTGAACACAAGGTGGATGGCGCGAATCATACGCTGTTTGGCGACATCACCGATCTGGCTCTCTACGAGCAGATTGCCGATCAGGCAGGCAAGCAGTTCGACTGGTGCCTTTATGCCACGGCCCACGGCGAGGTCGGTTTTCCTGTCAACGAAGCGACTGCCGAACAGATTGACGCATCGAATCGCCTCAGTGTCGATCCGCTTCGCGTGTTGGAGGCGCGATTCGATATCGGTAACCTCGTGGCCTATTCGACCTTCTATAATCTCGAGCACCAAAAGATCACCTACGGCGCCATGGGTCATTCCAAAGCGGCGATCGAGCAGTGGGCGCTCGAAACCGGCAGGAGCCGCCACTGGGTCATTCGTGCCGGTGCCTTCAAGTCCACCTCCAGTCAAGGTATCAAGCTGCTGGTGAGGCGGCGGGCCAAGCAGTTGGCAGAATCTGACAATGCGTTGCTGCGCCGCTATTTCGAGGGGGTCAAACCTTCCGAGGCTGTGGAGAATCTCGAGCGCGCCGTGCTGGAGGAGGAGCGCGAGCGCTTCGGCGATACCGGTACCGATGCCGCAAGCCTGGTTGCCGCCCATGTCGCCCTGTTCAAGGGCTGTGAAGCACCGTTCGTCAACGTCTGTGGTCGCAAAATCTGGGTCTCCGCGGAGGTGCAACCGCTCGGTTGATCGGACGTTCGGCATTGGCAGTGCTACTTTTAAGGTGAGGTGTTTTTCCTGGAGGTAGCGTCATGGTCATACCGCAAGCCCGCTATAGCGTAGGCCAGTTGGTCCATCACAAGCTTTTCGACTATCGCGGCGTCATCTTTGATGTCGATGCCGTGTTTATGGGCTCCGACGCGTGGTATGAACAGGTGGCACGCTCGCATCCGCCGAAAGACCGGCCCTGGTATCACGTGCTGGTGGATGGCGCCGATCACACCACGTATGTTGCAGAACGCAATCTCGAGAGCGATGCCAGTGGTGTGGCGGTAAATCACCCCTTGCTTGGCAAGTTCTTTACCAGCTTTGACGGTGGGCAATATCAGACGATGCGCCGCGAAAACTGAACCAGACAAACCGCGAGCCACTCTGATTGATCATGATTGACGTTATCCGCCGGTTTTTCGACAAGTACATAGAGCCGGAGTTGGAGCACCCCGGCGCCGCGCATCGTGAGCATGCCTATCGACTTGCCACCGGGGCATTGTTGTTCGAAGTCTCGCGCGCCGATCACCATATCGGTGATCAGGAACTCACCATCATTGCGGGGCTTCTCAAGACTCGGTTCGACCTCTCTGTCGAGGACACGCAGCACCTGGTGGACCTTGCGCATAGCGAGAGTGAAGAGGCGGTGAGTCTTTTCGAGTTCACGCGGCTGGTCGATGCCAGGCTGAGCGCAGGCGAGAAAATCCATGTGGTCGAACTGCTGTGGGAGGTGGCATTTACCGACGGTCGGCTGGATCGTTACGAGGAGTACACCATCCGCAAGCTTGCCGATCTGCTGCATGTGGCACACCGTGATTTTATTGCTGCCAAACTGCGGGTTGAGCAGCGCCTGGGCAGCCCCATCGAGAATCCCTGATGGACCCGGTTTTTACTCATCTCGCCCTGCATGTGCGCGATCTCGATGCCTGCATTGATTTCTATCGCAGCTATTGCGGCATGGCGATTGTGCACGAGCGCACCGGCAAAGGTTCGCGCATCGTCTGGATGGCCGAGCCTGGGCGGGAGCAGGAACTGATCTTCGTTCTGCTCCCAGGCGGTCCAGGTCAACAACGGGCAGACAACGACTTCGGGCATCTCGGGTTTGCCCTGGCGGACCGCGCCGCGGTGGATAGCGTAGCCCGCAAGGCGCGCCTGAACGGATGTCTGCTCTGGGAGCCGCGCCAGGAACCATACCCCGTCGGTTACTATTGTGGTGTGCTCGATCCGGATGGCAACGCGGTGGAGTTCAGTTATGGCCAGCCGCTTGGGCCGGGTGCCGAAAGCGAGGAGGGTGGGTCGTAGGGGTGGGCGCTCGCTCGGAACAGAAGGTCTGAAAGCGGTGCCGTGGCTGTGGGGTATTTATCGAACAGGCGGGCAGGCCGCAAAGATTGCTCTTCGCAGCCTGCCGCTTTTTGAAACCTGAGCGCCCCGATTTACGAGTTGACGGTCTCTTTCAGTGCTTTTAACGCTGTTACACGGACGGCGGTACGCGCCGGTTTGGCCGGAATCTTGATCTCCGCACCAGTGAAGGGATTGCGGCCAACACGGGCCTTGGTCCGCGGCTTGGTTACGCGGCGTACCTTGACACCGGTTTCCGGAATCGTGATCTCGCCCGAGCCACGTTTCTTCATGTGGCGGTTAACCAGATCTCCCATGGAGCCCAGTACAGCGACGACATCCTTACGGGCGACACCGGTCTCTTCAGTGATGGTTGCGATGATCTGATTTTTGGTCTGCTTGGTAGCAATGGGTTTGAGGACTTTGGGGACGGCTACGGCTTTTGCGGTCTTTTTGCTGCTCTTTTTCGGTGCGGCTTTTTTTGCCGCGGCCTTTTTGGGTGCTGCCTTTTTCTTTGCTGCCATGGAGGTCTCCCGGTTGGTAGTGGCGAAACATACGCGTGTGGGCGCAAAAATAGCACAAACCAAAACGCTTTTGGCAAGCAAATAACGCTGTTTGGCAAACTTTTACGGGAATTAGTGAACGAGTTTTGCTATGCCGCCCCGCCGCGGGTCGCCAAAGCCGCTCAACATGTGCCCGCAGGGCGACTCCTTTACGGCATGAATTCCCCCAAAAAAGAGATTCTGCTGCTCCCAGCGCTGTGACTCCTGATAGTCAGATTCAAGTTCGCCGAGCACTCCGGCCGCGAATCCCGGCTCGCTGCTCAGGCGTCCGTTCTCGAAGTGTATCCTTGGGGCATTCACCGCTTCCTCGAGATCCATGCCGAAATCGATGGTGTTGATCAGGAACTGCAGAATCGCCGTGCGAATCCGATTCGAGCCCCCGGATCCGCACGCAACCACACCGTGTGCTGGATCAAGGAGCACGGTCGGCGCCATCATCGAGGTGATACGCTGGTCGCACTGCCAGCGGTGAAATCCCATCGGGTGAAGATCCTCCTCGCCGAGCATATTGTTCAGCATGACACCGGTGTGAGGGATCAGATAACCGCAACCTTCGCCGTTGGTGACGGTCATGCTGGCCACGCCGCCGTTGCGGTCCATGACGCTGATGTGCGTTGTTCCGCGGGTGAACGTCGCGCGGTCCAGTACCTCGTCGCGATAGGCATCGATGAAAGGATCGACGAGAATCCGCTCTATATCGGGAGCATGGTGCCTATGGTGCAGGTCGGCATCGATCCGCGCCTTGTTGGTCACAGCCATTGCGTGTGCGAGTACGGCCAGGTGATGGTGGCTGCCGAATCCTTTGGCCGCGATATCGGCGCCTTCCAGCAGGCGTAGTGCGAACGCGATCAGCAGACCGCCGCAAGACGGCGGCGGGTTGGTCAGTATCTGGGCGCTATGGTACGAGAGGTGTAGCGGAGTGCGCTGTTCGACCCTGTAGCGGCGCATATCTTCCGCAGAGAGCTGCCCACCGTGTTGCGCACAGTCGCGGATCAGGTGTTGTGCAACCTCACCTTCATAGAACAGTCGATCTCCTTCACGGGCTAGCACTTCAAGAAAATCGGCGAACACCGGTAGGCGCAGCCATTCGTCCTCGCCAATAAGCCGCGCGATGTCGGTGGCGCTTCGAAATGTGGCAAAAGAGTCCGCGCCGGACCGATAGATGGCACCCACGACGTCGAAGATGTAAGACTGCAACGCGTTCATGCGCACGCCTTCGCGGGCGCTGACGATGGCCGGCTGGATGATCTCGCCGAGCGGCATACTGCCGAGATCGCGATGGATCTCAAACATCCCGCGCACCGCGCCCGGCACTGCGATTGAGCCCATGCCGATATGAAATTCCTGGGTTGTGGTACCGAAGTCCGCCACAATCGGGTAAAAATCCAGGTCATTCTGCGGGCGCTTTCGACGCGGGGTCTGAACGAAGAAATCGTACAAACGCGGGGCATGCTGCGGACGGTGGGCGAGCAGAAAGCCGCCTCCACCAAGAGACGCCAGCACCGGTTCGGCCACGCAGGCGGTAAAAAAAGCGCCGATCACGGCGTCAAAGGCATTGCCGCCCTCGCTCAGTATGAGTTCGGCTGCAGCGACGGTCTCCTTATGGCCGGCGGCGACCACACCTTTATAGTTGTTTGATGCCATGAGCGGTGGCAGAGGGTTGTGTTCGTGACCACCATTATGACAAACCAGCCATTCGAGCGCTTGGGTGGATTGGGTGTCATTTCTAGAAAAGTCACCTAGAATCCTGTAAAAGTTAGGAATTCGTCACAGTGAGGGCCTGCCGCTGCGGTAAAAAATGAAAAGCTGGCGGTAGTGCGGAAAATTCAGGAGCATCCTCGGGGCGAATTGCGGTTTGCGCGATGCCACGCAAGAAATCAATGCCGCGCGAGTGGGGTGGCACACCGCGGGTGTGTCTGAGTAACGCCCTCGATCACCGTTATTCGCGCTTATAAGGGTCGTTATCCATGGGTGAACCAAAGGCTATTGTCGAAGAGGGGCTGCTCAAGCGGTTCGTCCCCATTAGCGCACTAGCCGAAAACAGCCTGCGTCAGATCGCCAAGAAGGCGGTTCTGGCGGAATACAAACCCGGCGACTACCTGTTCAAAAAGAATCAGCGGGACGGAAACACACTCTATCTTCTCTCGGGCGACATCGATCTTGTCGCCGGAGGCCAATCGGTGCACGTCGAGGCCGGCTCCGAAACCGCAAGGCACCCTATCGGGCAGCATCAACCACGTCAGGTCGACGCGGTGGCACGCAGCGCCGTTACCTGTATTCAGGTCGAAACCAACCTGGTCGACATGGTGCTCACCTGGCAGCAGTCCTCCGTGGAGGTCGGCGAGATCAATCAGGACAGTTCCAGCGACTGGATGACGCGCATGCTCCAGAATCGCCTGTTCCTCAAGCTGCCGCCGGCCAATATCCAGAAGATAATGATGTTGATGGAGGACATGGAGGTCAGCGAAGGCGACACCATCATCCGCCAGGGCGAAGAGGGCGATTACTACTATTACATCCGCAGCGGCCGCTGTCAGGTGCTACGACAGCCGCGTCCCGATGCACCCGAGGTGAAGTTGGCCGAGCTGCCGGCAGGGGAGTCCTTTGGCGAGGAGGCGTTGGTTTCGGAGGAGAATCGTAACGCCACGGTGCGTATGTTGACGGATGGCGTCTTGATGCGACTGGCCAAAAAGGACTTCGTCAAACTCATCTCCGATCCGCTGCACAATATCGTCGACTACTACAAATCCGAGGTGTTGGTCAGTGATGGGGCGGCCTGGTTGGATGTACGCCTGCCCGACGAGTACGCCAATTCGCATATCTCGGATGCGATCAACATTCCTTTGCCGACCTTGCGTTTGCAACTCAAGCAGCTCGATAAACGCCGCAGTTACGTAATTTATTGCGATACCGGTCGGCGCAGTTCCACCGCCGCCTTTCTGATGAGCGAACAGGGATTCGATGCCTATGTTTTAGGTGGTGGCCTGATGAGTCTGCCGCCGGAAGTGTTTTTGGTTTCAGACAATAAAGAAGATGCCAATCGTGCCGGAATCGAGATGATCTCGTCGCAGATTGTCAGGCAGGGAGCCAAGGACGCCGAGAACAAGCGTGTTGAATCCAAAAAGGAAGAGGCCAAGCGGTCAGATCCAAAGAAAGCGACGAGCCCTCCCGCCAAGCCGACCCCGGTACCGGGGAAACCGGTGAGCACGGCGAAGCCCGAGTCAACCAAGAGTACGACGACTACGCAGGATGTGCTGGCGCGTGCACGCGAGGCGTTGGAACAGGCACGGCGTGTCAAGCACAAAGGCCCGGAGACGGCGCCAGCAAAAGCGGCAGCGCCTGCGGCTGCGAATACCCCCGCGAAAGCCATGGGGTCCGCATCAGAGGAGCAGCAGCGCACTACAAAAATCCTGCAAGAGGCACAGGCCTCCAACATGCTGCTGCAGCAGGAGCTGCAGCGTGCTGAAGAGGATCTGCACCGTATCAATCAGCAGTTGGAGGAGATGCTGCAGGAGAATCAACGTCTCGAGGTGGCGTTGGTCAAGCAGCAGAGCTCAGGCAAGAGTGCGGCTGAGGAGTTGCAGCAGCGACTCGATGCCGAGCGGGCCCGCAACCGCGTCGACCTGGATGCGTTGAATGAAAAACTGCGTGTCCTGGAGAGCGAGAGGAGCAGTGCACGCCGCGAAAACGACGAAACGCGTGACGCGATGGAGAAGCTGCGTCAGGAGCAAAAAGCCCAATCCACCGAGTGGGAAAGGAAGCTCGGTGAAGAGATAGCGCGCCACCAGCGCGATCGGGAGGATCTGGAACGCCAACTCAATGAGGTGCGGCGTGCGCGAGACCAGGCCGAGGCGCAGGCCCAGAGCGGGCAGCGTACCACCGATGAGCTGACGGAGAAGTTGCGCTCGGAGCGCAATGAGCTGGAAGGCCAGTTGCGGAGTACAAAGGAACGTCAAAGTGGCGAGTTGGCGGAACTCAACGACCGGCTCACCGAAGCCAGGCGTGAAACCGAAGCGTTGAAAAACGCTACCGCCGGGCAGCGGGAGTTGGAGCAGCAGGTGGAGAGTCTGCAGGCTGCCCTGACTCAACAGAGTGCGGAGCTGGCCACGCTGGATGGGCGCCTGGTCGACGCGCAGAAGCAGCAGCAGTCCACAGATGCGGTTCGTGTTCAGCTGGAGGCGCAGGTCAAGCAGTTGGCCGGAGAGCTGGAGCAGGGGCAGGTGGCCGCACAGCAGTTGGAGCAGTTGCGTAGTGACGTCGAGGCATTGCGTGCAAAGGCTCAACAAGCTGAGAACGAGAAACAGACAGCGAGTGAGGAGCAACAGCGGGCAACGGAGCTTGCCGAGCAGGCGGTAGCCGATCAGAAACGGACACAGGAGGAACTGGATTTCACTCAGCGCACGGTAACCAAAGCGCTGATGGACAAGGAGGGCGCTGAAACGAAATTGGCCAAAGCCCAGGATCAGTTGGAGCAGGAGCGAAGCGAGCGCGAGCGGCGCGACAGCGAACTCGAACAGCTCAGGGCCGAGACTGCAGCGCTGCGCCAGGCCAGAGATCAGGCTGTTGCAGAGCGAGACGAAGCTCAGCAGGCTCGCCAGACCGCAGAAGCGGCCGCGGAGCAGGCCCACAATGAACGTAAGGATCGCGATCGGGAACTGAAGGCTGAGCTCGATCGTTTACAGAAGGAGATCGCCCAGTACCAACAGCGCCTTGAGTCTGCGCAAGCGGTGCGCGAAGAGGCTGAAAGAGCGCGTCTCGAGGCCGAGGAGCGCGCCAACAAAGTGTTCTCCACCAACGATCAGCGCCAACAGGAGCTGGAGGGCCAGATTCAGGAGTATCAGACCGTTCTTGCCCGCATGGAGGAGGAGCTCAATCAGGTCGGGCGAATCACCGAAGAGGCAGATAGCACACGCAAGACGCACGAAGATCGCATCCAGCGTATGGCGCAAGAGATGGAGCGCCTGCGGCGTCTGGTCAAAGAGGCCGAGAGCGAGAAGGAGGATGCGTGGCAGTCGCGCAAGCAGGCCGAACAAGAGGTTGCCCGGGCGCGGCGCGAGGCTGTGGAGGCGATCCAGAAATCCAACGATCAGGTGCGCAGCGCACAAACCGACCTGCAGCGGGTGCGCTCCGAGACTGAGCAGGAGATACAGCGCCGTCTCGAATTGGAAACCAATCGATTCATGGCGAAAGATGCGGTCGCGGCACCGCTACCGGTGGTGGCAAAGTCGAACTTTCAGGATGCTTCTAGCCGCTCGGAGCGTGAGGTGACGTTGGGGGCTGAGCGCATACGCGCCACACAAACGGTCACCGGGCGCCATAAGCCGCAGGAGAAAAAGGGCAGCACAGGTTTAATTCTCTTTCTGGTACTGCTTACAGTGGGTGGTGTGACGGCGTTTGTTTTCAAGGATCAGTTGATGTCGATCTTGGGGATATCTCCCGCGCCTGAAGTAGCCCCGCCATCCGCCAGTGCGCCGGTGTCCCCCGCTCCAGCGCAATCCAGTGCCAAACCGGCAGCTCCGCAGCCGGCTGGTTCGCAATCCGCGGCTGCGCCCAAACCGCAAGCCAAACCGGCACCCGTGCAGGCGCCGGCACCGGTGCAAGCACCACCGCCCGTGCGGCGCTCTACCGAAACGATTCGCGGCGACACTGTTCAGGATCCGCTGCGCGGCGGTGGTTTGGCGCCGGTCATGGTGCGCATCCCAGCGGGCGATTTTGTGATGGGAGATGATACGGCCTCCGATATCACGGTCAGACCCCAGCATACGGTCAATATTGACGCCTTTGCCATTGGCCAGAATGAGATCACTTTTGAAGATTATGAATTGTTTGCCCAGGCGACGGGGCGGGAAGCTCCCGATGATCAGGGTCGCGGACGTGGCAAGCACCCTGTTGTCAATGTCTCATGGAACGACGCGCGCGTGTACGCCGCCTGGCTGAGCGAGCAGACCGGGCACCGCTATCGTCTGCCCACCGAGGCAGAGTGGGAGTACGCCGCTCGGGCGGGACAGAAGGGCTCCTATTGGTGGGGCAGCGCGGTGGGCATCAGCAACGCGAATTGCTTTAACTGCGGCAGCCAGTGGGATGGACTACAGCCGGCGCCTGTCGGCAGTTTTCGCGCCAACCCGTTTGGAATCCACGATACGGCGGGCAATGTGGCGGAGTGGACGCGCGATTGCTATCACGCGAGTTATGAAGGCGCACCCGCAGATGGCAGTGCCTGGGAGACTGGAGAATGTACCGAGCGGGTGGTGCGCGGTGGATCGTTTGCCAGTTCGAGCAAAGCGCTGCGCTCGGTGAACCGGGAACGCTTTACCCTCGATACTCGCCTCGACAATCTGGGTTTCCGCCTGGTGCGCGAGGAGTAAGGGGACCTCTGGGGCTCAACGCAGCACGCGCCGGATTTTGAGATAGGCTCCAAGTTTCTGCCCGTTTTTTGGCACCCTCAAAGCCATTGCGGTCTGGGACGCGAGTTCGTTGAATCCCAGACCGCATTTTTGTGGATGGCTTGGTGGGAACGCTGCCGAACGACCCGCCGTTCAATCACCGCTTTCATCGAAATAGCAGCCCGGTAAAACGGCGGGCAATACCCGCGTGGCCGGATGTGCTTGGTCGTGTTCCACCCATTGTAACGCGGCGCTGACGCGGGGTGACTCTGCTCGTTTGCGCGAATCTGCCATTGCCGCGTCGGTGTCGAGTACCGACTGTTCAATCACTTCGCCGGTGCGCATATCGAAGACGATCACCATGGTTCACCTCCTATACAGGTCTTAGCCCAGATCCCGCCCATCACTGGACCGGTCGTGGCGATTTTGAGGCCCGTTTCAATACTGGTAGGGCATCCTGTCTCGATAGCGCTCTCCTAAGCCCGTTATCGGCCGTTTCGAGCCATGGTTAAGCGATGCCTTGTCTAGAACCCATCTCAAAATCCTGCGCCGGGCTTAGCGGCGTGCCGGTTGCTTGTGCGTTGCACGCGGATGCGAGGCCAGATGATGGGCCTGACGGGTGGTCTCTGGTAAGCGATAGCGTGTCGTGCAGGCCATGACCCAGCGAATTGACGAGCTCAGGTCGATGCGATGTCCCGGAGAGACGTAGAGCGGTTTGACGCCCGGGCGAGTGCGCAGCACCGCACCGATCGTCTGCCCACTGTCCAGCAACGGTACCCACGCACCCCGTGTGTCGGGTACCGGGTCGTGGCAACCAACCAGTCGACTCTTGGCAACACCAATGCTGGGTATGCCGGTGAGCACGCCAAGATGACAGGCGATACCGAAACGGCGTGGGTGAGCGATGCCCTGACCGTCACAAAGCAACAGATCAGGCGGATCTTGCAGTTGTTCGAGGGCGGCCAAAACTGCAGGCACCTCACGAAACGATAACAGACCGGGCACGTAGGGAAAGCGGGTCGGCAGTTCGGCGATGGCCTGGTTGCTGAGTGCCAGTTCAGGGTAATGCAACACGACAACCGCGGCGCGCGTCACACCGCGACCGCCCGGGAAACCCACATCGATACCGGCAGCGGTACGGATGTTGGTCAATGCGCCTTGGCATACCACCTGCTCCCGAAGCTCCTGCTGAATCGCGATTGCCTCTTTGGGCGTGACGTTCCAAGAATGAGCAAACAGTGGTTTCATGGTAGCGACGATGGTGCCGCAAGCGATGCGGCGAATCCACCCGCAATGAACCCACCAAATACCCGCACCAGGCCCGCTTTCAGTGTGAACCGGTCGACAGACCCGCCGTGAAAGCGGGCGTCCAATACCAATAGGACACAACAGCGAGGCAGAGCGCTGCGCTGCAGCGCGTGTTTTCGCAGGAGGACAATGAATGAACGCAAATGGAATGTTTATGATCTGGCCCAATCAGCCGGGGTTGTCGGCAATCGTATGGGCGCTGGTCGCCATCGTCTTGCTCTACATGGCACGCAATCCCGTTCATCAGGCGATGATGGGTCTCGGCAAGGTCATTCATAATGCGTTGCGAGTCGCGTCCCGCTCTGTGAGTCTGGCCCGCGAGCGCTTGGAATTGCGCAATCGCGAGGTATTGCTCGCCGCCGGACGTGAGTCGGCAGAGCGGCTCATCGAACGCGAGTTTCGCCGCATCGAAGCGACCACCCAACGCGATCTGGCCGGCTATCCTGCGATGCATCGCAAGGTGATGGAGCAGGTGACTGCTATCGATGAGGATTACCGTGGTACCGCTGAGATAGCGCCGGAGATTCCGGGCTGGGTAGATGCCATCGAAGCCGTTGCGAAGATCCAGTCGGTCAGTGAACCACGCGTGGCGGAGGTGCTCGAGGACATTCATCGCTCATTTGAAAAATCACATGGCCAGGCGATCTCCGCGTATCGCCAATCGGGAAAAGAGCGCCATCGCCTGCTGGCGCGCATGATGCCATACTGGCGCAGGCTGGCGCAGACGCTCGACAGCACTGAAAAGAGCATCAATCGGCTGCTCGAACGCACGCAGCATGTCGACAAGCAACTGGCTGAGTATGAGGAGATGACCCAGGGTACGGATCGCGCCCTGCGCACCCTGGCCTCGTCCTCGTTCACCCAGTTCGTTATCTCCGCATTTGTGCTGCTGGTGGCGATCGGTGGTGCCGTGATCAACTTCAATCTCATCGCTTATCCGATGCAGGAGATGGTGGGAGGCGCGAGCTATATCGGTGCGTTTCGCACCGCCGATGTCGCAGCCATGGTTATCATTCTGGTCGAGGTGGCCATGGGGCTCTTTTTGATGGAGTCGCTGCGGGTCACACGCCTGTTCCCTGTGATCGGCGCGCTGGATGACCGCCTGCGGGTGCGCATGATCTGGATTACCTTTGCCATCCTCTTTACGCTCGCCAGCGTCGAGTCTGCGCTGGCCTATATGCGTGATTTGATCGCGGCTGACGTCGAAGCGCTGCGCCAATCGTTGGCCGGTGGTGCGGCGATGGTGGCGGCGGACAATCGCTGGATTCCCACTGTCGGACAGATGGTGATGGGATTTGTTTTGCCCTTCGCCCTGATCTTTGTCGCCATTCCGCTGGAATCGTTCGTTCATGCTTCGCGTACCGTGCTCGGTATGGTGGCGGTGGGTGTGCTGCGCCTGATAGCCGCGGCATTGCGCCTGATCGGCAATCTTGCCTGGCAGGGTGCGCGTATGCTGGTGCGAATTTATGATCTGGTCATCTTCGCACCCTTGTGGTTGGAGGACGTCATCCGCAAATCGGGGACCAGGACAGCGGAACCCGCGCGCAGTGGTTTGCATCAGACCATCCACAAGGCGCTGACCGACAGCGGCGTCTTCACCGAAAGCGCGGCGCGCGCGCGCGAGGTGTCGCCATGAGGCCGATGCGTCCCTATCTGCTGGCAATGCTGGTGCTGTGGCTCGGTGGCTGCTCGGAGCCGGCATCGCACGCACGCGGCTACTACATGCTGATCGATACTTCGGGCACCTACACACAGGAGATCGCCAAGGCGCAGCAGATCATCAATTACGTACTGGCCAACCTGCATCCCGGGGACTCGTTCGCCGTCGCGCGTATCGATACCGGTAGTTTCAGCGAGAAGGATATCGTCGCCAGGATCACCTTCGATTCACGACCGTCGGTGACCAATCAACAGAAGCGCGCCTTTCAGCAGACCATCGACGAGTTTGTAAAAGGTCTGAGAAAGGGCAGCCCGCACACCGATGTGTCGGGGGGATTGCTGCAGGCGGTGGAATACCTCAACGAAGCCGGAACCGGCCGTAAGACGGTGTTGATTTTCTCCGATCTGGAGGAGGATCTGGCCAAGGGGTATGTGCGCGATTTCAAGATACCGGTGGATGGTTTTGATGTCGTCGCGGTCAATGTCACCAAACTGCGCAGCGATAACTTCGATCCGCGCGACTACCTCAATCGCCTGGAGAACTGGCGCAAGCGTGTCGAAAGCGCGGGGGGCAGATGGCGTGTCATCAACGATCTGGAACGGTTGGACCCGCTGATCGCCGGTTGACCGGGATGTTGCTGCCGGGATAGTAGAGCGTGGAAGCCGCCACGCCGATTCGGAGGTGGCGGCTTTCCTTATTGCTTACGGCGCGGGATTGGGATGCTCTTTTTGGATTGCGTCGATCCCAGCCAAAAGCTCTTCCGACAAGGTGATCTCATCGCTCGCGATATTTTCCTCAAGCTGTGCGAGATCGGTGGCCCCGATGATATTGGCCGTGAGGAAGGGGCGGCTGTTCACGTAGGCCAACGCCATTTGCGCAGGGCTGAGTCCATGGGTGCGGGCCAGATTGACGTAGGCTTCGGCGGCCGCCAAAGCTTGTGGATTGGCGTAGCGATCAAAGTAGCTCCATAACGTCAAGCGCGCACCGGCCGGTTTTGCCCCAGCCGCATACTTGCCCGACAGCATGCCGAAGGCCAGTGGTGAGTAGGCCATCAAACCGACATCTTCGCGGTGTGCGATCTCTGCCAGTCCGATTTCAAAACTCCGGTTGAGCAGGTTGTACGGATTCTGAATGGTGACGATGCGCGGAAGGTCGAGCTCTTTGGCTACGCGCAGGTACTCCATCGCACCCCACGGTGTTTCGTTGGAGATGCCCACCTGACGAACTTTCCCGGCGCGCACCAGATCGCCCATCACGGTTAGCGTCTCCTCGATGGGGATTGGCTGTTCGTCTGCGCTGTGGGTGTAGCCCAACTGACCGAAATAGTTGGCGGGTCGGTCGGGCCAGTGCAGTTGGTAGAGGTCGAGATAGTCGGTCCGTAAGCGCTGGAGGCTGGTATCGATGGCCGCTTCGATGTTGTGCCGATCCAGCCGCAGGTTGGTGCGGATGTGTTGCGCGCGTTCCGCGGGACCGGTGACCTTGCTGGCCAATACCACCTGATCGCGACAGCCGCGTTGCTGCAGCCAACTGCCGATGTAGGCTTCGGTGCGTCCCTGGGTTTCCGCTTTGGGCGGCACCGGATAGAGCTCGGCGGTGTCGATGAAGTTGATGCCCGCCGCGAGGGCCCGGTCGAGTTGCGCGTGGGCTTCGCTTTCGCTGTTCTGCTGGCCCCAGGTCATGGTGCCGAGACAGATGCGGCTGACTTTGATGTCGGTGCGGCCGAGCGTGGTGTAGCGCATGGGTACGATGTCTTCCTGTGCGGCGCTAAGGTGAGTGGCAAGGGCAAGTATAGACAGGGTGAATTGAGGGTGCGGCTGCGCCGCGGTATGTTAAATCGGGAGTCCGCCCCCGAACCCGGTATAGTTTTTGTGTGGCTGCGCCACGATTAATTTAGGGCGGGGTTCCGCGCCCGCAGCGCAGGTCCCTTTCTTTGCTCGCCCAAAGAAAGAGACGAAAGAAAGTGCGCCCAACGGCCGCGCCGGCTTTGCCGGTTCCCTGCGTTGCTCGGTCTGTGAGGGGTTTCATCGACAGCACTTCCTGTGCTGGCGATGAAAGCTTCGCCATCCCTGGCTCGCCCCTGCGGGCCTTGACCTCACAGCCCTGCGCTACTCGGCGCTGCCGACGGGAGGCTAACGTCAACACCCCCACGGCAGAACGATCGGGCACATCGAGTTGTCACCCCGAGAGTTTGGGTTTTGTCCTTTTTGCCTTTGACCTGCCCGTCCCGTTCGGCAGCGCCGAGCATCGCAGTCAACGGGGATCAGGCCCGTGAGGGGGCGTGCACGGATGCACGCCCTCGCCAGTAGGGCCAGGACGGCCCTTCTGGCGAGCCCCCCGTTGGCGAGAAGCGCAGGGAACCGCCCAACGGGCGGCGCGTTCGCCGGGACAATGGTTTTGGGTACTTTTGCCGAAACAAAAGTACCTCGCCCTGCGGGTGCGAGAACCCGCATTCAATAACACTGCGGTGCAGCCGCACATATCCCAACAAACAAAAGAGGCCCGATATCGCTACCGGGCCCCCGACAAACAAAAAGTCGATCAAACGTCTACATCAGATTGCTGCTTGCCGTTTCTTCAGCAGCGACTCGATGAGGGGTGCAAAGACCAGTTCCATGGCGAACCCCATCTTGCCACCAGGAACCACAATCGTATTGCGACGTGACATGAACGAGTCGTGGATCATCGACAGCAGATTCGGGAAATCCACATCCAGCGATTTCGGGTCGCGGAAACGGATTACCACGAAGCTCTCGTCGGGTGTCGGGATATCGCGGGCGATGAAGGGGTTGGAGGTATCGACCGTGGGTACGCGCTGGAAGTTGATGTCGCTGCGCGAGAACTGCGGCGTGATGTAGTGAACGTAATCGTGCATGCGGCGCAGAATGGTATCGGTCACCGCCTCCGCGGAATAGCCGCGCGCCGCCGTGTCGCGATGGATCTTCTGAATCCACTCCAGATTCACGATCGGCACCACGCCCACCAGCAGATCCACCCACTGGGCGACGTTGACGTTCTCGCACACCACGCCGCCGTGCAGCCCTTCGTAGAACAGCAGGTCGGTGTTCTCCGGCAGATCTTCCCAAGGCGTAAAAGTGCCCGGCTCCTGATTCCAGGGGGCGGCCTCTTCCTTGTTGTGCAGGTAATAGCGGCGTTTGCCGGTGCCGGTCTCACCGTAGTTGTGGAACAGGCTCTCCAGCTCTTCGAGCAGATTGGCGCGCGGTCCGAAGTGACTCAGCGGAACGCAGTCTTTATGAGCAATCGCTACCGCCTCTTTCATCTCGGCGCGGTTGAAGCGGTGAAAGCTATCGCCCTCGAGTACCGCGGCATTGACGCCTTCGCGATAGAAGATGTGTTCAAAAGCCACCTTGACGGTGCTGGTGCCGGCACCGGATGAACCGGTAATGGCGATGATCGGATGCTTGGACGACATAGAGTATCTCCACAGTTACAGGGCCCGCCTTGCGCCAATGGCGGGTGCAGGTACGCTTTCGAGACTGCCGGAGAGGACAACGCCCGGCCCGATAGTACGATTCATCTTCCCCCTGCCCGCCGCTGCTGTCCCGATACGCGCTCTACCTGTGGGTCGGAGGATGCTGTTGCCAGCGCTGCAGATAGGTCAATTTTGTAGCAGATCAGAGATCGAAAGAGCATTCACAATCTGCTATATGCCCATCGGTAATCTTTATGATTAATCCACTAACAATAAATTAAAGCTAATTGTCTTGAGCGGTCAATCGAGGAGAATTTATCGTCTCGATAAGCAAGAGTCGATCGCTTCAGTGTCCGGCGAGCACAGGTGCAGATCGTGCTCAGACTCTCCGATCGTGCCGGGAGCGGTGTGTCAGAACACCAGGTTCAGCATCGCGATCATGACGATCAGGAATAACACGGTCATGACACCGCCGGCACGCATGAAATCTGCGACCCGGTAGCCTGCCGGACCCATGATCAGTGCATTGACCTGGTGGGTGGGGATCAGGAAGGAGTTGGATGTTGCCAGTGCAACCGTGAGAGCGAACAGGGCTGGATCAGCGCCTGCACCCAGCGCGATGTTCACCGCCAACGGAACCAATAACACCGTGGCACCCACGTTGGACATCACCAATGTGAATCCCGTGGCCAGTACCGCGATTACCGCCTGCAGTACCCATGTGGGTACATCACCGACGATCTCCAGCGTCTGTCGTGCCACCCACGCGGCGGTACCGGTCTCCTCAACCGCCAGACCCAGCGGAATCAGACTGGCAAGCAGAAATACGGTCTGCCAGCTCACCGAGCGGTACGCCTCGTCGATGGTGAGGACGCCGCTCACCACCATGCCCATGGCACCTACCAGCAGGGCGATGGAGAGCCGCAAATCGGTGAACAGCACCAGGGTCAGGGCGATGGCAAAAAAGAGCACGGCCCAACTCACCTTGTGCGGGCGCAGTTCCTCGTGTGGGTAGCCGGTGGTTACGACGACGAAATTACGATCCTTCGCCAGACGCCCGAGATCTTCCCAGGTGATGTGCGCGATAAGGGTGTCGCCGGCCTGAAACTGCAGATCGCGCAGCCCTGTGCTCAGCGTCTCGCCACCGCGGTGTACGGCCAGTACCGTGGTGCCATAGGTCTTGCGCATGCGCAGTTCGCTCATGCTGGTGCCGATATGCGCCGATCCGGGTGGAATAACGATCTCCGCGATGCCCGCCTTGCTGGGGGTGAGCGATTCGGCAAAGGTGGTCAGCGAGCGGCGCAGCCGCAGACCGTATTTGTCGACGAGTTCCTGAATGGCATCGGACGAACCGATCAGCGCCAGTTCGGCGCCGGCGATGGTCTCGACATCGCGCGCCGGCGAGAGCAGGGTTTTGTTGCCGCCCTTCATGCCCACCAGCAACAGCCGCCAGCCGCTCAACTGCTCAAGTTCCTGCACGGTCTTTCCGACCAGCTCGCTGGAGGCGGGTACGACCGCTTCGAACAGGTCGCCGCGCAGTCCGTAGGTCTTCTGCAGGTATTCGAGGGTGCTGTCGCGGCGGCTGGCGGTGCCCTCGGACGGTATGGCGGGCAGTACGAAGCGACCGGCAATGACAAAGTAAAGGATGCCGGTGGCGAGCAGCGCGATACCGATCGGCGTCACTGCGAACAGCTCGAAGGTCTGCATCTTCTCCACGTTGGCCGGCAGCGCGCGGTTGGAGGTCAGGATGAGATCGTTGAGCAGAATCAGCGGGCTGGAACCGATCATGGTCACCGTACCGCCGAGAATGGCGCAAAAGCCCATCGGCATCAGCAGCCGCGACATGGGCAGGCCGGTGCGCACCGAGATACGGTGGACCACCGGCAGGAACAGTGCCGCTGCGCCAACGTTCTGCATAAAGCTGGAGATGAAGCCCACGGTGCTCGAGATCAGCGGAATGATGCGCTTTTCGGTGGTGCCGCCGATCTTGAGGATTTTGGCGGCCAGCAGGCTCATCAGGCCGGTTTTATCGAGCCCGGCGCCGATAATCATGACGGCGATGATCGAGATGACTGCGTTGGTGGCGAATCCGTCGAACAGGTGCTCGGCGGAGATCAATCCATCGTAACCTGGTATCAGGCTGGTCAGGCCGATCAGCACCATAATGAGGATGGCGGCAACATCGACGCGGACGATTTCAGAGACAAATAGGAAAACGGTGAATCCGAGTATCGCCAGAACGGCGATCATTTCCATGGTCAGCGCGCCGGTCTCGGCCATATACAGCGTTCTCCCAGATCCCCCCAGCGCGGTCTGCGGCGGGCAACAGATGTCAGTTATTGGCGTATCCGGTCCCCTGGACCGTGAGCATGATCCGCCCCACTGGGATATTCCAATCGAAAATATTCTGAAGAAGAATACCCAAAAGGGTAGAGGCCGCCCGTATTCCAGCGCGTAGCTGTGTTGTTTCTACTGCGCGGATTCGTCCCTGATGGGCTGTGACTATAGAAGCGTGCCTCTGGCGATGTCCAATGAATAAATTTATTCTGAAATTCTGATTAAGAATATGCCGGAGAAATATTAATGCGACTCCCGGGCCTGGATCACTGGGCAGCGCTACGCGAGGTGGTGGAGCGCGGTGGTGTCAGCGAGGCGGCAAAATCCCTCAACGTCGGGCAGCCTGCGGTTACCAAGCGGTTACAGGCATTGGAGGCATGCTACGGGGTCCCACTGCTGGAGCGGCGCGGTGGTCGCCTCTCGCTCACGCCGGCGGGCCGCAAGGTCTATGCGCTTGCCGCCGAGACGCTCGATCGTCAGCAGGCGCTGATCACGGATCTCAAAACCACCAGCTCCGGTATTCGCCAGCTGCGCCTGGAATCGACCTTCACCATTGGCGAGCATCTACTGCCGCGGATACTGGTGGGGTTTTCGGAACGCTTCCCCGAGTACAAGATTCGCCTCAGCCTCGGTTACAGCCGCGCGATTCAAACGCGCCTGGTGACCGATCTCGCCGACCTGGCGCTGGTTGAAACCGCTCCCGAGCATCCCGAAATCCTGGTCCAGAAGTGGAAAGAAGACGAACTGATCCTGGTCTGCGGCAAAGGGCATCCGCTGGCGAGCGTCAACGAGATCGCGGTGAACCAGCTCCATTCGCTGAGCTTCGCACTGCGGGAAGACAGCTCCGGGTTGCGGGACAGCCTTGATCAGGCGCTACGTACCAACAACATCGAGCCGTTGCCGGTCGCCATGGAGGTCAGTTCCTCTGGTGCGATCATGGAGATCCTCGCGCACAATCGGCACGTCAGTTTTCTGCCGCGATTTCTGGTCGACGAGGCCCTGGCGCAGGGCGAGTTGCACCCTATTCGGGTCAGTCAGTTCAAGGTGGTGCGAACGCTGTGGATCGTGCGCAATCGCGCCAGTCTCGATCATCCGGTGGCCGATGCGTTCATACAGTTGCTGCGTGAGTATGTTTGATTGAAGAATGGGCGGGTTAACTTTTACGAATTGGGTGGGTAGTCTGTTGATGACATAGGCTGTGACAAGGGGTCATGTACTGCCAGGAATGGGGGCATGGCGATTGTGAAGTGTCCGCATCACGTGGTGCAGCGGGGACATAATAGCCAGGCCATTAACAAGAAGAACAATTCTCCCCTTTTCGCTTCTTTGTCTTCCTCTCTTGTTTCAGCAACGAAGTGAGAAGGGGAAACGGGGACCTGACAACCGGTTCCGCGCGAGGTCGGCGCTAGCGAGCCGATGCGGAACGTTAATTGGCGCCAGAGGACCAAATATGCCCAATCCGTACCGCGGTTGCTGCCTGTGCGGCGGAGTTAAATTCGAGTTTGACGAATTTCTACCCCATGTCGCCCATTGCCATTGCTCGATGTGTCGTAAATTCCACGGCGCAGCCTACGCCACCTATGCCAGCGTGCCGCGCGCAAAGTTTCGCTGGATTGCGGGAGAGCATCTACTTAAAGGGTATACGGCGGGTAACGGCACGACCCGCACGTTCTGCGGTCATTGTGGTTCGAGCTTGATGTTTTTCAGTCCCAAAGCCCCTGAAGATGTCATCGAGATCGCGCTGGGCACGGTAGATGGAACGATTCCAATACAGCCGGACGCCCACATCTTCGTCGCCTACGGCGCGAACTGGGCGGTGATAAACGACGGACTGCCGCAGTATACGGAGGGGCGCGACAGCGCGCAGGTGAAGCAGTAACCGACTGACCGTTTAAAGTCGAGCGGGTGGAAGCAATCGTCGCAGAAGTGACTACAGCGCCTTTTCCAATCTGTCACAGAACACTTCGAGCGCCTGAACACGGGCGTACTTTTTGTCGTTGCCGGCGATGATGGTCCAGGGTGCGTAATCGGTGCTGGTGCGCTCGATCATGTCGTTGACCGCGTGCTCGTACGCTTTCCACTTCTCGCGGTTGCGGTAATCCTCTTCGGTGATCTTGTGCTGCTTGTGCGGCGTCTGTTCACGGGCCTTGAAACGCGCCAGCTGCTCCTCGCGATCGATATGCACCCAGAACTTTACGATCACGATGCCATGGCGGGTCAGCTGTTCCTCGAAGTCGCAGATCTCGGTATAGGCGCGCATCCAGTCCTGCTGGTGGGTATAGCCTTCGATGCGCTCGACCAGCACCCGTCCGTACCAGCTGCGATCATAGATAGTGACATGCCCGGCGCGAGGGATGTGCCGCCAGAAGCGCCACAGATAGTGGTGGGCCGTCTCTTCATCGGTCGGGGCGGCTACGGGGATGACCTGATAGACGCGCGCGTCCATGGCCGCGGTCATGCGTCGAATCAAACCGCCTTTGCCGGCGGCATCCCAACCTTCCAGCATCACCATGCTGGAGACCTTTTTCGTCAGCGCCTTGCGTGACAGCTTGCCCAGTCGTGATTGCAGGGTTTTGAGCTGCGTCTTGTAGGCGTCCTTGCCGAGCGTTTTCTTCAGGTCCACCGCTTGCAGGACACTCACCGGCTCGGTTCCCGGCGCGGGCGCGGCGATGGGCAGCAGATGCGGTTGCGGCGGGTCGCGTTGGATGTTTTCCGTCAGCCGATGGTTGATGCGGTCAAGGATGCACTGACCGACCGTGAGATTGCGATAGCGCGCGTCCGAACCCTCGACGATGGTCCACGACGCCTCGCCGGTGCTGGTGGCGCGCAATGTGTGCTCGGCAATGTGCACGAAGCGGTCGTAGATCTTCAGTTGTTCCCAGTCCTGTTTGCTTACGCGCCAGCGGGTTTCGGGATCCTCCTCCAGGCGTTGCAGCCGTTTCTTCTGTTCCCGTTTGCTGAGGTGCAGCCAGAACTTGATGATCAGCGCGCCGTCGTCGACCAGGGTCTTTTCAAAGGCATTGATGCGGGCGAGTGCGGTGTCGAATTCGGCGTCGGTGTAATCGCTACGCACCCGGTGGGCGATGGGATCGCTGTACCAGGAGCCGACGTACAAACCGATACGCCCTTTGGCGGGCAGCGCGCTCCAGTAGCGCCAATAAGGCGGGCGTTCGCGCTCTTCGTCGGTGGGTGGTCCGAAAGCATAGGTGCGCACATAGCGCGGGTCGAGCCACTCGTTGATCAGATTGACCGTGGAACCTTTGCCCGCGCCATCGGCGCCGGATACCAGAATCAGGACGGGAAAATCGGCCTTGCGCAGCGCCTGCTGTGCCACCAGCAGTTCGGTACGCAGTGCGGGAACCCGCTCGTGGTACTCCTTCTTGGCGACCTTGTGGCCCAACTCGGCGACTTCGAACATGGTACATCCCGATTGTGAGGAGTGCTGTCGAGCATACAGCGAGCGGTGGGGAATGCGAAATGCCTCTGGCGCCACCGTCGCCGTTGAAAGGCGGTTGTGGCAGGAGCGGCGGCAGCGGCGAATATTGGTTGATTACTGGTTTGCGCAAAGCGGTAGAGACACCGGGTTCGCTAAGGATGAATCAAGGAAACTAGCGAGCTGGCCTTGGCGTCTTTACGAGAGATTCGACTCAATTCATTCGCGGCTTCCGCCGCTCCTACGCGAGCTTGCCGGCCGGCACCGGACCGTAGGGGCTGTTGCGGATGCGGTCGTGCTCGTGCATGCGGTAGTGGACGAAGGCATCCACGTCGTGAAAGTGCATAAAGGGATTGCCCTCGCGCTGCTCGGCCATGGTCGAAGTCTCTTTGACCGCGTAGTTGTGACCGGGGCGGATGATCGTGCCTTCCGGCAGATCGTCACGCAGATGGCGCAGCGTGTCGTACATCTGTTCGGGATTGCCGCCGCTGAGATCGCAGCGCCCGCAGCCGAACACGAACAGCGTATCGCCGGAAACCAGATCGCCATCCACCAGGTAACACGCCGAGCCGGGGGTGTGGCCGGGTGTATGCAGAATATCGATGGTGGTCTCGCCGAGGATGATCCGGTCACCGCCGTGGTGCAATTTGGGGCGCGGCAGTTCGGCGCCCCAGAAATCGGCCTCGGCCTTGAGGAGATGAAGCTGCGCGTCGGTCGCGCTCAACAGTTCCTCGATGCCGTTGACGTGGTCGTGATGGCTGTGGGTGAGCAGGATGTCGCTGATGCGTATGTTCTGCGCCGCCGCCAGCTTCAAAACCTCGGGCACATCCCACGCCGGATCGACCACTGCGGCGCGGCCGCTGGCCTGATCGTGGATGATGTAGACGAAATTTTCCATCGGGCCGAGTTCGAGCGCATGGATGTGGTGGCGGGGTTGGGTCATGGTGTTCTCCATGGGTTGCTTGACGGTAGGAGCGGCGGAAGCCGCGATTTTCTATGGGGCTCTGTTTCGCGCTAAGACGCCAAGTTCGCAAAGAAAGAGTAAGAAATTATAGGCCGTTCTTGGCGCCCCTCGCGCCCTTGGCGGCTTGGCGAGAGGGACAGGTTTTATTGAAACAGCTACCAATGATGTCCTCTCACCAAGCCGCAAAGGATCTATTCTGCCAGGCGATATTCGCGGCTTCCGCTGCTCCTACGGGTCGAAAACGATATTCACGCGGCGGTTCTGGCGCCCCTTTTTCTCGATCTTGCTGATGCGCACGCGTCCGATCTCGCCGGTGCGCGCCACGTGGGTGCCGCCGCAGGGCTGCAGATCGGTATCGGCGATGTCCACCAGGCGCACCTGGCCCTGTCCGCGCGGCGGTTGCACCGACAGGGTCTTGACCAGGTCGGGCTGCGCATCGAGTTCAGCGTCGCTGATCCAGCGGTAGGTGACGGGGCGGTCGGCGGTGATCAGGCGGTTGAGTTCGGCGCTCGCTTGCTCTTTGTCGGGGCTCTCGGGCAGATCGAAGTCGAGGCGGCCGCTGTCGTCGCGCACCGAACCGCCGGTCACCGGATAGGGCAGCACGGCGCTCAACAGATGCAGGCAGGTGTGCATGCGCATGCGTGGATAGCGCACCGACCAGTCGAGCATGGCGGTGACCGGCGATCCGACTTTCGGCATTGGGCTGCCCGGGGCCGAAATGTGCAGGATGTCGTCTTCGCCCTTGCGGGTATCGATGATGACGATCTCGCGTCCATCGCTCATTCGCAGAATACCTTGATCGCCCGGCTGCCCACCGCCCTGCGGGTAGAAAACGGTGCGATCGAGTCGTATGCCGCGCTCGTCGGCGGCGGTGATGAGAGCCTCGCACTCGCGTTGGTAGGCGTCTTCACGGAACAGTTCTTCAGTCATCGCTCACTCTCGTCGTTTATTGCAGCCACTCCACCCAGATCAGCCGCCCGGCAAGGGCGAGTGTCACCAGGATCAGGACGGGGCGGATAAAGCGGCCGCCGAAACGAATCGCCGAATGCGCACCGAGCCAGGCACCGATCATCAGCGTCAGTCCCAGCGGAATCCCCACCTCGTAACGCACGCTGCCCAGGGCCATGAAGGTGAGCATGGAGACGGCGTTGCTGATCCAGTTCATGAAGCGCGCCGCGCCCGATGCCTCGACGATGCCCACCGGGTAGAGGTTCATTAGCAGTGTAGTCCAGAAGCTGCCGGTGCCCGGACCGAAGAACCCGTCGTAGAAACCGAGGGTGCCGCCGAGTGCTCCGCTCGAACGGCTGGGCGGTTGGAAACGCACGGGATTCTCGATGGCGCCGCGGCGACGTTGTATCAGCAGCCAGATGGCCGCCGCGACGATGAGCGGTGGCAGCAGTCTGTCCAACTCGTCGGAGGAAAAGAGAAACGTCGTCAAGGTGCCGGTGCAGGCACCGACAAAGGTGCCTATCATCGCCGCTTTCCACAGTGGCGGGCGGAACAGTCCCTTGCGGACATAGGTCAGCGCCGCGGTGGTGGAGCCGAAGGTGGCGGCGAGTTTGTTGGTGCCCAGCGCAAGATGGCCGGGTATCCCCGCGGTAAGCAGCGCCGGGAGCAGGATCGCGCCGCCGCCGCCGGCTACGGCGTCGATAAAACCCGCCGCAAACGATAGCGCCATCAGAATGATCAGAACCTGGGGATCGAGGAATTCCAAATCGGGCTCAATCGGTAGCAGTGGGGTTGGCCATCGGGTCGGGCGCCCATCGTAACGGTTGCTGCGGGCGAAGAGTATCCACCAGCGCGTTTGCGCCGCACCGGTAACCCCCGGCGCTGCCGGGTATCGATCACGCCTTCGCGTAAATCAGGTCCCATACCCCGTGTCCCAGGCGCAGCCCGCGGCGCTCGAATTTGGTCTCAGGTCGATAGTCGGGTCGTTGGGCATAGCCGTCAGCATCGCCGAGGTTGTGAAACCCCTGCGCCGCAGCCATCACCGCGCGCATCTGTTCGGCGTAATCTTCCCAGTCGGTGGCCATGTGCAAGCGACCACCTCGCGCGAGGCGCGAATGCACCAGACGCACCCACTCGGGTTGCACGATGCGCCGTTTGTGGTGGCGTTTCTTGGGCCAGGGATCGGGGAAAAAGAGATACACCGCCGCGAGGCTGTCAGGGAGGATGTTGCGCTCCAGCACCTCGACGGCGTCGGCGCAGATGACTCTCACGTTATCGATGGCGCGTTCCTTCAGTTCGCGCAGCAGATGGCCCACGCCGGGACGGTAGACCTCGATACCCAGATAGTTCGCCGCGCTGTTCTCCGCCGCCATGTGCGCCAGACTCTGGCCCATGCCGAAGCCGATTTCCAGGTGTACGGGGGCGTTACGCCCGAACCAGGCCGTGAAATCGAGCGGACCCGAATCGGGATCGATCCCGTAGCGCGGCCACAGCGTCTCCAGCGCGGCACGCTGGGCGTCGGTCATGCGCCCCTCACGGCGTACGAAACTGCGGATACGGCGTTGCGCTGCAGCGCTGTCGGGGCGATCGGTCATGAGCGGTTGGGGTTCGGCGGGCCGGTGGGGAGGTGCTATTGTAGTGAACGTACGCCATACAAAAAACCGTCTGTCCGGTTGCGAGGAAACCCACATTGGATCAAATCGATTCACTGTTTCACAAACTGAGGGCTGAATTCGGCGGAATCGAGGAGCCGCAGTTCTGGCTGCAGGTGGGGTTGCTGGTCGTGGCGGGTACCGTAGCGATGCTGGTGCACCGCTGGCTGGGTGGGCGCTTTCGTGGTGAGGCGGCCGGAGTGGGATTGCGCAAGCTGACCCGGCGCAGTTTGCAGCGCCTCGCGTTTCCGCTGGTGTTGCTCGGGGTGGCATTGCTCGGGCGTGCGGTGACCAGTGCTTTGGGTTTGCCCACCGCGTTGCTGGATATTGCCGTACCGCTGATGCTGTCGCTCGCCGCGGTCCGTGTCGTGATCTACATGCTGCGCAAGAGTTTTGCGCCCTCGCCCGCACTCAAGGCATGGGAGAACCTCATCGCGTTTACGATCTGGGTCGTGGTCGCGTTGCACCTGCTCAATTGGCTGGACCCCGTCACCAAGGCGCTGGACGGACTCGGATTCCAGGTGGGGTCGGTGCGCATCACCGCGCTGGCGAGTATCAAGGTGGTGATGTTCCTCGTCTTCCTCTTCACCGCCGCCCTGTGGCTGGCCAAGATGGTGGAACAGCGTCTGGCGCGCTCGCAGACCTTGAGTCCGACCTTGAAGGTTGGTGTCTCCAAGTTCGTCAAATTCATTCTGGTGACCGTGGCCGCGCTGATGACGGTGGAGGCCGCTGGCATCAATTTGACTGCGTTCGCAGTCTTTGGCGGTGCTGTGGGTGTCGGGCTCGGGTTCGGTCTGCAACGCATTGCCAGCAATTTCATCAGTGGATTCATTCTGATTTTCGATCGCTCCATTCGCCCCGGTGACATCATTACCGTGGGTAACACCTTCGGCTGGGTGTTGGAGCTGCGTGCGCGTTATCTGGTGGTGCGCAATCGCGATGGCGTGGAGACCTTGATCCCCAACGAGACCTTCATCTCCAACGAGGTGATCAACTGGAGCTACAGTGATCGCAACATACGTGTGCGCTGCCCGGTTCAGATCAGCTACGGCGATGATCCGGAACAGGCGATGCAGTTATTGCTGGATGCGGCGCAGGATTCCGCGCGGGTGCTTCAAGATCCTCTGCCGGTGGTGCGTCTGATGGAGTTCGGTGACAACGGAATCTTGCTGGAGTTGCGGGTGTGGATCGCGGATCCCGAGAACGGCATTGCCAATGTGCGTTCGGAAGTGAATCTGGGGATCTGGCGGCGTTTCAAGGAGGCCGGGATCAGGATTCCGTTTCCGCAGCGGGATGTGCATTTGGTGGGGCAGAAGGGGGATTAGGTGTGGCTACGCCACGGTGATTGAATGCGGGGAGTCCGCCCCCGCGGCCGGGTAACTTTTCTTTGCTTGTCCAAAGACAATTTCGTCGGGAACGAAATTGGGCGCACTTTAGTGCGCCTGAAAGGTCTAGACCATGGACGGCCTGGATCCAAAAGTTACCAAAAGAAAGGACACCCAACGGCTGCGCTCCTCTGCGAGTGGTTCCCTGCGTTGCTCGCTTGGCTTGGTGCTACACCGACAGCGGTTTTAAGCTTCGCTATCCCTGCTACGCTCAAAACCCCGGGGTCGACCCTCCTGATCGACCCGTTCGGCGGGCCTGCGATTCACTGGATCGCAGGCCTGATCCGCCTCACCCCGCGCTGACGGCGAGGCGAGCCCTCCCTGGCTCGCCCCTGCGGGCCTGATCCAAGCCAAGCTGCGCTACTCGGCGCTGCCGACGGGAGGGGAACGTCAACACTGGGCGTCAGAAAAGCTGTTGAACTGTCGGAAAGATGGGGATAAGGTTTTTGAACATTGGAAACAGGCTGCAGGGAGTCAGCTGGCCATCTTCCGCATATCAACCTGTGCGGATTCGCCTCTGAAGTGCATGCCGGTGACAACATGAGTAACGTAAGGTCATTGCAATGAAAGTGTTGGCAAGACTCGGCGTCTTGACGCTCTTCATGGTCTTTGCTGCGAGCTGGGCAGCGAAACCGGCCGGGACTGATATAGACAAGGTTGGTCGGGATCTGTGGCGCCATGCCTATGAGTTGCGCGAGATCGGCAAGGCAATGCAAATGCACGCCAGCACCAAGATGCCTGCGGGCCTGAATCAGAAAGAGCGGACAAGCGTTGCAGCTACTCAGCGCGAGCTGCAGGCGAACGCCGACGCCGCGAGGGCACTGGCCAGTCGCCTCGAAGGTTTAGCAAGGAAAGCGCAGGGCGGAACATTGAAACGGACCGATATGGAACGCCTCGGGGCGGAAACCAAGGTCCTGAACGAGCGGATCAACAAGCGGAGGGTCGCCGCCAAGGTCAAGCGCCTGGATCGATCTGAATTGAATAACGCCATCAAGGAGGTCGAGTCGATAAAGGAGACCGTTCGCAACAACCGACAGATGGCCACCACAGCCTTTCAGAACTTTGATCAGAAGTCGAATCAACTCTACAACCTGTTGTCGTCGATAATGAAGGCCCTCAATGAGATGCGCATGGGTACCGTGCGGAACATGCTCTGACCCCGGTTATTCCCTCGCTCAATGCCCAGAATCTGAGCGTATAGTCCTTTATCCCTCATAGGGGATTACGCTAACCTCACCACCTGATGTGGGGAAAATGCGATCAGATTGAACCCAATTCGTTCCTGGCCGACTCACCCACTATGAACTTAACAGTCAAGGAATTGGAGAGGGACTATGAAGCTGCGACTCTACGGAGCGGTCATTCCGATACTTTTCAGTATCAACGCCTCGGCTGCAGGGGCGAATCCCGACCTGAAGGCAGTAACAAAAAAGCCGACGAAAGCCCCATCCGTCATGGCGATCACGCAGAAGCCCGCTACCACTGCGTCCGAGCAGCCAGCCAATAGCGAACAGATTCCGAAAAACCCCGGCATTCGCCTGCCTGCCGTACAGGGCCCCGGCTCGGCAACCGGGCCCGGCAGACTGGACAATCCGGCACTGCGAAAGCTGCCGGAGAACAACGCAGCACGCGGCCTGGGCAGCGCCAAAGACGCCATTCCACAAGTACCGGGGGCTCCGGCACGCCAGGGCAATATTACCGACATACCGGGCTCAACCCTCGGCAGAAACAGCAAGGGTGGTACCGACTGGAACAAACTGCCCGGGCAGCAGAACTCGAAGGGTTTTGAGAATCCCCTCGGGCGCTATGCACCGGATCTGCCGGACAACAACCGGGGTCGCGGAAAGAACCCCTTGGTTCCCTCGGCAAACCCAAAAGATTGGGCCAGCGGGGCCGCCAGCCAGGGCGGAATGACCCGGCACGATGAAGGCGGCACCATCTACTACACCGGCAGAAAGAGCGATGGTCAGGGTGGAACTGTTGACACCCGATCCACCTATGATGCCGAAACCGGCGAGTTCATCTCCTCATCTCGCACTCACACCCGTGCCGATGGCTCTTCCACCTCGACACTGCTGGTGCGAACCGCAGGAACCCACGATGTGCGCTCGGGTCAATCCGGCGCCATAGTTCAGGAGACCCAGGAGACCCGCGACGCTAGCGGCCGGGTGAGCTCCACATACACCCACCCGGGACGCGAACTCGGCGGTGACAAAACTGACCCGCCGGTGCGTGACCCGCAATTCGACCGCACCATCGACCCCGATTCCGACAGCGGCCAGGGAACCGCCACGCTGTGCTATACCATGCCATGGAAATGCCGGATCGATGGCGTTGATCCCGGCGCGGTAAACCGGGTCAACCCGGGAGGGCGTGAAGGTGGCGGATTCGTACCGGCCCCGCGGCTCAATCCCGGTGAATCCATCGTGGTGAATCCCAACCCGGACAGCGCGCCGTCGGCCGCCAATCTGGAAGCTGCCAAGCAGATGCAGAAAGAAGGCCTCAGGCGCAGAGACACCGGCACCGATGACCCGCGGGGTGATCGCTGATTGAGCAAAGCGCATCTGCGGCGCGCGAAAAGGCCGAAAAGGGGTCAGGCCGAAAAGGGGTCAGTACCCTTTAACCGAGCGGTTTCGCTATCAGGGAACGAATTAAAGGGTACTGACCCCTTTTAGTCCGACCCCTTTTAGTCCCACCCGCTGATTTGATTTCGTGGCGAACGTAGCCCGGATGAAGCGCAGCGAAATCCGGGGAATTGGCCGGCGACACAACCCCCCAGATTGCGGCCTTCATCCGGGCTACCAAGCTTAAGGAAACGCTAGTGGAAACGTCTCGGGCATTGGAATCGGGGAGACGGGCATTTAAGCAATGTCAATGGAGAGTTGCCTTTGACCTGCTCTCGACAGCGGATGCCGAATCGCCGCTCGTCGCTTCTGATCTCGAACAGCTCGGTCGTGCCGCCTACCTCATCGGCGAAGACGATAGGGCCATCTCGACCTGGACGAGAGCACACAACGCGCTTGTGGAACAGGGCGATTGTCTGCGAGCTGTCCGAGTTGGGTTCTGGTTGAGTCTTTGTCTTCTGCTTGGAGGCAATGGCGCTCAAAGCCGCGGCTGGCTGTCAAAGTGCCAGCGACTCATCAGCAAGGAGCAAGGTGAATGCTCTGAACGCGGACTACTTCTTGTGGTTTCAGGACTCTTGTCCATGTTCAAAGGGCGGAGTGAAGAAGCTTGCTCGCAGTTTACACGAGCAACGCATTTGGGTGAGCGGTTCAGTGATTCCGACCTTCTGGCCGCTGCACTGCTAAGCCACGGACAGGTTTTGATCCAAATGCGGCACACCGACGAAGGTGTTGTTCTGCTCGATGAGGCTATGGTTACTGTGACGTCGGGCCGGGCGACTCCGATTATGGCGGGTATCGTCTATTGCGCGGTGATTATGACCTGCGAACGCATTTACGATCTTGATCGTGCCCACGAGTGGACCGTGGCTCTAGACAGATGGTGCAGGTCGCAACCCGAGTTAGTTGCATTTCGCGGCCAATGCCTCATTCATCGATCGGAGTTGATGCAGTTCAAGGGCGATTGGCGTGCCGCCCTGAGCGAAGCAGAGCGGGCGTGCGAGCTTCTCTCCAGAGACTCTGAGCAACAGTTGGCAGGTCGTGCATTTTATCAACAAGCGGAACTTCATCGTCTCGCCGGGGAGTTGGCGCTGGCCGACACGGCTTACCGCGAAGCAGGCAAAAAGGAGTTCGAGCCGCAGCCGGGTGTGTCACTTTTGCGACTGGCGCAGGGAGATGCGAAGGCGGCAGCCGCGTCGATCCGCCGCGTGGTGAACGAGGCTGGGAGTCAGCAGGGGCCGGGCGCTGGCACGCAGCAGATCA
Organism: Pseudomonadota bacterium; assembly: GCA_008501635.1. Lineage (NCBI taxonomy): Bacteria > Pseudomonadati > Pseudomonadota > Pseudomonadota bacterium. Next base: position 225,367 of record QQUJ01000010.1, read on the forward strand.
AGATCCTCGGTCCTTTCGTGGAGATCATGCTCGCCATCGATGAACTGGAGTCTGCTCGGTCGGCCGCAGAGGAGCTTTCCGCGATTGCGAGTGAGATGAAAGCGCCGTTGCTGCAGGCAATAGCCGCTCAGGCCAAGGGGGCGGTCACCTTGGCCAGCGGTGAACCCCAGCAGGCACTGGCCAGTCTGCGTGAGGCTTGGACCCTGTGGCAGAGATTTCAGGCACCATTCGAGTCGGCGCGGGTTCGCGTTCTGATTGGTCGCGCGTGCGAACAACTTGGTGATTTCGATACGGCCACCATGCACTATGAGGCGGCCGCGTTGGTATTCGGGCGCCTGGGGGCACGTCCGGAATTGGATCAGCTGCGCGGTGGCAAGAGACCGGGGGGCGGCGTGGCTGACCTTACCTCACGCGAAAGGCAAGTACTCTCACTCATCGCCGCGGGGAAGACCAACCGTCAGATCGCGGCGGACCTCGATATCAGCGAGCACACTGTAGCGCGCCACGTCAGTAACATCTTCACCAAGATCGGTGTTACATCACGAACAGCGGCGAGCGCCTATGCGTTTGCAAACGACCTCGTCGGAACCCGTGAATAGTCAAAATTAACCATCATTGAACTGAACGCCGATGGTCAATTTGCGCGATGAAACACCTGGTTGGCCCTCCTATGATTGGTTGTCGAAGAGTAGACATCCTGTCTCACCCAAGGAGGACACCATGACTCAGCTAGCATTCGATGAAGCAAATTACTGCGGTACCGGACCAGAGAATTACGAGCGATTCTTCGTGCCGGCCATCGGCGAGCCACTTGCGAACGATCTCATCGTAGCGGCCGACCTGAAACCGGGGGAGAAAGTTCTCGATGTCGCATGCGGCACCGGCGTCGTGACCCGGCTCGCTGCCCAACAGGTTTGCCAGGGCGCAACCGTCGCCGGACTGGATGTGAATCCCGGAATGCTCTCCGTTGCCCGAACTGTGACGCCGAAGGATCTGGCGATTGATTGGTACGAAACCAGCGCCGAGGCGATGCCGCTTGCAGATGCGTCATTCGACGTCGTCCTGTGCCAGATGGGCTTGCAGTTCATTCCCGACAAGCTCAAGGCCCTCAAAGAAATTCGACGGATACTCAAGCGGGGTGGTCGTGTGATTCTGAACCTGCCGGGTCCCACGCCGGCGATCTTTGTCGCGCTTGCGGAGGCGCTCGCCAAAAACATCGATCCCAAGTGCGCTGCCTTCGTCAATGTGGTCTTCTCGCTCCACGATGCCGATAGGCTCAGAAGTCTCATGGCTGACGCTGGTTTTTCCGACATCGAAATTCAAAAGACAAACAGAACGCTCCTGCTCCCCGCGCCGCAGGATTTCATCTGGCAGTACATCTTTAGCACACCGCTTGCCGAGCTAGTTGGCAAGGCAAGCGCGGATCAGCGCGAGGTTCTCCAGGACGAAGTCATCCTGCGCTGGCAGGCATTTGCGGTCGATGGTGGTATGACCCTCGACGTCGAACTGACCACGGTCCAAGGTATATGAGGGGGTGAACGGGGATCAGTCGGGGTTAACGGATAGGCAATTACGGTGAAATAAGAAAGTCTATGAGACGACCCTGTTAGGATTGCAATTTTCTGGTGTGCATAGCACACCCACAGGCTAGGGTTCTGATTCTGATGTTCCCGCCCCGTCGGTAGCGCCGAGTAGTGCAGCTTGGCTTGGATCAGGCCTCAAAGAGGCGGGAACGTCAACACCGGAACCAGGGATTGCGAGGTGCGCTTTGCGCGCCTGACGATTGAATATGCAGCCAAGTAAAATTTCTCCGGAACTGTAAGAAACCTTTGGGCGATGAATTATGGAGTACGACTACGATCTCGATACGACACGGGGTATCTGCACGGTCACGTGACTGGTGAGTTTCATAGCCCGAAGGACAGTGTAGCGCTGCAAGGGGCCACGTTGCGGATTTCCTCTGAGCACAAATGCCGTCTCTTTCTGTACGACTTGACAAAGACAAAGGTCATCACCGGAGTGGCGCAGGCATTCGAAACGGCAAACCCGCAAGATGAGTTGGCCGAAGGGCTCCGGAATCTCAAGAGCGCGGTCTTGTATTCCCGCCTCACTGCCCATGAGCTCCTTTTTTAGAGCATTGCGGTCAATCGAGGATTTACGATCAAAGTGTTCGACCATTTCGATGGCGCAATCGAATGGTTGAAGCGATAAGGGGAGTTCCCGGAAAAGGCAGAAAAGTGGCGTATAGGTGACGGAACGTTAAGGTGGCAGATTTGTTTTCTGCTGACTGCGACGATACTAGTGCTCACCGTCGGCAACGCCGAGTAGCGCAGAGGTGTGAGTGCGATTATTTGAACACTCAAGTATTAGTGGAAATTGAATCTATCCCGGTATTCCGTCCGTTTTTCCATGTCCAATGGCAAACGGCGTGAGGTGATTGACCAATTATCAATAAGGAGGGGCTGGGGTTGGTGAGACGGGATTGAGGGATGGAATCGACATGCGGTGCAATGCCCTTCGGTTATTGCGCCCTACGGGTTGTTTTTGTCTGCTGAGCCGGTGCGCATAACGCACCCACAATCCAGGGTTCCGGTTCTGACGTTCCCATCCCCTTCAGCGCAGCCGCACTTAACCCGTTAAACTCCTGGATACCGGCCCAGGCCATTACCATACCGGGGCAGGCTTTGAAGGCATGACGAAACAGAGTCCCGGCAGACGGTCTGAATGAACCTTAAATCCCTAGTCACACTCGTAGCAACCCTTCTGCTCACCGGCTGCTCCAACCTCAGCTATTACTCCCAATCCATCACCGGCCAACTCGACCTGATGAGCAAACGCCGCCCCATCAGCGAAGTGGCAGCCGATGAAACAGTGCCGACTGCAACCCGCGAAAAACTGCTCGAAGTGCTGAAGATCCGCGACTTCGCCACGCGCGAATTGGCGCTGCCCGACAACGACAGTTACCGGATCTACGCCGATCTCGATCGCCCCTACGCGGTGTGGAATGTCTTTGCCACGCCGGAGTTTTCACTGCAACCGGAGCAGTGGTGTTTTTTGATGGTGGGCTGTCTGGCTTACCGGGGCTATTTCGATGAACGCGATGCACGCCTGTTCGCCGCCGGACTGAAGGCCGAGGGCAAGGATGTGTCGGTGGCGGGAATTCGCGCCTACTCGACGCTGGGTTGGTTCGACGATCCGGTGCTCAACACCTTTTTGGATCTGCCGCGCCATCAACTGGCGGGCTTGGTGTTCCATGAGCTGGCTCACCAGCAGCTCTATATCGACGATGACAGTGCCTTTAACGAAAGTTTCGCGACGGCGGTGCAGCTGGCCGGTGTGCGGCGCTATCTGCAACAGTACGGCGAAGCGTCGGAGCGGGTGGCGTATGCCGATCAGCAGGGGCGTCAGGGCGAGTTCCTGGCGTTGGTGTCCGCGACGCGCGAGCAACTGGTGCAACTCTACGCCAACGCTGAGCCGGATTCCGGTAAGCGCCATGCGAAGGCAGAGATCTATCAGCGGATGCGCATGCAGTACGCCGCGCTGCGTGATCGCTGGGGAGACTACCGTGGTTACGACGCATGGTTCGCCAGCGATCTCAACAACGCCAAACTGAGCGCCGTCGCCACCTATCGGAGTTGGGTGCCGGCCTTCGCGGCGCTGCTGGAGAACGAGCACGGCGATTTCGCCGCCTTCTATCGTGCTGCGAAACGCATCGGCGGCCTGGCGCCGGAGGAGCGAAAACAGCGTCTGGCGGCGCTTAGCCGCGACGGGTCACCTGTCGCAACGCGTCGTAGCTCGCGCGTTGACTCCGGCGACCCAGGTACTGCGGCACGACCGAATCGATTGCCGTAGGGACGACACCCAGTTCTTCCGCGATGGGACCGCTACAGATGCTGTCGGTCTGCAGCGAGTGGTAGTTGTCGAGCGACATCGGTTTGCCCGGGACGAACTCCAGCAACCGCGCCTGCAGCTTCGACAGGCCGTCGCTCAATCCCAGGATCCAATGCCGCTTACCGATCTGGCGGCTGGCATAGGCGACCAGTTCGCGCAGGGTGAAGATCTGCGGGCCGCAGAGATCGTAACGTTGGCCGATAGTGGCCGGATTGTCGAGGGCATGGACAAAGGCGCTGGCGACGTCATCGACGTAGATCGGGGCGAAGCGTGACTCGGGGCAGGCCAGTGGGAAGATCCACGGCGTCAGGCGCAGCAGCTTGGCGAAGCGGTTGAAGAAGCTGTCGCCGGGTCCGAAGATCACCGACGGGCGAAAGCTGGTCGTCTCCAGGTTGGGCGCGGCATGGACCAGCGCTTCCGCTTCGCCCTTGGTGCGCAGGTAGTGGCTCAAGCCGCCGTGGGCATCGGCATGCAATGCGCTCATGTGCAGCAGCCGCGTTACCCCGCGCGCCTGGCAGGCGGCGATCAGTCGCTCGGGCAGCTCGACATGCGCCTTGCGAAACCCGCTGCCATCGCGCCCTCGTTCGTTGAGGATGCCCACCAGGTTGATCGCCGCCGCGCAGCCGGAGACCAAGCCTTCCAGTGTGTCGGGGTCGTACACGTTGGCCTCGATCACCTGCGCAGTGGGCAGCAGCCGCAGATGCCGTGCCCGGTGGGCGTGGCGCGTCGGGATCCGCACCTGGTAGCCGGCATCGACCAGGCGGGTGACCATCCAGCTACCGACGAAACCGGTACCACCGAGGATACATACGGTTCGCTCTTGCATGATTCGCTCCGTTGTTGATTGTCCAGCCTCACTTGAAGTGTAGGCTCGGTTTCTGGCATCTCGCGAGAATCCGTGTAGGCTAACCGGCGAAGAGCAACAGTGGTATTGCCACTCATGGAATTCTTACTCATCTACCTCGTCACCGGAGCGCTGGCGGGCACGCTGGCCGGACTGCTGGGTGTCGGCGGCGGTCTCGTCATCGTGCCGGCGCTGGTGTTCATCTTTCATGCCCAGGGATTCAACGAGGCGTTACTGGTGCACATGGCGGTCGGCACCTCGCTGGCGACCATCGTGCTTACCTCGATCTCATCGGTGCGCGCCCATCACCTGCACGGCGCGGTGCGGTGGCCGGTATTCTGGCGGCTGACACCGGGTATCGTCGTGGGCAGCCTGCTCGGGGCGGTGATCGCCGACTGGCTGCCGGCCGATGTGCTGCGCCGGGTGTTCGCCGTTTTCGTGCTGCTGGTCGCCGCGCAGATGGGTTTGGGCGCCAAACCCGCACCGCACCGCGAGCTGCCCGGCACACTCGCCAGCAGCGCGGTGGGCATCGTCATCGGTGCCGTTTCGGCGGTGGTGGGGATAGGCGGCGGGAGTTTGGCCGTGCCGTTCCTGGTCTGGTGCAACGTTGCGATGCGCAACGCTGTGGCGATCTCCGCCGCCTGCGGGCTCCCGATTGCGATTGCCGGGAGTGCCGGCTTCCTGGTGACGGGCCTGAACGAACCGGGCCTGCCAGCGTGGAGCACGGGCTATCTCTACTGGCCCGCCGTTGCCGGCATTGCCGTTGCCAGCGTGCTGTTTGCTCCGCTGGGGGCGCGTTGGGCGCACCAGATTCCCGCCCAGGGTCTGAAGCGCTTTTTTGCGCTTTTTCTCGCCGTCGTCGGGTTACGCATGTTGCTGGGATGACGCGGCGTTGCGGCTCGCTCATTGGGATGACCCAACCACGCTCGCCGCGCCTGGCGCCGGAACCACGAGCGACCGGCACAGCAGGCGGGGGATTTTGAGAAAGGTTCACAGCAAGACAGGCGATGGGATTGACGCGCGCGTCGGTTAAATAAGGCGTCTTTATACCCGCAGTGATAATACCTGTTTGGCACCCCCCTGCCGGCTCCCTTAAGGTTTTTCTTCCTGGTGCAGCCCTACGCCCGTGTTTTGCGTGTCAACCACTCGCATTTCGCTACACGGGCTGACAAATAGAGAATCGAATCATGTCCAAGCTGGTGAATCCCCATGGGGGGGGAGAGCTCAAGCCCCTGTTGCTGGCCGGTGCCGCTCTGGAGCAGGAGCAGACCCGCGCCGCCGCATTGCCGCAAGTGCGCGTCAGCTCGCGCGAAGCGGGCGATCTGGTAATGATGGGTATCGGCGGTTTTACGCCGCTGACCGGTTTCATGACGCACGCCGATTGGTCCGGTGTCTGCGATGGTATGAAGACAGCCAGCGGCCTCTTCTGGCCGATCCCGATCACGTTGTCCACCGACACGCTGAGCGCCGCCAGCATCAAGGAGGGTCAGGACATTGCCCTGGTCACCGTCGACGGCGAGATCATGGCCACCATGCAGGTGACCGAGAAGTACACCATCGACAAGGCCCATGAGTGCATGACGGTGTTCAAGACCACCGACGACGAGCACCCGGGCGTGCAGATGGTGATGGGCCAGGGCGACGTCAATCTCGCCGGTCCGATCAAGGTGCTGTCGCTGGGTGGCTTCCCGGAAAAGTATCCGGGCATCTTCCTGACCCCCGCCGAGACGCGCGAACTGTTCACCTCCAAAGGCTGGAGCACGGTTGCCGCGTTCCAGACCCGCAACCCGATGCACCGCTCGCACGAGTACCTGGCCAAGATCGCGGTCGAGATCTGCGACGGCGTGCTGGTGCACTCGCTGCTCGGCAAACTGAAGCCCGGCGATATCCCGGCCGAAGTGCGGGTGCGCGCCATCGACACCCTGATGGAGAACTACTTCGTGCAGGACACCGTGGTGCAGGCGGGTTACCCGCTCGATATGCGCTACGCGGGGCCGCGTGAGGCGCTGCTGCACGCGCTGTTCCGCCAGAACTACGGCTGCTCGCACCTGATCGTCGGGCGCGATCACGCCGGTGTCGGTGACTATTACGGCCCCTTCGACGCCCATCACATCTTCGGTGAGATTCCGGCTGATGCCCTGGAGACCCAGCCGCTGAAGATCGACTGGACCTTCTGGTGCGACAAGTGCGAAGGCATGTCGTCGATGAAGACCTGCCCGCACAGCGCCGAAGATCGCCTGATGCTCTCTGGCACCAAATTGCGCAAGGCGCTCTCGGAGGGTACCGAGGTGCCGCATAACTTCAGTCGTCCCGAGGTGCTGGCCATTCTGCGCGAGTACTACGCCAGTCTCAAAGACGGTGAGAAGGTCGAGGTGAAGTTGAGCGGCCACTCGGCGCGCTGACGGCGTTATCGATTTTCCGGGGCCTTTGTCCCGGCCGCATCCCCGGGATGTACCCACCCATCCGGCAATGGCCATTGCCGGTGGGTAGCCGAGGCAGGGACGCCTCGGCGCGGAAGAAAACCGCGTGAGACAAGGGCGGACATGTACCGCCCTTGTCGCACCATGAATCGATCACGACGATCGATTTCATGGCCCGATCAAATTCCAACTGCAGTGGAGAGAAAGACGATGCCAACATTCGTACGTACCGACAAGTGCGATGGCTGCAAGGGTCAGGACAAGACCGCTTGCATGTACATCTGCCCCCATGACCTGATGGCGCTGGACAAAGACGGTTCCGTCACCGGCCACGCCATGAAGGCCTACAATCAGGAGCCGGAGCAGTGCTGGGAGTGCTACTCCTGCGTGAAGATCTGCCCGCAGCAGGCCATCGAGGCGCGTCACTACGCCGACATCGTGCCCATGGGCGCCAGCGTCCAGCCATTGCGCGGGTCCGACTCCATCATCTGGACCATCAAGTTCCGTAACGGGACCATGAAACGCTTCAAGTTCCCGATCCGCACCACCCCGGAGGGCTCCATCGAGCCCTACACCGGTAAGCCCAAGGCCGACATCAGCAAGATCGGCGAGGCAGGATTCTTCAACCTGGGCGGAGTTCAGAAACCGGGCAATCGCAGCGAGCTGACCCGCTTGTAGGAGCGCTGGAAGGCGCGAATTATCGCGGCTGCCGCCGCTCCCACGGGTTGCGACGGCGTCGAATGTCGAAAAGGCAACGAGGTAACGAAAATGGCTGAAGGAACATTTGGAAATCCCGAGGTTGTCCAGGAAGAGGTGGACATCCTCATCATCGGTGGCGGTATGGCCGCCTGCGGTGCCGCTTATGAAATCGTGCCGTGGGTCGAAGCTGCCAAAGAGGCCGGCGTCGACATCAAGGTCAAGCTGGTCGACAAGGCCGCTCTGCCGCGCTCGGGTGCGGTGGCGCAGGGCCTCTCGGCGATCAACACCTACATCGGCACCGAGCAGGATCCGGCCGACTACGCGCGCATGGTCTCTAACGATCTGATGGGTATCACCCGCGACGATCTGGCCTACGACCTGGGCCGTCACGTCGACGATTCGGTGCACCTGTTCGAGGACTGGGGCCTGCCGATCTGGAAGACCGACGCCGAGGGCGTGCGCCATGACGGTGCCGCGGCCCAGCGCGAGGGCATCCCTTCACTGCGCGATGGTGCCAAGCCGGTGCGTTCGGGTAAGTGGCAGATCATGATCAACGGCGAATCCTACAAGTGGATCGTCGCCGAGGCGGCGCAGAAGGCGCTGGGTGTGGACAACATCGAAGAGCGTATCTTCATCGTCAAGTTGATCAATGACAAGAACGATCCCAAGCGTATCGCCGGTGCCGTTGGTTTCTCGGTGCGCGAGCACAAAGTGGTCGTCTACAAGTTCAAGGCCTGTCTGCTGGTGTGCGGCGGCGCGGTGAACATCTTCCGTCCGCGCTCCGTCGGCGAGGGCACGGGTCGTGCCTGGTACCCGGTGTGGAACGCGGGTTCCACCTATGCCATGGCCGCCGAGGCCGGTGCCGAGCTCACCATGATGGAAAACCGTTTCGTGCCCGCCCGCTTCAAGGACGGTTACGGCCCGGTCGGCGCCTGGTTCCTGCTGTTCAAATCCAAGGCCACCAACGCCTTTGGCGATGTCTATATGGAGACCAACAAGGCGATGCTGGATCAGTATCCGCCCTACGGTCAGGCCGCCGTTCCGGCCTCCTGCCTGCGCAACCATCTCATGATGCACGAGATGATCGAAGGCCGCGGCCCGATCTACATGGATACCGTCACCGCATTGGCCGATCTGCGCGAGAGCCTGACCCCGAAAGAGGTGAAGCACCTCGAAGCCGAGGCGTGGGAGGACTTTCTCGACATGTGTATCGGCCAGGCCGGTGTCTGGGCGGGTGAGAACATCGAGCCGGAGAAGACCAACTCCGAGCTGATGCCCACCGAACCCTACCTGCTGGGCTCGCACTCCGGCTGCTGCGGCATCTGGGTCTCCGGTCCCGAGGATCTGGGCGCGCCGGCCGAGTGGAACTGGGGTTATCGCTCCATGACCACCATCAACGGCCTGTTCACCGCCGGTGACGGCGTGGGTGCCTCCGGTCACAAGTTCTCCTCCGGCTCGCACGCCGAAGGCCGTCTCGCGGCCAAGGCGATGGTCAAGTACGTGATGGACAACAAGGATCTGAAGCCCGAGCTCGATGCCTCCGTGGAACAGTTGGTCGAAGAGATCTACAAGCCGGTGCGCAACTACATCGAGCACAAGGACTACAGCTCCGCCATCGACGTCAATCCCCACTTCATCACGCCCAAGATGCTGCAGTTCCGCCTGCAGAAGATCATGGACGAGTACGTGGCGGGTGTGGCGACCTGGTACAAAACCAACGCCAAGATGCTGGATGTGGCCGAAGCCAAGCTGGAGATGCTGAAGGAAGACGCCCAGAAGATGCGGGCCAAGGATCTGCACGAACTGCTGCGTGCCTGGGAGAACTACCACCGCATCCTGACGGCGGAAGCCCACATGAAGCACATCCAGTTCCGCGAAGAGAGCCGTTACCCCGGTTTCTACTATCGTATGGACCACAACTATGTGGACGAAGAGAACTGGAAGTGCTTCGTCAACTCCACCTACGACAAGACGTCGAAGAAGTGGAACGTGTTCAAGCGCGAGCACGTCGATCTGGTCGACAAGTCGAAGCTCTTCAAGTAGGAGCGGCGGCAGCCGCGAAGCAGTGTTCGCGGTATAGCACCAAAATGCCGGGCGCCTGAGGGCGCCCGGCTTCATTTCACAGTTGCGAATTCACGCCGAATTGTGTGGTAGTCACGCGCACCAATTGTTGAAACAATTGCAGAAACTCGCAGCTAACCTCTCTTTGCAGGAGCGGCGGAAGCCGCGCAGGGCAATGGCCCAAAATACGCGGCTTCCGCCGCTCCTGCATTGCCCTTACGGGCCCGCTCTCGATTGTGGAGATCCTTTTATGAGCCAGTCTGACGCCAAATCCTGGACCAGTCCCGTTGTCCCCGTACGCTACGAGGGCTCGCACAAGATCCGTTTCCGCTGCTACAAGGGCATCTCGTGTTTCAATGCCTGCTGCAAGAACGCCGATGTCACGCTGACGCCCTACGACATCGTGCGCCTGAAGAATCGGCTGGGCCTGCGCTCCGACGCCTTTTTGCGCGACTATGCCGTACCCTTCGAGTTCGAGCCCAAGGGGATTGCCGGGGTCAAGCTGCGCACCCTGGACGACAGTCCGCAGTGCCTGTTCATGACCGATGAGGGGTGCAGCGTCTACGAGGACCGCCCGGCGGCCTGCCGTTACTACCCGGTGGGGCTGCTCTCGCTGCACGAAACGGGCACGAGCGGGCAGAAGGATTACTACGCGGTAGTCAAGGAGGAGCATTGCAAGGGGCACGAGGAAGACAACGAACTGACCATCGATGAGTACCGCGAGGAACAGGGTCTCGATGAATACGATGCTCACAGTCTCGGCTGGCGCGAACTGATACTGAAGAAAAAATCAGCGGGACCCGCCGTTGGCAAGCCCTCGGAGCGCAGCCTGCGGCTCTTTTTCATGACCTGCTACAACCTCGACGATTTCCGCGGGTTCGTATTGAGCAGCGGTTTTCAGCAGGCCTACGTGATCGACGATGAGTTGCTCGACCAGCTCAAGAACGATGAGGTGGCGCTGCTGGAGTTCGGCTATCGCTTCCTCAAGCAGGTGCTGTTCGGCGAGATGTCGATTGCGATGCGCGATCGCGAAGGGGCGGCGGAATAGTCGAAAGCGCCGCACCCCGGGGTGGCGGGGGATGACGCGGGTGCGTTGACGCCCCCGGTGTGAGCTGCCAGCATGAGCCCCCCGGCCCATGACCCTGTGAGTTGCACCGTGGAACACCGACCCCCGCGAGAACTGCCCGACGATATCCTCTGTATCGATACCGGCTTCCTGCAGCCGGAACTGGCCGCCAGCTACCTGATGGGCTCAGGGGGACGCTACGCCTTCGTCGAAACCGGTACGGCGCTGGGGGTGCCGCATCTGCTCGCCACCCTAGACGCGCGTGGCATCGATCGTGCGGCGGTCGATTACGTCATCCCCACCCATGTCCACCTCGATCACGCCGGCGGCGCCGGCAGTCTGATGGCGGCGCTGCCCAACGCGCGCCTGGTGATCCACCCGCGCGGGGCACGGCACATGATCGATCCCGCCAAACTGTGGGCCGGTGCCACGGCTGTCTATGGCGCGGAGGTGATGCGCACGACCTACGGCGAGGCCGTACCGGTCGCCGCCGAGCGCGTCATCGAGGCACCCGACGGCTTCGAACTCGATTTCAATGGCCGGGTGTTGAAGTTCATCGATACACCGGGACACGCCTACCATCATTTCTGTGTCTGGGATGAACGCAGCCGCGGCTTCTTCACCGGCGATACCTTCGGCATGTCGTTGCGCACCTTCGACACCGACAAAGGTCCCTTCGTCTATCTGCCCAGCGCCCCCACCCAGTTCGATCCCCAGGCGTGGCACGCCTCGCTGGAGCGTATGATGGCCTTCTCCCCGGTTTGCATGTACCCGACCCACTACAGCCGCATCGAGCAGGTGGAGCGCCTGGCCGATGACCTGCATCACCTGATCGAGGCGTGCGTGGAGCTGGCGCTGGAGAACGCCGGCAACCATGGTGCCCTGCGCAACGCACTGGCCATGCAGATGGCCGAGCGCCTGCACGCGCACGGCTCGCCCTTCAGCAACGCAGAGCTCTTCGCCCGTATCGGCGATGACATCGAGGTCAATGCCCAAGGCCTGGAAGCGTGGCTGATGCGCCGTGAAAGTGCGTGAAACTCAATAAGTAACCGTACGGCATTGTAGTAGGCTCTTTGATAACCAGCAGTTATGGCTTTTATGCCCAATCGTTATAAGTAATTGATATACTTGCTTATTTTATTTTTCTTCGCGTAGAATTCTGCCACATCAGTTCCCGGCCACGGGTCAGGTACAGGCACCATCCCCCCGTGCGTCCAGTTGAAGGAAGTCACTTCGACTGCTACACCCGAGAAGCACCCGAGAAATTTCGTGCGGCCAGACCCCTGCGGGTCCAGGCAACCGGAACATAACGAGGAGGGGGAGATCATGACCAGCAAGCCAGACGCGATGTACCAGCGCTCCATCGACGACAAGGCCGGTTTCTGGGCCGATGCCGCGGCCGGGATCGATTGGTACAGAAAATGGGACAAGGTGCTCGATGACTCCAATCCTCCCTTCTACCGCTGGTATCAGGGCGGTGAACTCAATACCTGCTACAACGCGGTCGATCGTCACGTGGAAAAGGGTCGCGCCGACCAGGCAGCCATCATCTACGACAGTCCCGTCACCAACACCAAGCGCACCTACAGTTACCGCGAGCTGCGCGATGCCGTTGCCCTGTTCGCCGGCGCCTTGAAGGCGCAGGGTGTCACCAAGGGCGACCGCGTCATCATCTACATGCCCATGGTGCCCGAGGCGGCGATCGCCATGCTTGCCTGCGCGCGCCTCGGCGCGATCCATTCGGTGGTATTCGGCGGTTTCGCCGCCAAGGAGCTGGCCACCCGTATCGACGATGCCAAGCCCAGAGTGATGGTCTCCGCCAGCTGCGGCATCGAGCCGAGCCGCGTGGTCGCCTACAAGCCGCTGCTGGACGGTGCGATCGAACTGGCCACCCACAAGCCCGAGAAGTGCATCATCCTGCAGCGGCCGCAGGCGGAGGCGACGCTGATCGAGGGTCGCGATCTGGAATGGAACGCCGCGCAGCAGGGCGTCGAGCCGGCCGATTGCGTGCCGGTCGCGGCCACCGACCCGCTCTACATCCTCTACACCTCCGGCACCACCGGCCAGCCCAAGGGCGTGGTGCGCGACAACGGCGGCCATGCGGTCGCGCTGCGCTGGTCCATGGAGTATGTCTACGGTGTACAGCCCGGCGAGGTCTATTGGGCGGCTTCGGATGTGGGCTGGGTCGTCGGGCACTCCTACATCGTTTATGGACCGCTGCTGAACGGCAACACCACCATCGTCTTCGAAGGCAAGCCGGTGGGCACGCCCGATCCGGGCACCTTCTGGCGCATCATCAGCGAGCACAACGTACGCACGCTATTCACCGCACCGACCGCGTTTCGCGCCATCAAGAAGGAAGATCCCGAGGGCGAGCACATCAAGAAGTACGATCTCGCCAACTTCCGCGCCCTGTTTCTGGCCGGCGAGCGCTGCGATCCCGACACCCTGTTCTGGGCGCAGGAGAAGCTCCGGGTGCCGGTGGTCGATCACTGGTGGCAGACCGAGACCGGCTGGGCCATCGCCGCCAACTGCCTGGGGATCGAGGCGCTGGAGATCAAGGCCGGCTCGCCCACCCGCGCGGTGTGCGGTTACGACGTGCAGGTGCTCGACGAAGAGGGCAGGCAGGTCAAGCACGGCGATATCGGCGCCATCGTGATCAAACTGCCGCTGCCCCCGGGCACGCTGCCCACCCTGTGGAATGCCGACCAGCGCTACAAGGACTCCTATCTGTCGCGCTACGAAGGGTACTACCTCACCGGCGATGCCGGATTCAAGGACGACGACGGATACCTGTGGATCATGAGCCGCATCGACGACGTCATCAATGTCGCCGGTCACCGCCTCTCCACGGGTGCCATGGAGGAGGTGCTGGCCGCGCATCCGGATGTGGCCGAGTGCGCGGTGTTCGGCGTCGAGGACAGCTTCAAGGGCGAGCTGCCGCTGGGTATGGTCGTGCTCAAGGCGGGTGCTGATCGCAGTGAGGACGAGGTGCGCAAGGAGCTGGTCAGCCTGGTGCGCGAGAAGATCGGTCCCGTGGCGGCCTTCAAGCTGGTGACCACGGTGCAGCGTCTGCCCAAGACGCGTTCGGGCAAGATCCTGCGCGGCACCATGAAGCAGATCGCCGACGGCAAGGAGGTCAGGGTACCCGCTACCATCGACGACCCGGCCATCCTCGAGGAGATTACCGGCTCGTTGAAAGGTTTGGGCTATCCCAAGAGCGCGTAGATCCGACGTTGTAGGAGCGGCGGAAGCCGCGATTGCGACCGTCCCTATCAGCGGTTCGCGGCTTCCGCCGCTCCTACATTACGGTTGTATCCGCAATGTATTGATGGAGTGATTGTCATGTCCCAGTTATCCAGTTCCGGCGCGCGCTTTCGCGCTGCCGTCAAAGAAGAGACGCCGTTGCAAGTGGTCGGCTGCGTCAATGCCTACTTTGCCCGTCTGGCGGAGCGTAGCGGCTACCGGGCGTTGTATCTGTCGGGCGGCGGTGTCGCGGCCTGCTCGTGCGGCATCCCCGATCTCGGCATCACCACCCTGGAAGATGTGCTGATCGACGCCAGGCGTATCACCGATGTCACCGATCTGCCGTTGCTGGTGGATATCGATACCGGCTGGGGCGGCGCCTTCAACATCGCCCGTACCGTCAAGTCGATGATCAAGGCGGGAGTGGCCGCAGTGCATATCGAAGATCAGGTGGCGCAGAAGCGCTGCGGCCATCGTCCCGGCAAGGCCATCGTTTCGCAGGAGGAGATGGTGGATCGCGTCAAGGCGGCGGTGGATGCCAGGACCGACGACAACTTCGTCATCATGGCGCGCACCGACGCGCTGGCCGTCGAAGGGCTGCAGTCGGCCATCGATCGCGCCTCGGCCTGCGTAGAGGCGGGCGCCGACATGATCTTCCCCGAGGCGATCACCGAACTCGCCATGTACCATCAGTTTGCCGACGCGGTGCGCGTGCCGGTGCTGGCCAACATCACCGAGTTCGGTTCGACGCCACTGTTTACCACCGAAGAGCTGGGCGCCAATGGCGTCTCGCTGGTGCTCTATCCGCTGTCCACGTTTCGCGCCGCCGCCGCCGCCGCGCTCAATGTCTATCAGACGTTGCGCAAAGAGGGAACGCAGATGAACGTCGTCGATACCATGCAGAGCCGTGCCGATCTCTACGACTATCTCGGATACCACGCGTACGAGCAAAAACTCGACGCCCTGTTTTCAGTTACCAAGGAGACCCAATAATGAGCCAGGCCAAGAAAGAAGATCTCTCGAAGAAGGTAAAGAAATCCGTCGCGCTCTCCGGCACTGCGGCGGGCAATACGGCCGTCTGCACGGTGGGGCGCACCGGCAACGATCTGCACTACCGCGGCTACGACATCCTCGATCTCGCCGAACGCTGCGAATTCGAAGAGATCGCCCATCTGCTGATTCACGAAAAACTGCCCAACAGGGCGGAGCTCGCGGCCTATAAGGCGAAGCTGAAATCGCTGCGCGGCCTGCCCGCCGCCGTAAAGCAGACGCTGGAGGCGATCCCGCCCTCGGCGCATCCCATGGATGTAATGCGCACCGGCATCTCGGTGCTCGGTACCTGCCTGCCGGAGAAAGACAGCCACCCCATCGCGGAAGCGCGCGATATCGCCGATCGCATGATGGCGAGCCTCGGTTCGATGCTGCTCTACTGGTATCACTATGCGGTGAACGGCAACTTCATCGATGTCGAGACCGACGACGACTCCATCGGCGGCCACTTCCTGCACCTGCTGCACGGTACTGCACCGCAAGAATCCTGGGTGCGGGCGATGCACATCTCGCTGGTGCTCTATGCCGAGCACGAGTTCAACGCGTCCACTTTCACCGCGCGGGTGATTACCGGCACCAACACCGATATCTATTCGGCCATGACCGGCGCCATCGGCGCCCTGCGCGGACCGAAACATGGCGGCGCCAATGAGGAGGCGTTCATCACCCAGAGCCGCTACAACGATCCCGATGAGGCCGAAGCCGATATCCGCCGCCGCGTCGAGAACAAGGAGATCATCATCGGTTTCGGCCATCCGGTCTACACCATCAGCGATCCGCGCAATCAGGTGATCAAGAAGCTGGCAAAAGAGCTCTCCAAGGAGGCGGGCAACCTGAAGCTCTTCAACATCGCCGATCGCCTCGAGGCGACGATGTGGGACGCAAAGAAGATGTTCCCCAACCTCGACTGGTTCAGTGCCGTTTCGTATCACATGATGGGCGTGCCCACCACCATGTTCACGCCGCTGTTCGTCATCGCACGCACCGCCGGCTGGGCCGCGCACATCATCGAACAGCGCATCGACGGCAAGATCATCCGCCCGAGCGCCAACTACATCGGTCCGGAGAACCAGAAGTTCGTGCCGATCGAAAAACGCCGCTGATCGGGATCGGTCCCGCGAGGCCATCCGCAGCCGGCCTCGTGGATCAAACCCTTTACCGAGCATTGCCGGATTGGTAGGTGACCTATGAACACTGCATACCGTAAACCCCTGCCGGGTACCGCTCTGGACTACTTCGACGCCCGCGAGGCGGTCGAGGCGATTCAGCCCGGTGCCTATGACACGCTGCCCTACACCTCGCGCGTGCTGGCCGAGAACCTGGTGCGCCGCTGCGATCCCGCTGAGCTGGACGCCTCGCTCAGGCAGATCATCGAGCGCAAGCGCGAGCGCGACTTTCCCTGGTTCCCGGCGCGGGTGGTCTGCCACGACATCCTCGGTCAGACAGCCCTGGTCGATCTCGCCGGGCTGCGCGACGCCATCGCCGAGAAGGGCGGCGACCCGTCGCAAGTCAACCCGGTGGTGCCGACGCAGCTGATCGTCGATCACTCGCTGGCCGTCGAGCATGCCGGTTTCGAAAAGGACGCCTTCGAGAAGAACCGCGCCATCGAGGATCGGCGAAACGAGGACCGCTTCCACTTCATCAACTGGACCAAGACCGCGTTCAAAAATGTCGA
Organism: Pseudomonadota bacterium; assembly: GCA_008501635.1. NCBI lineage: Bacteria > Pseudomonadati > Pseudomonadota > Pseudomonadota bacterium. The sequence goes on from QQUJ01000010.1 coordinate 242,319, forward strand.
AGTGATCGGGCCCGGCAACGGCATCATGCACCAGATAAACCTCGAGAAGATGTCGCCGGTGATCCACGCCCGTGACGGCGTGGCCTTCCCCGATACCCTGGTCGGTACCGACAGCCACACACCGCACGTGGATGCGCTGGGCGTGATCGCCATCGGTGTCGGCGGCCTCGAAGCCGAGAGCGTGATGCTGGGCCGTGCCTCCTGGATGCGCCTGCCCGACATCATCGGTGTCGAGATCACCGGTACCCGCCGGCCGGGCATCACCGCCACCGACGTGGTGCTGGCGTTGACCGAGTTCCTGCGCGCCGAAAAGGTGGTCTCCAGTTACCTGGAATTCTATGGTGAGGGCGTGGCGCAGCTCACGCTGGGCGACCGCGCCACCATCTCCAACATGACGCCGGAGTTCGGCGCCACCGCGGCGATGTTCTACATCGACCAGCAGACCATCGATTACCTGAAGCTGACCGGGCGCGAACCCGAACAGGTGCGGCTGGTGGAGACCTACGCCAAAACCGCCGGCCTGTGGGCGGACAGCCTGAAGAACGCCGAGTACGAACGGGTGCTCCAGTTCGATCTCTCCAGCGTGGGCCGCAACATCGCCGGGCCCTCCAATCCGCACCGCCGCGTGCCGACTTCCGAACTCGCCAGGCGCGGTATTGCCGGCACGGTGGAAAACGAAGCGGGCCTGATGCCCGACGGGGCGGTGATCATCGCCGCCATCACCAGCTGCACCAACACCAGCAATCCGCGCAACGTCATCGCCGCCGCGCTGCTGGCGAAGAAGGCCAACGCGCTGGGCCTGACCCGCAAGCCGTGGGTGAAGAGTTCGCTGGCGCCCGGCTCGAAGGTGGTCCAGCTCTACCTGGAAGAGGCCAAGCTGCTGCCCGAACTGGAAAAGCTCGGCTTTGGTATCGTCGGCTTTGCCTGTACCACGTGTAACGGCATGAGCGGCGCGCTCGACCCGAAGATCCAGCAGGAGATCATCGACCGCGACCTCTACGCCACGGCGGTGCTCTCCGGCAACCGCAACTTCGATGGCCGCATCCACCCCTATGCCAAGCAGGCCTTCCTCGCCTCGCCACCGCTGGTGGTCGCCTACGCCATCGCCGGCACCATCCGCTTCGATATCGAGCAGGATACGTTGGGCGTCGACAAAAACGGCAAACCCATCACGCTGAAGGACATCTGGCCGAGCGACGAGGAGGTCGACGCCATCGTCAGGGCCAGCGTCAAGCCCGAGCAGTTCAAGGCCATCTACACGCCGATGTTCGATCTGGGTCAGGTGGAAGCGGCCCAGAGTCCACTCTACGACTGGCGTCCGCAGAGCACCTACATCCGTCGTCCGCCCTACTGGGAGGGCGCGTTGGCGGGCGAACGCACACTGCGGGGGATGCGTCCGCTGGTGGTTGTCGGTGACAACATCACCACCGATCACCTCTCGCCGTCGAGCGCCATCCTGGCGAGCAGCGCGGCCGGCGAGTACCTGACCAAAATGGGCCTGCCGGAAGAGGACTTCAACTCCTACGCCACCCACCGCGGCGATCACCTGACCGCGCAACGTGCCACCTTCGCCAACCCGAAACTGTTCAACGAGATGGTGCGCGACGAGGAGGGCAACGTGAAGCAGGGTTCGCTGGCGCGCATCGAGCCGGAGGGCAAGGTGACACGCATGTGGGAGGCGATCGAGACCTACATGGCGCGCAAGCAGCCGCTGATCATCGTCGCCGGTGCCGATTACGGACAGGGTTCCTCGCGCGACTGGGCCGCCAAGGGCGTGCGTCTGGCGGGTGTCGAGGCGATCGTGGCCGAGGGCTTCGAGCGCATCCACCGCACCAACCTGGTGGGCATGGGCGTGCTGCCGCTGGAGTTCAAGGCGGGTACCAACCGCAAGACCCTGGCACTCGACGGTACCGAGACCTACGACGTTGTCGGTGAGCGCACCCCGCGCGCCGAGCTCACTCTGGTCATCCACCGCAAGAGCGGCGAGACCGTCGAGGTACCGGTCACCTGCCGCCTGGATACCGCCGAGGAGGTGACCATCTATGAGGCCGGTGGTGTGCTGCAGCGTTTCGCGCAGGACTTCCTCGAATCGGGTGCGGCCGCCTGAGGTGCAGGGGCGACGGCCCTGCCGCGATCCGTACTCCGATTCGACTCGGCGGTCGCGGTTGAGACCGCTCCCACAGGGTGACCGCACCATTGCAGGCGCGAATTCATTCGCGATGATTGAACCATGAAGGCATACCAATGGCATACGCACCCCAGATAAGGATACCCGCCACCTACATGCGCGGCGGCACCAGCAAGGGCGTCTTTTTCAATCTCGCCGACCTGCCCGAGGCGGCGCAGGTGCCGGGCGCGGCGCGCGACCAGCTCCTGCTGCGCGTCATCGGCAGCCCCGACCCCTACGGCAAACACACTGACGGGATGGGCGGCGCCACCTCGAGCACCAGCAAGGCCGTGATCCTGGCGAAAAGCGAACGCCCCGATCACGATGTCGACTACCTCTTCGGCCAGGTGGCCATCGACAAGCCCTTTGTCGACTGGAGCGGCAACTGCGGCAACCTCAGCGCAGCGGTGGGTTCGTTCGCCATCGCCAGCGGTCTGGTGGAAGCGTCACGCATCCCCGACAACGGCATCGCCGTGGTGCGCATCTGGCAGAAGAACATCGAGAAGACCATCATCGCCCACGTGCCAATCACCAACGGCGAGGTGCAGGAGACCGGTGACTTCGAGCTTGATGGTGTCACCTTTCCGGCGGCGGAAGTGCAGGTGGAGTTCATGAGTCCGGTCGATGCGGAAGAGGCGATGTTCCCCACCGGTAATCTGGTCGACGACCTGGACGTTCCGGGTATCGGCACCTTCAAGGCCACCATGATCAACGCCGGTATCCCCACGGTGTTTCTCAACGCCGCCGACATCGGTTACAGCGGTACCGAGCTGCAGGAGGCGATCAACGGTGATCCCACAGCGCTGGCCCGATTCGAGACCATCCGCGCCCACGGCGCGCTGCGCATGGGGCTGATCGGCGATGTGAGCGAGGCGGCGGCGCGCCAGCACACACCCAAGGTGGCTTTCGTTGCGCCACCCGCCGACTACACCGCTTCCAGCGGCAAACTGATTCAGGTGAGCGATATCGACCTCAATGTGCGCGCCCTCTCCATGGGCAAGCTGCACCACGCCATGATGGGCACCGCCGCCGTCGCCATCGGCACCGCTGCGGCGATTCCCGGCACCCTGGTCAATCTCGCCGCCGGCGGCGGTGAGCGTAACGTGGTCACCTTCGGGCATCCCTCCGGTACCTTGAAAGTGGGCGCGTCAGCGAGTCAACGCGAGGGCGAATGGAGCGTCGACAAGGTGGTGATGAGTCGCAGCGCCCGGGTGCTGATGGAGGGCTGGGTGCGCGTGCCGGGTGATTGTTTTTAAACGGCGCAACAACAGCGCTGACGAATTGCGGACGGAATGATTCTCGAAGAAAGGATTGCCGTCCCACCCGCCCGGGGTACTTAGCTTCGCCCCGGGTTTATCCCCAAACGAAGCTGGCGTTTGGCGGGGTCCTGCCCAGGATCCCGCCTTTTTTTATTCGGGCGGCAACGCCACGATGCTGAACCAGAACTCGTCGATGGCGTTGACTACCTTGCCGAACTGATCGAGGTCGAGCGGTTTGGTGATGTAAGCGTTCACGTGCAGATCGTAGGCGCGCAGGACGTCTTCATCCGAATCGGAGGTGGTCAGTACAATCACCGGGATGCGTTTCAGTTTGGGATCGGACTTCATCTCCTCCAGCACCTCGCGGCCATCCTTGCGCGGCAGATTGAGATCGAGCAGCACCAGATGCGGGCGCGGTTTACTGGAGTGGTTGCCATTGCGACGTAAAAAATCCAGTGCCTCGACACCGTCTTCCACCACGTGCAGGTTGTTGGCCACCTTGGCGTCGCTGAGTGCCTCGCGGGTCAGCCGCACATCGCCTGGATTGTCTTCCACCAATAATATCTCGACGGGAACACCATCGCGGGGATTCATAGCGCTTCCTCCTCACAGGGTTGGCGTATCGGTGCCTGCGCGGTTTTATCGTACGCCGGATAGGGCAGTGTGAAGTAGAAGGTGGAGCCGTTGCCTGCGGTGCTGCGCAGCCAGATCTGCCCGCCGTGGCGCTCGACGATACGCCGGCAGATCGACAGCCCGATGCCCGTTCCTTCGTATTCACCGCGGCCGTGCAGGCGTTGGAAGATGTTGAAGATGCGCTCGTGGTGCTCGGGCGCAATACCGATGCCGTTGTCGGCCACGATGATCAACCACCCCGAGTGCAGCTGCACGCCATCGGGCAGCAGCTCCCGCGGCACCTGCGCGAGGGCCATTGCCCGCACCTCGATACGGGGAGTCCGGTCGCCGGTGTACTTGATACCGTTGCCGATCAGGTTCTGCAACAGACGAACCATCTGGTGTCGATCCCCCCGGATCCGCGGCAGGTCATCGCAAACGATCTCCGCCTGGCGATCCCTGATGCTGTGCGCGAGCGCCTTGCGCGCCTCCTCAAAACACTCCTGCAGGGCTATCGGCGCCAGCGGCTCGCCGCGTGTCTCGATGCGCGAGTATTCCAGCAGGCTCTGGATCATCGCCTGCAGCCGCCTGGCGCCGTCGACGGCGTAGTCGATGAACTCCCGGGCATCCTGATCGAGCTGCGGCTTGTAACGCCGTTCCAGCAGTTGCAGATAACTGGAGATCATGCGCAGCGGCTCCTGCAGATCGTGCGAGGCGATGTAGGCGAATTGCCCCAGTTCCTGATTGGAACGTGCCAGCTCCAGTGCCGCGCTCTCCAGCTCCTCGGTCAGTTGGTGCAGTTCGGTGGTGTCCTCGAACAGAATGATGCCACCGTTGATCTCATTGCCAAGCAGAATCGGCACCGCGCGCACCTCGATGCGCAGCGGCTTGTGCGTCGCGGGATCGAGGAGATTGACGGCGGGCTGGGAGAACGGTATGCCTGCGTGTAACAGACGGACCAGGTTGCGGGTCAGGCCCGCGGCGATGATCGCCGGATGGTCGAAGAGGTTAACGGGTTCTGAGTCTTCGTTTTCACGCCCCATCAGGGTGTGAAACATGGGGTTGCCGTCAACGCAGAGGCCGTCGTGGTCGAGCATGGCAATGGCGATGGGTGCCTGCTCGAAGATGCCGTGGTATCTCTTTTCCGAGAGCGCCAGCGCCGCCTCCGCTGTCTGCCGCGCGGTGATTTCCTCTTCGAGTTCGTCGCGTGATGCGGTGATCTTTTGCAGATTCTCGCTCATCGCATCAATAGCGCGGCTCAGGTCGCCAACCTCATCGTTGCTGTTGGTCGCGACACGATGATTCAGTTGTCCGCTGCCGATGATGCCGGCGCCTTTGCGCAGCGCCTCGATGGGTTCGGCAATCGTGTACGCGGTACGCTGCGCCGTCAGCCAGCCGAGCCAGGTCATGATCGCCGCGAGACCCAGCATCGAGCCCTGCAAGGTGCGCAGTGGTCCCAGCGCGGCGGCGGCCGGCTGGTGGAGTACTACCGTCCAACGACGCCCGTGATCGGTATCTATACAGGCGCCCGCAGCCCAAACAACCCCCTGACCGGGGTGCTCGAACGTGCTGATGACGCCCTTGTTGTGATCGCGGCACCACTCGATGAGCGGGTATAGCGAGGTTGCGAGCAGGGCGGAGTCGGTCCCCGCAAGGCTATTGGCGACCAGCGGTCGTCTCTCGTCGTCGAATATCCAACCCTCTACCTTGATGCCGTCACTCCCACCCTCGGTCACTCGATGCCGGTGCGCTTTCACGTTTTTCAGTGCGGCGTCAAGAAACCCGTAGTCGTAGAGGTTGATCAATGCGCCGATTATCTTTCCGTCCGCCAGATCGGTAATGGGGGTAGCCACGCCGAGATGCGGCAACTCGACGCCTTCAATCTCGGAGTTGAAGGCACTGACCAGGTAGGTCTCCTGGATGCCGCGAATCCGCAACTCTTCGCCACTCTGCGTCTCGCCAATCTCGTCGAGGTCGGTGTCGGCAACGACGATACCCAGACTGTTTATCACGTGGATGTCGCGCAGATCACGGTCGAGAACCAGTTTGTTCTGCTGCAGATGACGCGTCAGCAGCAGGGCATTCTCATCGTTGTACCTCGCAGCCGGTATCATTTGCAGCCTGGCCAGCCGGGAACGGATGAATCCGTCCGAGGCAAAATCCTCGGCGCGCGCCTGCTTGGCGGCGAGCGACGTGCGGATCAGGCCGGCAACGGTGATGGCGTGACTGTGCAGCTCTTCCTGCGCGGCGGAGACGAAATAGCGTTCGATGCTCTGCAACGCGTAGAGGCTGACGACGGCCAACGGCACCAATAACAGGGCGAGCAGCGTGACCTGGAGTTTACGGCGAATGCGCATCGCGAAAGATCGGGGCTTGGCTCGGCGCGGCGATCAATGCATCAGCGGCGCGGAGAGCAGAGCCGGAATCTGATCCGCGGGCACCGGGCGGCTGAAGAGAAAGCCCTGTGCGCGGTGACAGCCGATCGAGCGCAGGAACTGCAGCTGCTGCTCGGTTTCGATGCCCTCGGCCACCACCATCAAGCGCAGCGAATGCGCCAGCGCCACCACCGCCTGGGTGACTTCCGCATCCTGCTCGCTGTCCGGGACGTTGCGCACGAAGGAGCGATCCACCTTGAGCGCGTCGATCGGCAGTTGGGTGAGGTAGCTGAGCGAGGAGTAACCGGTGCCGAAATCGTCCACGGTCAAACGGATGTCCATCGCCTTGAAGCTGCGCAGCAGCTTGGCCACCTCCTTGATACGCTGCATGACCGCGCTCTCGGTGATCTCGAGCTCCAGATAGCGGGCCTCCATGCCGGACTCCCGCAGTATCGTCTCCACCACCGCAATCAGGTTCTCCTGATGCAGTTGAAGGGCCGAGAGGTTGATGGCCATCTCCAGCGGCGGCAGGCCGGCCTCGCGCCAGGCGACGTGCTGTTCGGCGGCGGCGTGCAGTACCCACTCGCCGACCGGGACGATGAGCCCGGTCTCCTCGAGCAGGGGAATGAAGTCAGCGGGTGCGACCAGCCCGAGATCGGGATGTTGCCAGCGGATCAGCGCCTCAACCGCCTCGACAGCGCCGGTGTGGATATCCACCTGCGGCTGGAAATGCAGCACGAACTCATCGCGTTCCAGCGCCTTGCGCAGTGAGGTCTCCAGCGAGAGCTGTTCAAAGCTGCGCGAGCTGGTGTCCGCGCTGTAGAACTGAAAGCGATTCTTGCCGCGCTCCTTGGCTTGATACATCGCCTCTTCGGCGCGGCCCAACAGCTGGCTGGCATCCTTGCCGTCGGCGGGGTACTGGCTGATGCCCACGCTGGCAGTGACGAAGAGTTCCTTGCTGTCGATCGAGAACGGTTCCTTGAAGGTGTTGAGGATGCGCGTGGCAAAGGGGGCGACATCGTCGTTGGCCTCGTAGTTCTGCATCAGGATGGCGAACTCGTCGCCGCCAAGGCGCGCGAGGATATCGCCGCCGCGCACGCAGTCGTTGATGCGCCTGGCGATATCGCGGATCAACTGGTCGCCGGCAGCGTGGCCGAGCGTCTCGTTGATCACCTTGAAACGATCGACGTCGAGAAACAGCGTGGCGAGTATGCTATCACCGCCCTTGCGGTGATGGAGGGTCTGCTCCAGACGATCGACGAAATGGGCCCGGTTGGGCAGACCGGTGAGTGCATCGTAACTGGAGAGCAGATGAATCTGCTCGGCGGCCTGCCGCTCCTTGGTGACGTTGCGCCCGGTGGTGATGAAGTGCGTCACCTCGCCGTCGGCGTCCATCAGCGGCGTGATGGTCTTGTCTTCATAGAAAAGCTCGCCATCCTTGCGCCGGTTCATGAAGACGGCGCGGAAGGTATCGCCGCCAAGAATGGTCTGCCACAGATCGCTGTAGAACGCCTCATCGTGCAGGCCGGACTGGAGCAACACCGGCGTGCGCCCGAGAACTTCAGCGCTGCTGTAGCCCGAGCTCTCCTCGAAGGCGGGGTTGACGTACTCGATGATCCCGTTGCGGTTGGTAATGGCGACGATCTCGGCGGCGGCCTCGATGGCGCTGGAGAGCTGGCGCATCTGGTGTTCACGCTGGCGCCGTTCGGTGATATCGACGCCGATGCTGAGTACCGAATTCGTTTCGTCAGGGCGGGCGAGTGCGGTGCAGTGCCATTCGATGCGGCGCTGCTCGCCGCCACGGGTGAGGCAGGTCACCTCGCACTCCGCGGTGCCGCCGGTTGCCACGATCCGGTCGATGGTTTCACGGCTGGCTTGCCGTTCCTCATCGTCCACGAAGAGGTCGATGAGATTTTTTCCCAGCACCTCCTCGGAGCGATAGCCGCTCAACGTCTCGGAGGTTCTGTTGAAGAGCTGGATGCCCTCCTCGGGATGCCAGAGCACGATCAGTGTCGGTGCGATCTGGACCAGGCTGTGCAGCATCTGCTCGCGATCGGCCAGCTGGTGCAGCGTGCGGGCGTGTTGGTCGCGCAGGCGCAGAGTGCGCATCCCGTAGCTGAGATCGGCACCCAGCTGTTTGAGCAGCGTCACTTCGGCGCTGTCGAACGCATTGCCGTCGCTGGAGTAGATCGCCAGTGCCGCCCAGGATGCGCCCTCTTCAATAAGCGGAATGCCGGTCACCGAACGGAAACCGCTGGCCAGCGCCTGTTCACGCCACGGTTCGAACCCTTGATCGAGTTCGATATCGCGGATCACCACCGTGCGCCTTTCACGCAGCGCCTTGCCCACCGGCCCGTTGCCGAATTTGGAGTCGGCGCCCCAGGTAACGCGGAGACTTTCGAGGTATTTGGCGGCAGTGCCCGCACCGGCCGCGACGCGCACGGTGGTCGCTTCATCCTGCTGCGGAATGCCCACCCACGCCAGCTCGTAGCCGGCGATCTCGGTGATGACGCGACACACCTCCTGGAGCAGCTGCTGTTCCGATTCGGCACGCATCACCGCGTGGTTGGCGGCGCTCAGCGCACGATGGGCGCGGTTGAGGTGGGTGAGTTCCGCGGTGCGCTCGGCGACGCGCGTGGTGAGCTCGGTACGCGCCGCCTCCAGTGCCTCGGTCTGCTGGCGCAGGTGGTGAACGATGCTGGCGCGCGACAGGGCATAGCGCAGCGTGCGGACCAGGATGTCGCGATCGGTCTCGCCTTTGATCAGGTAGTCCTGGGCGCCGAGCTCGATATAGCGTCGGGCCTGCTCATCGTCCTGCTGACCGGTGAGTACGACGACGGGGAGGTCGGGTGCAGCGTTGCGGGTGCGCACCAGGCATTCGATACCTTCACAGTCGTCCAGGTGGAGGTCGAGCAGGATCAGGGTAAAGGCGTGCGGGGCTTGGAGCAGGCGCTCCGCTTCAGAGATCCGGGCGGTTGCTGTAATCTCGGCGTCGATCTCGGGCACATCCTTCAACGCCTCGACGATCAGGCGCGCGTCGCCGGGATTGTCCTCCACCAGCAGGATGTTCAGTCGGCCCGCGAGGCGACCGTCGATATCGGCGCTCCACGCCGCTTCGGCCCGCATGCCTGGTGGCTCGTTGGACTGCTTCATCTACTGCGTGCCCTTGTCCTCTGGTCGGGTCAACGCGGGCACCACTAGCCTGATGGTCTGCTGCACGGGCGAATACGCGTTTCGGTCAATGGCGGCGTTGGCGGCCGCGTTTGTTGTTGTTATCCACCCGATGGCCGCGTGGCCAGCCGGCGTGGTTTAGATGAATTCCCCAAAATCATTGTGCGTATGGATCAGTTGTTTAGCAGTTGCTTAATGGACGGTCAAGTCACGCTGCCGGTGCATCCCGTAAGGGCGGAGTGATTCACGCGTGTATCGGAGTGTGCGGTTGTCCACACACGTCAGGTTCTATAACGGCAGATTTTCACCCCGGCTTGAGCGACTTCATCCGCGGCTGTCTAAGCTTGAGGTGATACGCTGCAAGCACCACGCGGCCAGGCAGGGTTGGATCGACGCTTGGTACGGCCATTGCTTACCGAATCTTTTCTTATCACCCCTCCATCGTCGGCTGAAGGTACAACCATGGCAGAAGATCTGCGCGAGAGTTCGCTCCACTACCACCGCTACCCCAAACCCGGGAAGCTGGCCATCCAGGCCACCAAACCGCTGGCCAATCAGCGCGATCTGGCCATGGCCTATTCGCCCGGTGTCGCCTTCGCCTGCGAGGAGATCGTCAACGATCCCACCAGCGCGGCGGAGTTCACTTCGCGCGGCAATCTGGTCGGCGTGATCACCAATGGCAGCGCGGTGCTCGGGCTGGGCCCGATCGGCGCGCTCGCCTCCAAGCCGGTGATGGAGGGCAAGGCGGTGCTCTTCAAACAGTTCGCCGGCATCGACGTCTTCGATATCGAGATCCATCAGGACGATCCCGAGCAGTTGATCGAGACCATCGCCGGATTGGAACCGACCTTCGGGGCCATCAATCTCGAAGATATCAAGGCGCCCGAGTGTTTCATCGTCGAGAAGGCGCTGCGCGCACGGATGAAGATCCCGGTCTTTCACGACGATCAGCATGGCACCGCGATCTGTACAGCGGCCGGTGTTCTCAATGGACTGCGAGTGGTGGAAAAAGAGATCGGGCAGGTGCGCCTGGTGGCCTCCGGCGCCGGCGCCGCTGCGCTCGCCTGTCTCGATCTGCTGGTGGCGCTGGGGATGAAACCGGAAAACATCACGGTCACCGATATTGCGGGTGTGGTCTACCAGGGACGCAGCGAACAGATGGACCCCTACAAGGCGCGCTACGCCATTGTTACCGAGGCGCGCACGCTGGACGACGTTATCGACGGGGCGGATATCTTTCTCGGCCTCTCGGCGCCACGGGTGTTGCAGGGCGAGCAGGTGGCGCGCATGGCGCCGCGTCCGCTGATCTTCGCACTCGCCAATCCAACACCCGAGATCATGCCCGAGGAGGTGCTGGCGGTGCGCGACGATGCGATCATCGCCACCGGGCGCTCCGATTACCCGAACCAGATCAACAACGTGCTCTGTTTCCCGTTCATCTTTCGCGGAGCGCTGGATGTGGGGGCGACCACCATCAACGAGGCGATGAAGATCGCCTGCGTCAAGGCGATAGCCGATCTCGCCTTGGCCGAGGTCTCCGATGTGGTGGCAGACGCGTATCAGGGGCAGTCGCTCGTTTTCGGTCCCGACTACATCATCCCCAAGCCCTTCGACCCACGCCTGATCACTGCCATTTCTCCTGCGGTGGCGGCGGCTGCGATGGAGAGCGGGGTTGCCACCCGTCCCATCGAAGATATGCGTGCCTACCGCGAGCAACTGAGTCGCTACGTGGTGCGCTCGGGCACGGTGATGAAGGGCGTGTTCAACGTCATCCGCGAGGCCCCGCGCCGCCTGCTCTTTTCCGGTGGTGAGGATGAGCGCGTATTGCGTACCGTTCAGACCCTGCTCCAGGAGAACGCGTTGCCGCCGCTGGTGGTCGGTCGTCGTTCCGTGGTGGAGCAGAATATCCGGCGCCTGGGTCTGCGCGTGCGGCCCGATAGCGACTTCGAACTGCTCGATCCGGGGGAGTACGGTGGGTATGGCGAACTGGCCGCGGAGTATCATGACCTGATGGGTCGCCGTGGCGTGCTGCCCGCCGATGCCGAAGGTATCCTGCGCAGCAGTCCGACGGCGTTGGCCGCGCTGCTGCTGCGGCGCGGCGAGGCGGATGCGATGATCGCCGGCCCCAGCGGCGGCTTCCACGAGCACTACAAGCAGATCGTCGACATCATCGGTCTGCGCGAGGGAGTGCGGGTGCCGGCGGCGATGCAACTGCTGATCCTCGACAAAGGCACCTATTTCATTGCCGACGCCTACATCAACTACAAACCCAGCGTCGATGAACTGGTGGAGATCACGCTGCTGGCGGCGGCCGAAGTCCGACGCTTCGGCATGGTACCCAAGGTGGCGCTGGTGTCGCACTCCAACTTCGGGAGTGTCGACAGCCCTTCGGCGCTGCGCCTCCGTCAAGCGCGGGCCATCATCGAGCAGCGTGCGCCGGAACTCGAGATCGAAGGGGAGATGCAGACCGACGCGGCGCTTTCGGAAAAGGTGCGGCAACGGGTGTTCCCCAAGTCCAAGCTCACCGGTTCGGCCAACCTGCTGGTGATGCCCAGCCTGGATGCCGCGAGCATCACCTTCAACGCCATCAAGGCGATCGGCAACGGTGTCTCGGTCGGGCCGATCCTGCTCGGCACCGCCAAACCGGTGCACATCCTCAACCGCACGGTGACGACCCGCGGCGCGGTCAACCTGGGTGCCCTGGCGGCGGCGGATGCGGCGGTCTCGTAATCGGTCTCGCGGTGCATGTGCGGGTTTCCGCACATGCACCGCTGTGATAGCGTGAACGCTTGGTTTACTCGCAAGCGACTTGCCTGAAGAACGGCATGCGCCGGGCATTGGGAGACCCTGCCATGGACCCCATCCTGCAAATCCCACCACACGAGCGCGTGATGCGGATCGGTGCCCGATGGCGGCGGGGCGATTGATGCCGGGTTCGTTGCAAATACGCTGGATCGTGGCCGGCCTGATCGTGGCGATCTTTCCCCTGGTCCTGTGGTGGGTGGGGACGAAGGCGACCGACGACGGGTTGGGTCAACTGCAGGAACGCGGTGCGGACAAACTCGACCTCTATCGATTCAGCCTGCAGGGAGAACTGGAGAAGTTCGAATTTCTGCCGCACATCCTGGCGCAGAACAAAGAGGTCGTCCAACTGCTGCAGCGTGGCGAGTCGGTCGTGGGCGGCGAGCCGATCAACCGCTATCTGGAACGCTTCAACGAGATCAGCGGTGCCTCCGATACCTACGTGATGGATCGCTCCGGCCTGACGCTTGCCGCCAGCAACTGGAACACCGCACTGCCCTTCGTCGGTAAACGTTTCGCCTTCCGCCCCTATTTTCAGGAGGCGATGAAGGGCCATGCGGGGCGCTATTACGCGCTGGGCACCACCTCGCAACGGCGCGGTTTTTACTTCTCCTTTCCGGTGCAGCAGGACCAGGCCATCCTCGGGGTAGTCGTGCTCAAGGTGAGCGCCGAGCGCCTGGAGAGACTTCTCTCCCACGATACCGATACCGTCATCGTCACCGATGCCAAGGGGGTGATCTTCCTCTCCACCAAGCCCGATTGGGTGTTTCGCACGGTGAAACCCCTGGACCCCGCCGAACGTGAACAGCTCCGGGCCAGTCGCCAGTATTCCGATGCCGAACTGCTGCCCCTGCCGGTGAGCGGGGAGGATTATCAACCGGGCGGATGGCGCCTGCTGACCTTGCGCGAGCCGGGTGGGGCGGGCCGCATCAGGGCGCAGAGCACCCGTTATCTGGTCCAGACCTCGCAGGTGCCTTACGCCAACTGGATCATCCACCTGCTCACCGATACCGACCCGGTGGAGCGGGATGCCCTGATTCAGATGATCCTCGCCGCGGTACTGATGGCGGCGTTGGTGCTGGCTAGTGGTTTCCTTTATCAGCGGCGCGTCAATCTGATGGTGCGTATGGAGTTTCAGCGCCGTGCGCGCGAGGCGCTGGAGCAGAGCGAGGCCAATACCCGCTCGATCATCTCCAGCACCCAGGCGGGACTGGTGACCATCGATACGGACGGTAGGATCGACTCCTTCAATCCCACTGCCGAGCTGTTGTTCAATGTGCGCTCGGCCAACGTGGTCGGCCAACCGTTCACGGATCTGATCTCGTTGCCCGATGGGCAGTCGGTGGAACGCTGGATGGCCGATGCGCGGCAGCGCGTCTACACCCAGCCCGAGGTGCTGGAGACCGTGGCCTGCCGCACCGATGGCACCACCTTTGCGGTGGAGATGGCCGTAAGCCGGATGAGCTTTTCACGCGGAGAACGATTTCTGGTCACATTGCACGACCTTACCGAACGCAAGCGCGCCGAAGAGGCGCTGCGCCGTGCCCACGATCAGATGGAAGAGCGGGTCAAGGTGCGCACCGCCGATCTGGTGGAGGCCAACCGTCGTCTGCAGGAGGAGATCCAGGAGCGTAAACGTGCCGAAGAGGTGCTGCGCCAGGCGCAGGACGAACTGGTTCAGGCGGCCAAGCTGGCGGCCATCGGTCAGATGTCGGCGGGCATCACCCACGAACTCAATCAGCCGTTGGCGGCGATCCGTTCCTATGCCGACAACGCACGCGTGCTGCTCGCGCGGCAGCGGCGCGCGGATGCGGTATCCAATCTCGGCGCCATCGTCGAACTGACCGACCGCATGGCCGAGATCACCGGGCATCTCAAGGCATTTGCCCGTCGCACCAGCGGCGAGCCGGTGCCGGTATCGCTGGGCGATGTGGTGGACTATGCGCTGGGTCTGATCGCCTCGCACACCAGGATGGATCGGTTTCAGACGCATCGCGAGGCGCCGGAGGGCGATGTCCGGGTGCTGGGTGATCCGATCCGGCTCGAGCAGGTGATTCTGAATCTGCTGCAGAACGCGCTCGATGCCATGGCCCATAGCGAGCGGCGCGAACTCTTCATCGGCTATGCGCGGAACAGTGGCAAAGGGATACTGACCATTCGTGATACCGGAAGCGGGATTGCCGAGGATCAGTTGGCGCACATTTTCGATCCCTTCTTCACCACCAAAGAGGTGGGTGAGGGGCTGGGTCTGGGCCTCTCCATCTCCTACGGCATCGTTCGCGACTACGGCGGGGCGCTGCGCGCCGCCAATCACCCGGAGGGTGGCAGTATCTTTACTGTGGAGTTGCCGTTGGCGGAGGAGGAGGCGCCCGGCGTGGCGGCGGGGGCCGTGGCGGAAGGGCGTTGAACTTTTATCTCGCGCAAAGACGCAAAGGCGCCAAGAATCGCAAAGCATGAAAAAAATTTACGCTGAATTGGGGGCAAGGCGGAACACACCGTATGCTCGTGCGGCCATGGGCCGACGAGGGTGCTCGATCTGCCCAATAATATCTTTGCGCCCCTTTGCGTCTTCGCGCGAATGAAATTCAGTAAAAGGATCAATATGAGTGAAGGCACGGTCATTCTGGTCGACGACGAACCGCACGTACTGAGTGCCGGCCGGCAGACGTTGGAGCTGGCTGGGCTCGAGGTGATCGCTTGCCCTAGCGCTGATGCGGCGTTGTCGCATGTCGCCAGCGACTGGCCGGGCGTGGTGGTGACCGATGTGAAGATGCCGCGCATCGATGGCTTCGAACTGCTCAAGCGTCTGCGCGCGCTCGACACCGACCTGCCGGTGGTGCTGGTGACGGGGCATGGCGAGATCTCCATGGCGGTGCAGGCGATCCGTGACGGCGCCTACGATTTCATCGAAAAGCCCTATCGGGCGGAGCTGCTGATCGATGTGGTGCGCCGCGCCCTGGAGAAACGCCGGCTGGTGATCGAGAACCGGGTGTTGCGCTCGGAACTCAAGGAAAAGGGCAGCGATGGGCCGGTCATCATCGGCAAGTCACCGGCCATCACTCGCCTGCGCCAGATCATTGCCAATGTCGCGGAGACCGACGCCGACGTGTTGATTCTCGGCGAGACCGGAACCGGCAAAGAGTTGGTCGCGCGCAGCCTTCATGCACAGAGCCCGCGCCGAAACAGAAACTTCGTGGCCCTCAACTGCGGCGCTATCCCCGAGGCGCTGATCGAGAGCGAACTCTTCGGGCACGAGCCGGGTGCGTTCACCAACGCCGTGAAACGGCGTGTCGGCCGCTTCGAGCATGCCAGCGGCGGCACCGTGTTTCTCGATGAGATCGAGAGCATGCCGATACCGTTGCAGGTAAAGCTGCTGCGTGTACTGCAGGAGCGCGTCATCGAGCGGCTGGGCTCCAATGACAGTATTGCCGTGGACGTGCGCATCGTGGCGGCCACCAAGGTCAATCTGCGCGATCTGGTGGCGCAGGGCACCTTTCGTGAGGATCTGCTCTACCGCTTGGATGTGGTGCGTGTCGAGATTCCTCCGCTGCGCAACCGCATCGAAGACGCACCGCTGCTTTTCGAACACTTTCTCACCGCCGCCTGCGCGCGCTACGGACGCCGCGCCGCGCCGCTCACTTCGGAGACCATCCACGATCTCATTGCCCAATCCTGGCCGGGCAATGTACGCGAACTGCAGAACGCGGCCGAACGCTTTGCGCTGGGCTGCTACGAACCGGCCGTGGCGGGGCCTGGCGGCGCTGCAGCCAATGACCCACCCCTGACGCTTCCCGAACAGGTGGAGCTCTTCGAAAAGAGCCTCATCGTCCAGGAACTGGCCCACCAGCAGGGCAACGTCAAGGCGACTTACGAGGCGCTCGGTCTGCCGCGCAAGACGCTCTACGACAAGATGAAGAAATACGACATCAGCCGCAGCGACTATACCTAAAAGGCGCGGCCTCGAGCTGTGTGGTGTTTCGCCGGAGTGACTTTCCAGATGTGCGGATCTTCGCACCTTGGTGCATCGCAACAGAAAACCTTATAACAGAGATAAGTCCTTGTTATAACAGGTGCGATCTGCGAATCCTCACCTGCCAGCTAGGGTTGGCCCTTGAATTGCACCTGGCCAGTGGAACCGGCCGCAATAACCAGCGGCGGCGATGAACCGCCGATGCCGTGGCCGGATACCCATAAGATTCATACCTTTAGAAAGCCACTAGGAGACGAGAGTCATGCGTTTTCGTACATTTGCAACCGCTGCAGTTGCCGCCGCCGCCCTGACCATGGGATCCATGCAGGCGATGGCAGCACCCATAGTCATCAAGTTCGCCCACGTGGTGGCCGAAAACACCCCCAAGGGTCAGGCCGCCAACAAGTTCCGTGATCTCGTTGCCGAGCGTCTGGGCGACAAGGTCGTTGTCGAGGTCTATCCCAACTCCCAGCTTTTCGGCGACAACAAGGTGCTGGAGGCGATGCTGTTGGGTGACGTTCAGTTGGCCGCACCCTCGCTGTCCAAGTTCGACCGTTACACGAAGAAACTTCAGGTCTTCGATCTGCCGTTCCTGTTCAAGGACATGGCCGCCGTCGATGCCTTCATGAATTCCAAGGACGGCGCCAAAATGATGCGCTCCATGGAGAAGAAGGGCCTGGTCGGTCTCGGCTTCCTGCACAACGGCATGAAGCAGATCTCTTCCTCCAAACCGTTGAAAGTACCTGCCGACGCCGCCGGACTGAAGTTCCGTATCCAGACTTCCGATGTGCTGGCAGCCCAGTTCGAAGCGGTTAACGCGACGCCGCTGAAAAAGCCCTTCTCCGAAGTCTTCACCCTGCTCCAGACCAAGGCGATCGACGGTCAGGAGAACACCTGGTCCAACATCTACTCGAAGAAGTTCTTCGAGGTGCAGGACTACATCACCGAGTCCGATCACGGTTACCTGGGCTATCTGGTGGTGACCTCGACGGAGTTCTGGAACGGTCTGCCCAAGGACATCCGCGCCGAGCTCGACAAGGCGATGGCCGAAGCGATTGCCTTCGGCAACAAGGTGGCGCTCGACAAGGACACCGACGACATGAAGCGCATCGCCGAATCCGGCCGCACCCAGATCATCAAGCTGAGTGCCGCCGAACGCACCCAGTGGGTCGAGGCGATGAAGCCGGTGTGGAAGAAGTTTGAAGGCGAGATCGGTTCCGATCTGATCAACGCCGCCGCCAAGGCGAAGTAATCACTCCCTGCGGAGTCGCGTAGATGTTTCTCAACATCGCCAACAAAGTGGAGGAGGGAGTGATCTCCCTCCTCCTCGTTTTGATGACCCTGCTGGTGTTCCTGGAGGTCGTGCTGCGGTTCGGCTTCAACACTGGGTTGTTGTGGGCTCAGGAGCTGACGCTGCATATGTCGGCGTGGTTCGTGTTGTTTGGGGCCTCCTACGGCATCAAGGTCGGTGCCCACATCGGTGTCGATGCCGCAGTGCGGTTGCTGCCCGACAAGGCGCACCGCGTGGTCAGCGTTCTGGCCATCGCGCTGTGCCTGGTCTACTGCGCGCTGTTCCTGGTCGGCTCGTGGGTGTACCTGGCGAAGATGTACAGCATCGGCATTGGGCTGGAGGATGTGAAATTTCCCGGTGCGCTGTTATGGCTGATGTCCGAAGAGACCGCCTGGGAGGCGCTGCGTGTCGATGCCGAAGACCCGGCGCTGCCGGTGTGGATCGCGCATGGTATGTTGATCGTGGGGTTCGTGTTTCTGGTGATACGACTGCTGATGTTGATGTGGGCGGTGATCGTCGGCAAGGCGGTCGGCTTCAGCTTCTCCGACGAGGCCAAGGAGAGCATGCATTTGGCTGAGAAGGATAAGGAAGAGGAGGCCAAGGCATGACCACCGCCGCGCTGTTCATCATTCTGTTCATCTGCATTTTCATGGGCGTGCCCGTGGCCATCTCTCTGGGCCTCTCCAGCGTGCTGACCATCCTGTTCTTCTCCAGCGATTCGCTGGCCTCGGTGGCACTGAAACTGTTCGAGGCGCTTTCCGAACATTACACGTTGCTGGCGATCCCGTTCTTCATTCTCTCGTCGGCCTTCCTCTCCACCGGCGGTGTGGCGCGCAGGATCATCCGTTTCGCCATCGATTGCGTGGGGCACATCCGCGGCGGTCTGGCCATGGCTTCGGTCATGGCCTGTATGCTGTTTGCGGCGGTGTCGGGCTCGTCACCGGCGACGGTGGCGGCGATCGGCTCCATCGTCATCGTCGGCATGGTGAAGTCGGGATACCCCGAGAAGTTCGCCGCGGGCGTCATCGCCAACGCCGGTACGTTAGGGATTCTGATACCCCCGTCCATTGTGATGCTGGTCTATGCGGCCGCGACAGAGGAGTCGGCGGCGCGTATGTTCATGGCCGGTTTCATCCCCGGCATCATGATGGGTCTGCTGCTGATGGTCGCCATCTACATCGTGGCGCGCGTCAAGGGGCTGCCGGCGCAGGATTGGCCGGGATTCAGGGAGCTCTTCGCCTCGGGATTCAGCGCCCTGGGTGGATTGATGCTGATCATTATCGTGCTCGGCTCGATCTATGGTGGTATCGCCAGCCCCACCGAGGCGGCGGCGGTATCCGCGGTTTACGCTTTTCTGGTCGCCTGTTTCGGTTATCGCGACATGGGACCACTGAAGCGGGTGCCCTGGCGCAAGGCGGGTGAGGGCGCTGGCTCGATGGTGGTGCGCAACATGGCGCAAATCGCCTGGGCAATGCCCAAATGCATCGGCGACCAAGAGGTGCGCCATGTGGTGATGGATGCCGCCAAGGTTTCCATCATGCTGCTCTTCATCATCGCCAACGCGATGCTGTTCGCCCATGTGCTGACCACCGAGCGCATCCCCCACGCGATCACCGAGGTAATCGTCCATTGGGGCCTGCCGGCATGGGGCTTCCTGATCGTGGTCAACCTGCTGTTGTTGGCGGCGGGCAACTTCATGGAGCCCTCGGCGATCATCCTGATCATGGCGCCGATTCTCTTTCCCATCGCGGTACAGCTGGGGATCGACCCGATCCATCTCGGCATTATCATGGTGGTGAACATGGAGATCGGTATGATCACGCCGCCGGTCGGGTTGAACCTCTTCGTCACGGCCGGCATCACCGGCAACAGCCTGGGGTGGGCGGTGAAGGCCGCCATGCCGTGGCTGGGTCTGTTGCTCTTTTTCCTGATTCTGATCACCTACATTCCGCAGATCTCGCTGTTCCTGCCGGAGTTCATCGATCAGCTGCGGGGTTACAAGTAAGGCATCGTTTTAGCAGGCAGCGCCCCCGAAATGAAAAGGCCCACCGACCGGTGGGCCTTTTCATCTGTCTGGGGAGAATATGCCGATGGGTTACTTCTTCGCCTCCGGAATAATCTGGGGCTCTTCGTCACCCGGTATCTCGTCGCACAGGCGCAGGTCGTTGGTGCGCGCAAACTCCATGATCTGCCGATACTGCTCGGGGTCTTTCTCCTTGAGCGAGTTGTCGACAACCATGCATTTGATGCCGTTCTTTACCGCTGGTTTGAGAAACGGCGAGTACTGAATGCGGCGGCCGCGAAAGGTTGAGAAGTTACCGCTCATGCGCTCGGCCCAGTCGCTGGGTCGAAACGTCTTGCCCTTCTGGGTAATGCCTTCGATGATGATTTTTCCCGGTTTGTCGGAGTCCGACATGAATCCTCCTGCGGCGTGACCGCCCTGACTGCGTGACGTATATCTCTAAAGTGAAGTGTATTTTTCCCCCATTGGGGATGCAATCGCTAGTTTGGATCACTGCCAGGTACATTAGGGGTGGAGAGACGCTGCGTGATGAGGAGGCGGATTCCAGCATGTTCAGTACGTATGTTGCAGAGCAGCATGCACAGAGGGATACGCTGCGATCTGCGCATGGAAGGCTGACAGTGAAGCCGGAGATGCCTATGATCGCCGCAGATTACCGTGAGGGGTTTGTGATGAGCGAGGAGATGCGATTAATCGGTTGGCGCGAGTGGGTGTCGCTCCCCGATCTCGGCATCAATCGTATCAAGGCGAAGGTGGATACCGGGGCGCGCACCTCGGCTCTGCACGCCTATTTCGTCGAGCCCTACGAAGAGGATGGGCGCATGCGCGTGCGTTTCGGAATCCACCCGCTGCAGAATTGCGACGATCTTACCGTGGAGACCAGCGCTGACGTGGTGGACTATCGCTGGGTGAGTGATTCCGGTGGTCATCGCGAGCAACGCTACGTGATCGTCACCCAGGCGCAGTTGGGGGAGCGGAGTTGGCCCATCGAATTGACGCTCACCAACCGTGATACCATGCGTTTCAGGATGTTACTGGGGCGCACCGCCCTGTGCGGTAACTTCCTGGTCAACTCGGGCAAGTCGTACCTCTTCGGCCGACCGCCGCGAAACCGTTGACCCGTCCCATGCAAAAAATCACCCGTGCACGGAGCCGTCTATGAAGATCGCCATTCTTTCGCGCAATCGTAAGCTCTACTCCACCTCACGCCTGGCTGCAGCGGCCAAGGAGCGTGGACATGAAATACTGGTTGTCGATCCGTTGCGATGCCACATGGATATCGCCACCATGCGCCCGAGCATCTACTTTCGTGGCGAGAAACTGGAAGACTTCGATGCCGTCATTCCGCGCATTGGCGCTTCGATCACCACTTATGGCTTGGCGGTGTTGCGCCAGTTCGAAATGCTGGGCTGTTATCCCCTCAATGAGTCGGTGGCCATCGGCCGCTCACGCGATAAATTGCGCGCGCTGCAGTTGCTGTCACGCAAGGGGGTGGGGATGCCGGTCACCGGTTTCGCCCATCAGGTGAGCGATACCGAGGACTTGATCCGTTTGGTCGGCGGCGCGCCGCTGGTGGTGAAACTGCTGGAGGGAACCCAGGGCCGCGGTGTGGTGCTGGCCGAGACCCACAAGGCGGCAGAGAGTCTGATCGATGCCTTCCGTGAGCTGCACGCCAATTTCCTGGTCCAGGAGTTCATCAAGGAGGCGGGGGGCGCGGACATCCGCTGTTTTGTCATCGGTGAAAAGGTGGTCGCCGCCATGCAGCGCCAGGCCAAGGCGGGTGAGTTCCGTTCCAATCTGCATCGCGGGGGCAGCGCCACGTTGATCCGGCTGACGCCGGAGGAGCGCTCTACCGCCGTGCGTGCCGCGCGCACCATGGGTTTGAATGTAGCCGGTGTCGATATCCTGCGCTCGAACCATGGTCCGGTGGTGCTGGAGGTCAACTCGTCGCCCGGCCTGGAGGGCATCGAAAAGGCGACCGGCAAGGACATCGCCGGCCTGGTCATCCAGTTCATCGAGAAGAACGCCAAACCCAATCGCACCCGTACCCGCGGCAAGGGCTGAAGCAATATGGCGAAGGCGGGTTCGGGCTTCACCATCGCCGGCCGTGAGATCAAGCGCGGCAGCCGCGAGACCATCGAACTACCGCTGCCGCATCTCTTCACCCACTCCCCGGTGGCGATGCCGGTGCATGTGGTGTGCGGGCGGCGCGACGGGCCGCGGCTGTTTGTCTGTGCCGCTGTGCATGGCGATGAGATCAACGGCGTGGAGATCATTCGCCGTCTGGTCAAGACGCCGATACTGCGCAGCCTGCGCGGCACGCTGGTGGCGATTCCCGTGGTCAACGTCCACGGCTTCATCTCCCACTCGCGTTACCTGCCCGACCGGCGCGATCTCAATCGCAGCTTTCCCGGCTCCGAGTCCGGGTCGCTCGCCGGCCGCCTGGCGCGGCTGTTTCTCTCCGAAATCGTCGAAAAGTGCACCCACGGCGTTGATCTGCACACCGGTGCGGGCCATCGCACCAACCTGTCGCAGATCCGCGCCAACCTGGACGATCCCGAGACCCTGAAACTGGCGCGTGCCTTTGGTGCCCCGGTACTGATCAACGCCAATCTGCGCGATGGTTCATTGCGCCAGGCGGCGGCCGAACTGGGTATCCCGACGCTGCTTTTTGAAACCGGCGAGGCGCTGCGCTTCGATGAGATCTCGATTCGCGCCGGAGAACGCGGCATTCTCAATGTCATGCGCATACTCGAGATGCTTCCCGCGGGAAAACGCCGGCGCGCAGCCCCTGAACCAGTGGTGGCCCGTGCGACCAGCTGGGTGCGGGCGCCCATCAGCGGCGTGCTGCGTATGTTGGTCCCGCCGGGGGGGCGGATTAGCAAGGACGGCCTGCTGGCGGTGGTGGCCGATCCTTTTGGCGAGCGTGAGGCAGAGGTGCGCGCGCCCTTTGAAGGCATCGTCATCGGGCGCACCAATCTGCCCTTGGCCAACGAAGGCGATGCGCTCTTCCATCTGGCGCGATTCCGACGTCTTGACGAGGTGGCGGGGAGCGTGGAGGAGTTCCACGAGACGCTGTGGCCCGAGACACCCGACGAGACCCACGCCGAAGGCCCGATCCTCTAAGCCACACTCACAGCACTCATAATCTTGAGTGCAATACTCAGAAAATCAGCTATACCCTATTCAGGTAACTGCGACTGGCGCGGGCGTGACTGAGCGACGGTACGCCGGGTTTTGCGCGACAGGAGAACGACCATGTGGAAACGAGTACTGCCGGGAATTGCCGTTCTGTTGGCAATGGTTCTGATGCCGAACGCAATGTCGGCCCAACATGAGGCAAGTCTCTACATCATTTCACCCAAGGATGGCGAGACGGTGAACAGCCCTGTGACGATCCGGTTCGGACTGCGGGGCATGGGCGTGGCGCCCGCCGGGGTCGAGAAGGCGGGAACCGGTCATCATCATTTGTTGATCGACGTAGGCGAGCTGCCCAGGGGCGTGCCGATACCGGCCGATGATCGCCACAAGCACTTCGGGGGCGGGCAGACGGAGACCACTATCGAGCTGGCCCCGGGCCGGCATACACTGCAGCTGCTGCTCGGCGACCATGTCCATATTCCTCATGATCCACCGGTGATGTCGAAGCGGATCGAGATCACGGTGAAGTAGGCTCCCGGATCGAGGGCGAAAAAAAGCCCCCGGAGTGGGGGCTTTTGCCTGGAATCAGCGAGCGCTTCAGCCGGCCTTTTCCTCGAGCTTCCGGGCGCGGATCATCTGGCCGTCCAGTCCGGCGTCCTTGCTGTTGCGCCCGAAGGCCACCGAGAAGAGCTGCGAGTAGTAGACCACCGGCATCTCGAACTTGGTGTTGTAGGTCTGGTTGATGTGACCCTGGTAGACCTCGACGTTCATCTGGCAGACCGGGCAGGGCGTGACGATCAGGTCGGCGCCGCCGTCGTAGGCGGCTTCGATGATGTCCTTGACCATGGCCTGACTCTTTTCAGGCTCGGAGAACATCAGCGCACCGCCGCAGCACTGCACCTTTTTGTCGTAATTTTTCACCGCATCGGCGCCGGTCGCTTCGATCATGCGATCAAGATAGAGCGGGTTCTCATAGCTCTCGCCGACGATCCCGAAGGGGCGGTTGGTCTGGCAGCCGACGTAGCCGGCGATCTTGAGCCCTTCCAACGGCTTCTTCACCTTGGCTTGGACGGCGTCGAGCCCGATGTCCTCGATCAGCACCTCGACCATGTGTCGTGCTTTGGGCTCGGCCTGGGTCGACAGACCACCCACCTGCAGCGCCTGGTTGGCCTCTTCCATCAGCTGCCGGTTTTCCAGCAACCGGTCTTTGGCCTCGCGCGTGGCAAGCCAGCAGGCCGCGCAGGTGGCGACGATGTCCTGACCCGGCAGATGCTTTTCCGCCAGCGCAATGTTGCGCGCCGACAGCGCGATGCGCGGCAGCTCGCCGCCCTTGGCGTAACCGATGGAGGCCGAGCAGCAGTTCCAGTCCGGTATCTCGTTGAGCTGAACCTCCAGCTCCTCGCACATCGTCTGCACCGACTGCTGATAGTTGGATGAGGAGGCCTTGCTCTGCGAGGAGCAGCCGGGGTAGAACGCGTATTCTTTCTTCGCCATGGTGGTCACCTGCTGGATTGAGTTCTTGCAACGCAAAGGCACAAAGACGCAAAGGGAGCAAAGTTTTTATTTGTCCAGTGAATCAACGAATTTCCTTCGTGCACTTGGCCTCTTTGTGTCTTGGCGATGAGAGCTTTTGGCACTTAATTCCCTTCAGCCGGTTTGGCCTTGGCCTCTTCAATCTCGCGGGCCTTGTTGATGATGGCCTGCAGGCCGCTGATGTCCTTGATGCGGTGACCGCCGACCATCTCGCCGACACTCATGCGCTTGGCCTTGAGCATGCCGAGGCCGATATCCTTGTGCTTGAGGGCGGTTTTGATACCCGCGCCGAAGCCGTTCATGAAATAGAGGGCGATACCCAGCTTGAGCTCGTTGACGCGCCCCTTTTTCATCAGGTTGTCCCAGAACTTGTCGGCGAATTTGCGGGTCGGCTGGCCCTGCGGCGCCAGCCCCTGACGCGCGGCGTAATGCGCCAGCCCGTGCATGATGTGGGTGATTGGCAGCTCGCGTGGGCAACGCACGATGCAGTTGTAACACGAGGTGCACATCCACATGGAGGGGCTGGAGAGCACCTCCTCGCGCTTGTTGGCGCGGATCATCATGAACAGTTCCTGGGGCGGGTGCTCCCAGTGCGGACCCAGCGGGCAGGAGCCCGAGCAGACCCCGCACTGCATGCACATCTTGACCCACTTGCCCTCCTCGACATTGGCTTCCACCTCGCGGAGGAAGTTGCCGCGGTAGTCGGGTTGAACGCCAGCATTCATGACCAATCTCCTGGGTATTCGTCCATATCGGGGTGGACGAGTACTAAAATTTGAAAGGACTGAGGCCGATCTTGTCGATCACGCCCATATAGTCGTTGATGATCTCGGGAATGCGCTGGATGTCGGTGATGCTCACTTCGTGGGTCATCACCCGCTCCTTCTCCAGATTCAGCGTCTGCAGCGTGTCGTCGATCTTGCCCATGCGATAGGAGGCAAGTTCCGAGCCCTTGACGAAGTGGCACTGGTAGTTGTCGCCCTTCTTGCAGCCCATCAGCAGCACACCGTCGTAGCCGGAGTTGAGCGCATCCGTCACCCAGATGGTGTTGACCGAACCCAGGCAGCGCACCGGGATGACCCGCACGTACTGGCTGTAGGACTGACGCGTGACACCGGCCATGTCCAGCGCCGGGTAGGCGTCGTTCTCGCAGGCCAGGATCAGTACCCGCGGCTTCTCCTCGAACTCGTCGGGGATCTCCACCGCTTTGAGTTGCTGACCGACGGTCTCGACCGAGTAGTTCTCGAAGGAGATGACGCGCACCGGGCAGGCGCCCATGCAGGTGCCACAGCGCCGGCAGCGCGCCTCATTGAAGACCGGGTAGCGCTTCTCGTCCTCGTCGATGGCGCCAAAGGGACACTCCACGGTGCAGCGTTTGCACTGGGTGCAGCCTTCCTTGCGGAAGCTGGGGAAGCTGAGGTCGCCCGAGCGTGGATGGGCGGCGCGGCCCAGGGCGGCGTTCTCCACCGCCTGGATGGCTTTCAGTGCGGCGCCGGTGCCGTCCTCACGGGCCTGCGCCAGGTCCATGGGCCGGCGTACCGGGCCGGCGGGGTAGATGCCGGTGCGGCGCGACTCGTAGGGAAAGCAGATGAAGTGCGAGTCGCTGAAACCGTGCTTGAGCTGGGGCAGATCGGGCCCCTGGCGATAGGTGAGGTTGAGAATGGAGTCGGCGGGCTTGATCTCCACCTCCGGCACCTCTGCCTCTTCGGCATTATCCGCGAGGGCTGCGGCCTGGATCTGGGCCTCGATGTCGACGCCGGAGTTGGGCACCTGGCCGGTAGCGAGCACCACCAGATCGGCGTCGATGCGGCCGGGTTCGTTGAGGATCAGATCCTGAAACTCCACCGCCAGGCCGTCGTCCTCGGGTTGTACGGCGCTCACCACGCCTTTGCTGAAGGTGATGCCGCGGTCCTGGCCGGCACGGTAGAAATCCTCACCGCCGGACCCTGGGGTGCGCAGGTCGGTGTAGAGGATGGTGGTATCGATCTCGGGATTGGCATCCTTGAAGTACATCGCCTGCTTGATGCTGGTCGAGCAGCAGTGGCCGGAACAGTAGGGCAGGTGGCCCTCCTTGTCGCTGCGTTGCCCGGCGCACTGGACGAAGACCACGCTCTTTACCGGCTTGCCGTCCGAGGGTCGGGCGATGGGCGCGCCGTCGGCCGCGCGCGCCAGATCCTCCAGCGCCAGCTGGTCGATCACGTTGGCGCTGGCGCCGAAACCCAGCTCCGGAAGCTGGTTGGCGTCGTACGGTTCGTAACCCGAAGCCATCACAATGGCGCCGAACAGCTCGGTCTGGCTGCCTCCGCTTTCGGTGGTGATCTGGGCCTCGAAACAGCCCGGTGCGCCGTTGGTCCGGGTCAGCGTGCTGTTAAGGAAGATGGCTATTTTGGCGTGCGCCGCGACAGCCGCGATCAGTTCGGCGATACCGGAATCGGCGGGGCCGTCGTAGGGCGCGCGCTGCGGGATGTCGCGCCACAGGCGGGCGGCCTTGCCGCCCAGGCTACCGGTCTTCTCGACGATCGCCACCTCGTAGCCGGCATTGGCCGCCTCGATGGCTGCGGTGAGGCCGGTGGCGCCGCCACCCACCACCAGGATGCGCTTGTTGCCGCCCACCTTGGTGTTGGCTTCCGGCACCTTGGTGAACTTGGCCTCGGCGCAGGCCATGCGGATATAGTCGTTCGCCATGTCCTGCGTCGTTTCCGCCGCCTCGGGATCGTCGGGGCGCACCCAGATGACGCCTTCGCGCAGATTGGCACGCACCATGGCGACACCGTCGAAATTGAAAGCTTCGGTTTTGACGCGGCGCGAGCAGGCGCCGAGCATCAAGTGAGTCACCTCGCCGGCATCGATATCGTCCTGGATCAGCTTTACACCCTCGGCAGAACAGAGGAACTCGTGCTGTTTGGCGAAAGCCGCCTTGCCCTCGCGCTCGGCGATGGTGGCCAGTTGTTTGGTGTCGAGGCGGTCGCCGATGCCGCAACCGCTGCAGATGTAGGCGCCGATCTTTTTCTCGGACATGTTACTGACCCTCCGTCGCGGCGACGCGGTTGACAACCTGGATGGCACGCAACGCGCTGGCGGTGGCGTTCTGCACCGCGCGGTTCACGTCCAGCGCATCGCCGGCGCAGCCGGCGGCGTAGATCGCCTGGCCATCGGCCTCGAATTCCAGGAATCCATCGGGATTGACACGCAGATCGGCAGCCGGGATCTGACTGGCGTGTACGCTCGGCTCCATGCCCACGGCGAGCACCACCAGATCGTGCGGGGTGTCGTAGCGCTGATAGCCTTCGGTGTTGACGCCGTGCAGGATCAGATCGCCGCTCGCTTTGTCCTCGGTGATGTTGGCCACCTTGGATTTAACGAAGCCGACGTTGGGGTCTTCCTGCACGGTGCGGTAGAAGTCGTCAATGCGATCGATGGCGCGGATATCAATGTAGTAGATCGTGGATTTGGCACCTTCGGCGCCGCGCTCGCTGACATAGGTGGTCTGCTTCAGACTCGCCATGCAGCAGATGCGCGAGCAGTGGCGCAGATGGTTGCGATCGCGCGATCCGGCGCACTGGATGAAGGCGATATTGGTCGCCTCCTTGCCGTCGGAGGGGCGCAGCAGCTTGCCGCCGGTAGGGCCGTGGGGATCGGCCAGCCGCTCGAACTCGACGTTGGTGATCACGTTGGCGAAGCGGTCGTAGCCGTAAGGCTGAATCTTGGCGGCATCGTAAGGACGCCAGCCGGTCGCCCAGATCACCGCACCCACCTTCAGGTCGGTGGTCTGCTCGCCCATGCCCAGATCGATCGCGTCGTACTTGCAGGCTGCCCTGGCCTTTTCGCCGTCGCCATTGGCAACAACGCGTGGATCGAGTACGTAGCGCTGCGGAAAGGCGTGGGTATGGGGCAGGTAGGCGCCCTTGCGTTTGCCCAGGCCGTAGTTGAACTCGTCGTCAAACTCGGTTTCCAACGCTTTGGCGCAGTCGCCGCAGGCGGTGCAGTTTTCGGTGACGTAACGCGGCGCAGTACGCAGGGTGACGGCGTAGTCGCCGGGTGCGCCGTTGACCTTGGTCACCTCGGTCATGGTCAGCACGCGCACGTTGCGGTTGCCCTTCAGGCGGCGATAGTTGATCTCGATGCCGCAGGTGGGAAAGCAGAGCTTCGGGAAGTACTTGTAGAGCTGGCTGACGCGCCCGCCCAGCGATGGGCCTTTCTCCACGAGCACCACCTGCTTGCCGCATTCGGCGGCTTCCAAGGCCGCGGAGATGCCGCTGATGCCACCGCCCACCACCAATATGGTTTGGTTGGTCGCGATCACGTTGCTCATTTGATGTCCCTCCCCCAAGAGGTGTGTTTGGTGCTGTCGCGATTGCGCTGGTGGCGAAACCGGGACCCGCTGGCAGTCGGCCCGCCGAAGGGTGTGCTACGCTCAATTCATCGGCTTGAAGCTTGGAAATCGAGTAACGGGTCGAGGCCAATAGGATACGGCGCCGCACCGGGGCCAAGGATTCAAATTTCGAATGGCCGAATAAAATGGGTCAATCAGCAGATGTTGATGCGATCGATAATCGGATAGTTACCTGGGTTGTGTAGGTACAGGACGTGACGCAACCAATGCCTCCGGGGGGAAGCATGGACCAAGCGACGCACTGTGACGGTGCTATGGAAACACTACGTAGCGAACCTTATTACGAACCGCAACAGGATGAGGTTGCCCTCTTCGAGGCCGGTTACCGCAGTGGGTTGCCGGTGCTGCTCAAGGGGCCGACCGGTTGCGGCAAGACGCGGTTCGTGGAACATATGGCGTGGCGCCTGGCGCGGCCGCTGATCACTGTGGCCTGCCACGACGATCTCACCGCGGGGGATCTGATCGGGCGTTTCCTGATTCGCGGCGGTGAGACGCTATGGACCGATGGACCACTCACCCGCGCGGTACGCGCCGGGGCGATCTGCTATCTCGACGAGGTTGTCGAGGCGCGCAAAGACACCACGGTGGTGATCCATCCGTTGGCGGATGACCGCCGCCGCCTGCCCATCGACAAGCTGGGTGAGGTGCTGGAGGCACCTCCCGAGTTCTGTCTGGTGGTCTCCTACAATCCCGGTTACCAGAGTGTGCTCAAGGATCTCAAGCAGAGCACCCGCCAACGCTTTCTTGCCCTGGAGTTTGATTATCCGCAGCCCGAGCTGGAGGCGCGCATTGTCGGTCAGGAGAGCGGTGTCGATCCGCAGACCGCGCAGCGCCTGGTGCGCTTCGCCCACATGACGCGCAATCTCAAAGGAAGCGGCCTGGAGGAGGGCGCCAGTACCCGGCTGCTGGTGCACGCCGCCCGACTCATTGCGGCGGGCATCGCTCCGGAGCGTGCCTGTCGCGCCGCTATCGCGCAGGCATTGACCGACGATCAGGAGGTGCTGGCAGCCGTCAACGAATTCTGCGGCGCCGTTTTCTAGGCTCCGTTTCAGCTCTGACCGATGACGCTCGAACGACGCAAACACTACCGGATCGAGGAGCGGTTGGAGGATATTCTCGCCCCGGTGCTGTCGTTCAGCCGCACCGCCACCAGGGCGGCCCTGCAATTGGTGCGACTGCGGCGCGAACGCCAGGAGTTGGCGTTCCACTGGATCGAAGTGGTTGCCCATAGCAGTCTGGAACTGGCGTTCCACCTCGCCGAGCGCTACACGGCGGCCGCCCAGGTGCTCAGCGCCACGGATATCGAACGCTGGATAAAGGCGACGCTCGATGCACTCGACCATTCGGGCCTGCAGTCCGCCCGTGCCGAGCTGGATCGCTACGCGGAATACTCCCTGACCCATTCCACCACCGCCTGCCCGGTAACGCTGCCGGAGGTGCGCCGGCGACTGGAGATATTCCTGCGCGGGCTGAGCGGCCGAACGCTGCATATCGAGCCCGACGATGACGCCTACACCGACAGTGAGATCATCTTCCTGCCCAAGGTGATCGATCGTTACCCGGATCGGGAGTCGAATCTTGCGCTCTATCGGGCCCTGACCATACATCTCTGGGCACAGACCCGCTTTGGCACCTGGCAGTTGCCGGGGTTTCTCGGGGATACAACCGAGGTCTTCGACGCCGCCCGCTTCTGGCGCATGGGGGCGTGGGAAGCGATCGGCATCACCGCCAAACCGGGGAAGTTCGTTGATACGAAACGCCTGATCTGCGCTTTCAATACGTTGGAGACCGCGCGTCTCGATGCCTGCATTGAGCGCGAACTGCCGGGTTTGGACCGCGCCCTGGCGGCTTTGCGCGCACCGTTGCCACCCAACCCGGAGGCGGCTGTCTGGGCTGCGTGTTACGAGCGTCTGTGCCGCCCGCAGGCTGGCGTCGAGGACAGTTACCGGATGCTCGCCACGGTTTACACACTGCCCGCGCCGACGGCGCACGCCTACCAGAGCGTGATGCGTCCTGAGGTCGTGGAGAGGGTGCGCGAGCGTCGCATCGAGGAGGAAGAGACGCGTTTTCGCAAGTGGTTTGCGGAGAGCGGTGCCCGCGCGGCGCCAACCGCGCAGCCGTCCGATACACCGCTGGCCCGTTCCCAGCACGCTGAAGGCCTGGGCGACGAGTCGAATCCGGTGGAGTTTTTGCCGCAGACGGTCGATGTGCTGGCGGCCCCGGGCCGAGCCCGTAGCCTGATGGACTCCATCCTCCAGGATCTGGGCGAACTGCCCCGTCACTACATGGAGGGTGAAGGCGATGGGCTCTATCTCTGGAGCGCCGGCGATCCCGGCAGTCCCGGCGAGAGCGACCGCACGACCAGGCTGCCCGAAGTTCGACGCTATCCGGAGTGGGACTATATACGTCAGGACTATCACCACGATTGGTGTTCGCTGGTAGAGACGGATACCACGGCGGGTGATGCTGATTTCGTCCTGCGTACCTGTGACAAGTACCAGGGGGTACTGAAAACCCTCAAGCGCACCTTCGCGCTGCTGCGGGAGGAGGATCGGTTGTTGCGGCGCCAGCGTGAGGGTGACGAGGTCGATGTCGATGCGCTCGTGGACAGCTGGTCGGATCAACGCCGCGGCGCGGAATCGGCCGAGGGGCTCTACGTCAAGCGCCACAAACTGGAGCGTGACATCGCGGTGCTCTTCATGGTGGATATGAGCGGTTCGACCAAGGGCTGGGTCAATGAGGCGGAACGTGAATCGCTGGTGCTGTTGTGCGAATCGCTGGAGATGTTGGACGACCGGTATGCCGTCTACGGCTTTTCAGGAATGACGCGACAGCGTTGCGAGATCTACCGCATCAAGCGCTTTGACGATGCCTACGATCAGGCGACGCGCGAGCGCATCGCGGGAGTGCGGCCCGGCGAATATACCCGGATGGGTGTGGCCATCCGCCACCTCACTCAGCTCCTTGGTTCCGTCGATGCGCGCGTCCGGCTCCTAGTCACGATCACCGATGGCAAGCCCGATGACTTCGACGGCTATCGGGGCAAGTATGGTATCGAGGATACCCGTCGTGCCCTGGGTGAGGCGATGGAGAGCGGCCTGCACACCTTCTGTATCACCCTCGACCGCGAGGCGCAGGACTATCTGGCGCACCTCTACGGCCCGGCCAATTTTGCGGTCGTCTCCGATGTGGCATCCCTGCCCTACAAAGTGGCGGACACCTATCGCCGCATAACCACTTAGATGACCGTCTGGTGGGGTGCAGTGATCGCACCCTGCGTTGGTCTTGACCGCGGTGTGTGTCCGGCAGGAGTCTCGGCAGTCCCACGCATACGGCGTCAGCTCGCTCGGAATCCAGGTCGAGACGTTGATTGCCTGCGATCGGGGTAAGCTGCACCATCACGTCTCTTTGCGCGTCTGCCTGCTCCGCGCATCGGGATACCGCAGGCGCCGTGACCGGAGGATGGCTTGAACTCAATGCGCCGTCGGACGCAGCTTTTCTTTGGACAGTCGTGCAGCCGCAGCCTCTTTCTCATCGTACGCCTTGCCCGACCAGAGCATGTCGTAGGCGATCTCCTCATTGCCGTTCTCGCACAGCTCCAGTACCTTCTGAAACAGTGGTTGGAAGGTGCTGCTGCGGTGGGATTGCTCGTGCTCGGCAAAGGAGCGCCAGAAGGTGATGATCAGTGCCTCGCGGTCTTTCAGGGGGCTCGCCACCGGCTTCCCGATGGTGCTGCCTTCGTTGGAGATATTGCCGCTGTTGACGCAGACGAAACCGCCGACGAAACCGGTGTCGGAGTGATAGGTCTTGACGTTTTCGCACAGGTAGGCCACCCGCTCTTCGAGGTCCTCGATGGCGAAGCCGGGCTTGAGAACGACGCGGTTGACAGTGATGCAGCCGTCGTGGGGGAATCCTGGTATGAATCCGCTCATGGGTTACCTCCGGATAGCAATTAAATAAGTAATTAAGTATGTACTTATTAGCCAATATTATAGATAACAGAGGGATATAGTCAAGTATTAGGCGATAAAAAACCCGGCATTCGCTGCCGGATTTTTTATCATTTAATCAGGGGGTTACTGCAGCAGGACAAAGAATCCACTGTTACCGCGTTGCAGATTCATCAGCAGCGGTTGATCGGGAGCCACCACGCGCCGCAGATCATCGAGATCGCTCACCGGTCGCCGGTTGGCCGAGAGAATAAGGTCGCCCTTGCGTAACCCGGCCTGTTGTGCGGCGCTGCCGCGTACCACTTCCAGGATACTGACCCCCTCGGGATCGGCGCCGGTTACGCTGCCGAGGGTGGC
The DNA here is from genome assembly GCA_008501635.1 of Pseudomonadota bacterium. Lineage (NCBI taxonomy): Bacteria > Pseudomonadati > Pseudomonadota > Pseudomonadota bacterium. The sequence goes on from QQUJ01000010.1 coordinate 275,363, forward strand.
ACCCGTCAGTCGTGGATGGATACGCTCGCCCTCCACTTTGTCGACCTTGGGCGGCGCGATTACCGCGGTCAGTGTCATGCGGCGGCCCTCGCGCAGAATACCCATCTCCAGCTTCTCCCCGATGCGCACCAGACCGACTGCGTTACGCAGGTCGGATGCACTGCGCACCTTACGTCCGCCGACAGTGAGGATAATGTCACCGGTCTTCAGCCCCGCTTTGTCGGCCGCTGAACCCTCAACGATATTCGCGACCACGGCGCCGCGATGCTGTTTGATATCGAAGGCGCGGGCCAGTTCGGGGGTGAGATCCTGTACTCCGACGCCCAACAGACCGCGGCGTACTTCGCCGTGCTCCACCAGCTGCTCGGTAATCTCGCGGGCCATGTTGCTGGGGATGGCGAAGCCGATACCCACGTTTCCGCCCGCCGGTCCGATGATGGCGGTATTGATTCCCACCAGCTCACCGCGCAGATTGACCAGTGCGCCGCCCGAATTGCCGGGGTTGATGGAGGCATCGGTTTGAATGAAGTCCTCGTAACCCTCGATGCCGAGACCAGTACGGCCCAACGCCGAGACGATACCCGAAGTGACGGTCTGTCCGAGACCAAAGGGATTGCCGATGGCGACGACGAAATCTCCCACCTGCAGCTGGTCGGAATCTGCCAACGCAACGGCTGTCAGATTCTCCGCCTCGATCTGGATGACGGCGACATCCGCCTCCGGATCGGAACCGACCAGCTTGGCGTCGAAGGCGCGCCCGTCGCGCAGGGTTACCGCGATCTCTTCCGCTTTGGCGATCACATGATGGTTGGTCAGCAGGTAACCGCGCCTGGCGTCGATGATGACGCCGGATCCCGCGCTCCGGGTGCGACGCTCGCGTGGTTGATTGGGCGGCAGATCGAAGAAGCGGCGGAAGAACGGATCCTGCAGCAGGGGATTGTCCTCGACGATGACGCGGCTACGAGTGGCGATGTTGACCACGGCCGGAGTCACCTTTTCAAGCATGGGTGCAAGGCTCGGCAGTTCCTCGCCGTTGACGGCAAAGGGTAGCGCGGCGTGCGCGGCACCGGGCCCGATGACCAGCAGCGCGCTCAGGGTCAATGCAGCCAGTCTTTTCATCTAAGACTCCACGTTGATGGTGATACGGTTGCTGGAGCTACGTTGCAGCTTGGGCAGGGTGATGGTGAGGATGCCGCGCCGGTAGTTGGCCTTGGTTCGTGCCTCATCGACCGCCCCCGGCAACGGCAGGGCGCGTTCGAATTGGCCGTAGGCGCACTCCATGATGTGGTAGCGGCCCTGGCGCTGTTCATTTTGTATCCGCTTCTCGCCGCGCACGACCAGGTAATCGTCGATCACCTGGATGTCGAAGTCGTCGGGCTCCAGCCCCGGAGCCTCGAGGCGCACGGTAAATTGCTGTTCCTCTTCATTGATCTCGGCCGCCAGCAATCCCCAGCGCGGCGCATTCCGTACCATCTGCTCGGTGCCGGTCTCGAGACCATTGCGCGCGCGTTGCGGGTTGAAGTGAGTCAGTGCGTTGACCGCGCGCTGGCGCAATTGATGCCAACCCTCCGCCAGGCTGTAGAGTGTCCGTCCGAAACCATCCCGTAACTGATCCAGTGTGCCCATGGCTGCTCCTTCCGGTGAGTGCTCTTCAGGTCATTCTCTGTCGAGTGTCATTGCTCGGGAATCGCTACCAAAGACAGCGTCGTGACCCCAAGAGTTCCCGACGCGCGCCCGAGGGACCGCTGCACAGCGCCTTACCCGCAAACCCTATGTCTCGCTATTGCGGTTCCCGGTCAGGTGAAGTACCGGCATCCCGATGAAACGGGGCGGTAGGTCTCGCGACCGCCCGCCCCTTGCGCCGCACCGCCTTTGGGGAAGTCGAGCGTCAGCCATTCACCTGAATACGGCGTGGCTGGAGCTTTTCGTGCTTGGGGATCACGATCTCCAGCACACCGTTGTCGCCACGGGCCGTGATGCCTTCGGGATCCACCGAGTCAGGCAGCGTGAAGCGGCGGTAAAAACTGCCGCGCACGCGCTCGACGCGACGATAACCCGCGCGCTCCTCCTCCGATTCCAGCTTCCGTTCACCGCGCAGGGTGAGAACGCCGTTTTCCATGGTGATCTCGATCGATGCCGGATCAACGCCCGGAACGTCGGCGAGGATCACGTAGCGATTCTGTTCCTCTTTGATGTCCACGGCGGGTACCCAATCGCTGGCCACTACGTGGCCGGAGTCCTCGTCGCGGGGTGAGGCCGTGCGGTTGTCAAACAGTCGATTGATCTCTTGCACCTGATTGATCAGGCTCCAAGGGTCGTAGCGTAGTAGTGCCATTTCTGCTCTCCTATGGTTCGTTCACCCACTCACAAGATACGGGGCCGATGGCAGAAATATGGGACTGGTCGATCCGGTTTCAAGGGCGACTGATGATCCCGGTGTGGGCAGCCTGGGCACAAGATGTGGATAAGTTGTGAACACAATATATTGTGGCACCGGCTTGACTGGCGGAACCCGTGAGTCTATGTTGGAAAGGCAATCTTTTTTCTGTGAAACAGTTCCTATTTGTATGTTTTTTATGGCTTATTGTCTCCACCAGGAAGCGCTTGACCGGAACAAACCAAAGGCGTAATCTTCTCGACCCATAACACTACATGTTGTGTTGCCGGTTCGGGAAAGCAGCGTCCCGAACCGGTCCCCCGGCAGCACCAAAACAGGCCGTCCCGCCCAGGGGCCAAGTAAAAAGAACCAGAGTGGAGAGGGAGCATCGCCCAATGACACCCGCGCAGCTTAAAGTTGTGAAGAAATCTGTTTCCGAAATTCCCCTGCAGCCCGCCTCCCTGGATATCTGGGACAAAAAATACCGCCTGAAAAGCAAGCAGGGGGTGGCCATCGATCAGACCATCGATGAGACTTACCAGCGTGTCGCCCGCGCCCTGGCCGATGTCGAGGAGACGCCCGAGCTGCGCGAGAAATGGAACCAGCGCTTCGTCTGGGCGTTGCGCCACGGCGCCATCCCGGCCGGCCGTATCACCTCCAATGCCGGGGCGTGGGAGCATAAGCCCGCTACTTCCACCATCAACTGCACGGTCTCCGGCACCATCCACGACTCCATGGACGACATCCTTGGCAAGGTGCACGAGGCGGGTCTGACGCTGAAGGCCGGGTGCGGCATCGGCTACGAGTTCTCCACCCTGCGCCCGCGCGGCGCCTATGTCTCGGGGGCCGGCGCCTACACCTCGGGACCGCTGTCGTTCATGGATATCTACGACAAGATGTGTTTTACGGTCTCTTCGGCCGGGGGGCGGCGCGGTGCGCAGATGGCCACCTTCGATGTCGGTCACCCCGACATCATGGAGTTCGTCCGCGCCAAGCGCGAGGATGGCCGGCTGCGCCAGTTCAACCTCTCACTGCTGATCACCGCTGAATTCATGGAGGCGGTGAAAAACGATGCCCAATGGCCGCTGGCATTCCCGCTGGCGGAGGATGAAGTGATCGCCGACGGCATCGACCTCCACGACCCGCAGCAGGTGGTGTGGCGCGAATCACCGGTCCAGGGGCGCTACGTCACCAACGAATCGGGTCAGGTGGCGTGTCGCGTCTACAAGACCATCCGCGCCCAGCGGCTGTGGGATGTGATCATGGCCTCGACGTATGACTACGCTGAACCCGGATTCATCCTGATCGACAAGGTCAACGAGATGAACAACAACTGGTTCTGCGAAAACATCCGCTCAACGAATCCCTGTGGTGAGCAGCCTCTCCCACCCTACGGTTCCTGCCTGCTCGGTTCGGTCAATCTCACCAAATTCGTGCGTGAGCCATTTACCGATAAGGCGTCGTTCGACTGGGAGCAGTATGACGAGGTGGTCGCGGTGTTCACGCGCATGCTCGATAACGTGGTCGAGATCAATGGTCTGCCGCTCGACAAGCAGCGCGAGGAGATCATGACCAAGCGCCGTCACGGCATGGGTTATCTGGGTTTGGGTTCCACGCTGACCATGCTGGGCATGAAGTACGGAGCGCCCGAGTCGCTGGAGTTCACCGAACGGGTCACTCGTGAGATGGCGCTGAGCGGTTGGAAGGTGGCGTTGGAGCTGGCCGAGGAGAAGGGGCCGGCACCGATACTGGAACAGATGTTCACCGTTACCGCGGAGATGCTGCGCCGGCGTCCCGAAATGGCCGACGATGGCTACAGGATCGGTGACCAGGTGCCGGGTAAGGTGCTGCACGCGAAATACAGTCGCTACATGCAGCAGGTCGCCGAAGTCGACCCGCAACTGGTGCGGCGCCTGGCCGAAGTCGGGGCGCGGTTTACCCATCACAGCTCAATTGCGCCGACCGGCACCATCTCGCTGTCGCTGGCCAACAATGCCAGCAACGGCATCGAGCCGAGCTTCGCCCACCAGTATTCGCGCAACATCATTCGTGAAGGGCGCAAGACCAAGGAGAAGGTCGATGTCCTCTCCTTTGAGTTGCTGGCCTATCGTGAAATGATCAATCGCAAGGCCAATCCCAACAGCGACAAGGCCGACGAGCAGTTACCCGATTACTTCGTCGCCGCCGAAGACATCACCCCCAAAGCGCACGTCGATGTACAGGCCGCTGCGCAGAAGTGGATCGACTCGTCTATTTCCAAGACCGCCAACGTGCCCACCGATTACCCCTATGATGAGTTCAAAAGCATCTATCTTTATGCCTACGCAAAGGGATTGAAAGGTTGCACCACCTTCCGCTTCAACCCCGAAGCGTTCCAGGGCGTGCTGGTCAAGGACAAGGATCTTGAGGGCACTACCTACCGGTTTACGTTGGAAGATGGCACAACCGTGGAGTTGAAGGGCAATGAGGAAGTGGAATACGACGGCGAGATGCATACCGCCGCCAATCTTTACGATGCCCTCAAAGAAGGGTACTACGGAAAATTCTAAGGCTGCGGTGTCTATTCGATAGAGACCGAACATCGCCTCCCGGGAGAACCAAGAGCATGACCACCAAGATTGATAAAAAGATTGTCGATTACGGCGTCGCCAAGGACGAACCGAAAGAAGATCTGGATTTCGATGCCGTTGAAGCCGAGCAACCCTCCAACGTCATACATATGCACGAGAAGCTGGAACGGCCCGAGATGCTGGTCGGTTCCACCTACAAGATCAAGACCCCGCTCACCGAGCATGCGCTCTACGTGACCATCAACGATGTCATCCTCAACGAAGGCACCGAACACGAGCTGCGGCGCCCCTTCGAGATCTTCATCAACTCGAAGAACATGGATCACTTCCAGTGGATTGTTGCGCTCACCCGTATCATCTCGGCGGTGTTTCGCAAAGGCGGCGATGTCACTTTCCTGGTCGAAGAGCTCAAAGCGGTGTTCGATCCACGCGGCGGTTACTTCAAAAAGGGCGGCAAGTTCATGCCTTCGCTGGTGGCGGAGATCGGCGATGCCATCGAAACCCATCTCAAGTTCATCGGCTTGCTGAAAGACGAAGAGCTGAGTGAGCATCAGAAAAAGCTGATCGCCGACAAGCGTGCGCAGTACGAGTCGAGAAAGCAGGATGCATCCAAGGAGGCAACTGCTGAATCACCGTACCCGGCAGAGGCGCGCCTGTGTGGCAAGTGCGGCGAACAAGCAGTCATACGCATGGACAACTGCGATACCTGCCTGGCCTGCTCGGATTCCAAGTGCGGTTGACAGTGCCCCCGGACCCTATAGAATCAATGCCCATTACCTGTCGCGCTGAGCGCAGGTGAGCACGGGAGGAGTATCGGGCAACCAACAAAAAGTAAATGCCGGCACTGGGAATCGCATGAGGGTTCACAGACTGTGTCGGGAAAGAAAAAGAAGAATGAAGGCGGCTCGCTTGAGCCGCCTTTTTTTGTGATGGATTCTGCAGCGGTTCGCAACCTGCGGCAGCGCATGCAGCGCAACCCGCATGGATACGCGGATCGCCGACAATTGCCTCCGCTCCGCCCTTGTGATATTCCGCCACTGGAGTTCTCCCGTCTTGCGCAGGAGGTGGATCATGCGAATGGCAGCGTTGCCGGCCTTTTTGAAACGCGTGCTGGTCTGCGTCTGTGCAACCGTATTCTTCTTTACCGGCTGCGCCACCATCCCCGACAGCTCGGAGCTGCCGGTTCAGTTCAAAGTGCCGGTGTCGGTATGGCAACCGGTGCAACGTCAGCAGGCGTTGCGGGCATTGGCACCCGAGGATCGCGCGCGGCTCTGCCCGGACGATGATGCTACCCTTTTCCCGCCGCTGCTGCGCGAGGTCAAACTGATCGGATCTTTGACCAACTACAATTCCGTGGCGCAGGCATTCATTGTCGCGATCTCCAACTATCTGCCCTACGCTGTGGCGTTTGGGGATCGCGAGAATGTCGAACGGCTGCGCGACTATCTGATCGAAGCAGCCGAATCTCGGGCCTATTTGCAACGCTACAGAAACGATTTTGGAATCAACGGGTATGCACCCGACAACGAACCCGCTTATGTGCAGGCCTTGATGCTCATTCCCCTGAGTCTGGCCTACGACTATCTAACGCAGGTATACGGTCGTGATGACCCGGGGACTATCAGAATCAGGGAGTGGGGGGATGCCCTTGTGGACGCCATCCTCGGTGCCGGTGACCGATTGCAGAAGGGCTACGACCGCTGGGCTGCAAAAGCGGCCGGATTCGGTCTCTGGGGGGCGGTCAGCGGCAACACCAAGGCCCTGCGCGCTGGTTGGGGGTTGTTCAGCTTCGGGCAATCGGTCGTTGCACAAGACGGCCGGCACGTCTATGCCGACCTCTACTCCGGGACGCAAGCCATCAAGTACCTGATTATGGCGATCGGTATGCAGGTCCTGGCGGCTGAGGCTTTCGCGGCGGCTGGCTTCGAGGATGTCTATGCCTGGAAATCCAGTGATGGCAAAGGAAGCCTGCATGACACGGTCCATTGGTTGATGCTGTATTCCGGTACCGTTCCGGGCAGCTACCTGGGCAGTCACTATCACAGCACCTTGAAGGGACCCGCGTGGGCGGAGTTTTATCTGCGGCGCTTCCCGGGCACAGCCACCAGCCGGCTGATCGAGCAGACGATCAATCGACCCACCAAACACGGGATTTACACGGGGTACTTCGGCGGTTGGACCACCTGTCTGGTCCACCCGCTGGAGCCGGCGAGCAGATGATCCGCGAGAATCCTTGCGGCGGAAAATCGATTCCGCTCCTTGATCCCTGCCTGTGCTTCTCTTTTACTACACTGAAACCGAGCCAGGAGCATTCCAATGATCACTGCTATCGTCATGCTGAAAGTCACTCGCGACCGCATTCCTCAGGTTGCCGAGGAGCTTGCTGACATCAAGGGGATATCCGAGGTCTTCTCTGTCAGCGGTCGTTACGACCTGGTGGCCATTATCCGTGCCGAGAGCAATGACGAATTGGCCGATCTGGTAACGGGGCATCTGCTGAAGGTGGAGGGCATCACCGACTCCGAGACGCTGATCGCCTTCAAGGTCTACTCGCGCCACGATCTCGATACCATGTTTTCCGTGGGGATGGAGATGTAGGTCGGGTGGTTGAAAATGGCGGCCCGCGCGGTGAACAGATCCTGGTTTTTTCGCTGCTGACTGTCATTTGACACCCCTTGGTGGGGGCGTTACTGTGCCCCGCGCCGACTCCCATCGAAAAACAATGGATGGATCCATGCGTTGTGTTCTTATCCTGATACTCCTGCTGCCCGTACGGGTTGGGGCGGCGGAGCCCATTCCGGTTTCCGTTCAGACTCTCAAGGAGCTCGCGATCCACCCGCAGGTCGAGGCACCGGCAACCGTCGTCAGCCTCAATCACAGCCAGGTGGGCGCGAAGATCACGGCCACGATCGACGAACTCGCCGTGCAGGTCGGCGATAAGGTGCGCAAGGGCGATCTGCTGGTTCGGCTGGATTGCACCGACTACCGCATCCGCCAGCGCCAGACCGATGCGGCGCTGGCGGGCTCCAAAGCTCAGCTACGGCTGGCGGAATACCGGCTGCAACGGGCACGGGCGCTGGCCAAAAGCAGCAATGTCTCCGAGGAGTTGCTGGTCCAGCGCGAGGTGGAGTTGACCGCCCTGAAGGCGGAGATCCGCGCGCGCGACGCCGCGCTGGCCGGCGCGAGCGAAGATGTGGCGCGCTGCGAACTGCGCGCCCCCTTCGACGGCGTGGTGGTCAAGCGCATGGGGCAGACCGGTGAACTCGCCGCGCCGGGCAAGGGGCTGGTGGAGCTGCAGGATGTGGACAGCATCGAGGTGTCGGCGCAGGTACCGGGAGCGCAGGCGGTGCACCTGGCGGGTTCGCCCGACATTCAGTTCCGGGATGACGGCGACCACTACCCGCTGCGGCTGCGCGCCGTGATTGCGGTACGCGATCCACGCGCACGAACCCAGGAGGTGCGCTTGCAGTTCAGCGGCACGCGTGCCCTCCCGGGCACCGCAGGGCGTGTTTTGTGGCGCGACGATCAGCCCTATGTGGCCGCCGATCTGGTGGTGCGGCGCAACGGTCTCCTGGGTCTGTTCCTGGCCGAAGGCGAGGTGGCACGCTTTCACCCCCTGCCCGCCGCCCAGGAAGGGCGACCCGCCCGCGTCGATCTGCCGCCCGATACGCCGGTGATCGTCGCCGGGCGTGTCAATGTGGTTGACGGGTCCACCATCCGTCGCCAATAGGCGCCGCGCAATGCTCGAACGCCTGCTGCGCAATCACGTACTCGCCAATCTTGTCTTCGTCCTGATTCTGGTGATGGGCGTGGCCGCGTACCTGCTGTTGCCGCGCGAACAGGATCCGACCATCAATTTCAACTGGATCCAGATCACCACGGTCTATCCTGGTGCGGCGGCGGAGGATATCGAGAAACTGGTCACCGATCCGCTGGAAGATGCACTGGCGCAGATCAGTGATATCCGCTTCATCTCCTCCACCAGCCGCGATAATCTCTCCAGCATCCTGGTGCGCTTCAACGAACTCGACGAGAAGACCTTCGACAAGCGGGTCACCGATCTGCGGCGCGAGATCCAGAACAAAGCCAACGATGAGCTGCCGAGCGAGGCGGAGCAGCCGCGCATCTTCGAGATCAACTCTTCCAACGCCTTTCCCAGCGCCACGGTACTGGTGGTGGGGCCGGCGTTCGACGAAAACCTGCGCAAGCAGGCGCGCAACGTCAAACGTGACCTGGAGCGTCTCAAGGGGGTCTATCAGGTGCAGGCCATGAGCCTGCTGGAGCCGGAGCTGCAGGTCAATTTCATCCCCGAACGCCTGGAGGGGATGGGGGTGACCGCGGTGGACGTCGCCAACACCGTGGCGGCCAATTTCCGCGACACCTCGGCGGGTACCGTGCGTCTGGGGGATCAGGAGTGGCTGGTGCGTGTGCTGGGCACCGACAGCGAGCCTTCGTACCTGGCGCAGATCCCCATTTCCACCGCGCAGGGTGAGGTGCCGCTGGGCGCAGTCGCCGAGGTGGAACGCGGTCGTGAGGAGCCGGATCGGTTGGTTTCGTTCAACGGGCGACCCGCGGTCATGCTCTCGATCATGAAACAGGGCAACGCCAACATGCTCGAGCTGGTGGAGCAGATCCGCGGCTACATCGACCGCTACAACGAACTCTCACAGGTGCGCGGTGTGGAGATGGTGCTGGCCGACGATCAGACCGTCGTCACCCGCGAGGCGCTTTCGGTGATGCAGCGCAACGCATTGTTAGGATTGGCGTTGGTGCTGTTTGTCACCTGGCTGTTCCTCGGCAGCCGCATCGCGTTGCTCACCAGTATCGGCATTCCCTTCACCCTGGCGGGCACCTTCTGGGCATTGAGTGCCATGGATCAGACCCTCAATGTGACGGTACTGCTCGGCGTGGTGATCGTGCTCGGCATGCTGGTGGACGACGCCGTGGTCGTCGTCGAATCGATCTATTATCGATTGGTGCGCGGCATGGAACCGCTGCAGGCGGGCATCGAATCGTTGCGTGAAGTCTTCGCGCCGGTGACCGCTTCGGTGCTGACCACCATGGCGGCGTTTTCCCCGCTGATGCTGATGCCGGGCATCCTCGGCAAGTTCATGTTCGTGGTGCCGCTGGTGGTGACCACGGCACTGGCCATCAGCTTGCTGGAAGCCTATTGGATGCTGCCGGCCCACGTGGCGGCCTTCAAGGTGCGATTCGACAAGCCGGGGCGCATCCAGGTGCTGCGCGAGCGCGTCAATCATCAGATTCGCATCCAGTACACGCTCATACTGGTGAAAGTCCTGCGCTGGCCGAAGAGCGCCCTGACGCTGGTTTTCGTGCTCTTTCTCGGCGCGCTGGGCGCGGTAGGCAGCGGCTTGATCCGCATGGAGTTTTTCGCCTTCGATCCGGTGCGGCTCTACTACATCAACATCGAGATGCCCGCCGGCACCGCCATCGATAAGACGCTGAATACCGTGCAGACCATCGAGGAGCGCGTGCGCAGCCGTATCGAGCCGCATGAGCTGCGCGCCATCGTCTCCTACGCCGGGATCCGCTTTACCGAGACCGAGCCGCTGTTCGGCGATCATAACGGGCAGATCCTGGTCAGCCTCAACCCACGTCGGAATGGCATGCGCGAGGTGGACGAGGTTATCGAGGCGACCCGGCCGGTGCTGAACGAGATCCCCGGCCCGCGCCATGTTTCATACCTGCGCATTGCCGGTGGCCCGCCGGTCACCCGACCGATCAGCGTCAAGATACGCGGCACCGATTTTCCGCAGATCCGTGCCGCGGTCGAGGATATGAAAGCGATCCTTGCGACGATGCCGGCAGTGCGCGACGTGGTCACCGATGACACCCCCGGCAGCAGCGTGTTGAACCTCAGGCTCGATACCGATGCGGTGCGCCGCGCGGGACTCAATCCCGCCGATGTGGCGCGCATCGTGCGCCTGCTGGTGGATGGCGAGGTGGTGGCGACGTTGCAGGACGCGGGTGAGAAGGTGAACGTGCGGGTGCGCGCCCGCGACGATGCCCAACTCGATATCGAAAACATTCTGCGTCAGAGTGTTGCCTTGCCCGGCGGTGGTATAACGTTGCTGGGTAATCTGGTGAACCATGAGGCAGCCATCGCCAAAGGCAGCATTCGCCACTACAATTTCAAACGCACCATCACCGTCGAGGCCGACCTCGACAAGCTGCAGATCGACACCAAGCAGGCCAATGAGCGGATCATGGCCGAGTGGGAGAAGATCCGCGCGCGCCACCCCAGCATCGATCTCGATTTTACCGGCGAGCTCGACGACATTCAGGAGAGCCTGGATTCGATCTTCGTGCTGTTCCTGTTCGGCGTCGGGCTGATCTACGCCATCCTCGGCACCCAGTTCAAGAGTTACTTTCAGCCGCTGATGATTCTCGCCTCGGTGCCCATGGCCTTCACCGGTGTCGCCATCGGCCTGGTCATCACCGGCAATCCGCTGAGTCTGTTCACCCTTTACGGCGTGGTGGCCCTGGCCGGTATCGCGGTCAATGCCGCCATCGTTCTGATCAGCGCCGCGAACGCCAGGCTGGAGGCGGGCATGTCGGTGCTGCACGCGACGATCTACGCCGCACGCCGGCGCGTCATTCCGATACTGATCACCGCGCTGACCACCGTGGCGGGGCTCTTCTCACTGGCCACGGGACTGGGCGGCAAATCGCTCATGTGGGGGCCGGTGGCCACCTCCATCGTTTGGGGCTTGGCCTTCTCGACGGTGCTCACGCTTTTCGTCGTGCCGCTGCTGTTCCGCCTCTTTATGCGGCCGACTGCGGCGGCCAAACGCCGGCACGAGACGCTCAGCGCGCCTGTGACCGAGTGATGGTGTACTGCTTCACCCTTGGATGCCTTTTCAGAGCCCCTCAGACTCGCCAGATCAAGGCGCAGCGCGCAGGCAATGGCCCCAGGCCCTTGTCAATCGCTGCAACGCAGAGCTGGCGAGTCTGAGGGGCTCCCTGCGGGCGAGCCGTTGCGGGGCCATCTGCGGCGTTGCGCTCGCTTGAATTGGTGTCAACCAGTCCTGCGCTCGTGCGCCTTGCAGTTGACCCCGCGGCGACTCGCTGAAGAGGCATCCAAGGGTGAAGCAGTACACATTGCCACGCCGACAATGGTGACCAGCATCCCGGCAATACCGATCGCCTGCATCCGCTCGCCGAACATCACCCAGGCAATCAGCGCCGTGACCGGCGGCACCAGGTAGAAGAGGCTGGCGGTCTTGGCCGCCGCCCCGCGGCGGATCAGTACCAGCAACAGGCTGATGGCACCCAACGACAGCACGAAGGTGAGCCAGCCGAGGGCGAAGAGGAAATCCGCCGTCCATTGCACGGTCATGGTCTCCAGCCAGGGCGCGAGCAGGAGCATCGCCACGCCCGAGGCGGCGAACTGGATGATGGAGCCGGTGCGCAGATCCATGCCGCCGCAGTGGCGCTTCTGATAAAGGGTGCCGGCGGTGATGCCCAGGACCGCGACCACCGCGCAGGCCACGGCGGGCAGATTGGCTTCGGCCAAATGCATTTTGTTGGCCACCACCAGCAGTACGCCGAACAGGCCCAGCCCAAAGCCGAGCCATTGGCGTCCGGTGACCCGTTCCCCGAGCACCGGTCCCGCGGCGACGGCGGTCAGCAAAGGCTGCAGGGCCGTGATCAGCGCGGCGGTGCCGGCGGGCAGGCCGAGGTGGATCGCGGTAAAGACGCCTCCCAGATAGGTGGCGTGGATCATCAGGCCGGCGACGGCGATGTGACCGATCAGGCGCCAGTGGGTGGGCCAGGGCGCGCGCATGGCCAGGGCGACGACCAGCAGAATCGCGGTGACCAGGGCAAAGCGGATGAGTAGAAAAGTGAAGGGTTCGGCGTAGGGCAGGCCATACTTGGCGCCGATGAAACCGCTGCTCCACAGCAGCACGAACAGCGGTGGTGCGGCCGCCAGCCAGTTGGCGCGGCGGGTGGGAGCGGCGGAATCAGCACTCATGGGAGATCCAATGGTTGTCTCGTTAACGGCCGGCATTGTAGCGTAGTCGCTGACCAGGAAACCCGGCCTATGGGAAAGAGCAAGGTTCGCCAAGCACATACGGATGCCGATATTGAGGCGGTACGCGCACTGTTTCTCGAGTACGGCGAGTCACTGGGATTCAGTCTCTGTTTCCAGGGCTTCGATCAGGAGTTGGCGGCGCTCCCCGGTTGCTATGCGCCGCCCGCGGGCCGCCTGCTGCTGGCGCTGGTCGACGGGCAGCCGGTGGGCTGTGTCGGCCTGCGCGGTCTCGATGAAGAGGGCGCGTGCGAGATGAAGCGGCTCTACGTGCGACCCATCGCGCGCGGACTGGGCCTGGGATGGGACCTGGCCAGCACCGCGGTGGACACGGCCCGTGAGATCGGCTATCGCACCATGCGCCTCGATACCCTGAGTTCGATGGTGAGCGCCGACGCGGTCTACCGCGGCCTGGGCTTTGTCCCCATCGAGGCCTACTACCACAACCCCCATCCCGAAGTGCGTTACTTCGAGCTGGATCTGGAGTCGCTGTGATCGATAGTGTGGAACTCCCGTGCCCGCATTGCGGTGAGTTCATCACCATTGGCCTCGATCTGTCCGAGGGTGACCACACCCGGATCGAGGACTGCGCGGTCTGTTGTGCGCCGATGGTGGTGTCGGTCGTCGACTCGCTGTCGGGCAAGCCATTGGTTACCCTGAACCGCGACAACGAGTAAACCCGCAGCAAGCCCTGACTTAAGGATTTCTGACCCGTCATGAATATTGTGCAGTATCCGCCGTTGCGCCTCGCCTGGCTGGTTTGGGGTCTGGGTGCCTGTCTCTATCTGATCGGCTTCTACCAGCGGGTGGCGCCGGCGGTGATCACGCGGGAGCTGATGGCCGATTTCACCATCGGCGCGGCCGCTCTGGGGAACCTCTCGGCGTTCTATTTCTACAGCTACGTGGCGATGCAGGTACCGACCGGGATCCTGGCCGATCGCTGGGGGCCGCGACGTCTGCTCACCCTGGGGGCGGGCGTGGCGGCGGCGGGCACACTGTTTTTTGCCCTGTCGGAGAGCCTGGCATTGGCCAGTCTGGGGCGTCTGATGATTGGTGGATCGGTGGCCGTGGCCTTCGTCTGCATGCTCAAGCTCGCTGCCCATTGGTTCGCACCGCGCCAGTTCGCACTGACCAGCGGTATCGCGCTCTTTGTCGGTGTCGTAGGCGCGGTGGCGGCGGGCGTGCCCTTACGCCTGCTGGTCAATCAGTTTGGCTGGCGCCCGGTGATGCTGGTCTCGGGCGTGGTAACCGCGGTGGTGGCCATCGCCATCTGGGTAGTGGTGCGCGATGACCCCAGCGAACGCGGCTATCGCAGCCACGCCGTCGGGCACGCCGATCCCGCTACCCCGACGGAAGGCGTACTGGCGGGGATCGCGCGGGTGCTGGGCTTTCGCAACATCTGGTTGTTGTTTCTGGTACCCGGCGGAGTGGTGGGATCCATACTCACCTTTTCCGGGTTATGGGGAGTGCCCTATCTCACCACCCACTACGGGATGAGCACCGCCGACGCGGCCGGGATGTGTTCGGTGATGTTGGTGGCGTGGGCGGTGGGCGGACCGGTATTCGGTGGATTATCCGATCGCATCGGCCGGCGCAAACCGCTCTACGTGCTGGGCTGTATCATCCTCACGGCGGCCTGGGCCGTGATACTGCTGGTGCCGGCGCTGCCGATGCCGCTGCTCTGGGCTTTGATGCTGTTGGCCGGATTTGCTTCGGGCAGTATGATCCTCGGCTTTGCGTTTGGGCGGGAATCGGTGCCGCCGCGCCTCTCCGGCACGGTGGCCGGCGTGATCAATATGGGGGTGATGCTGGGTCCCATGGTTCTGCAGCCGACAGTGGGCTGGATGCTGGATCGCCACTGGGCCGGGGAACTGGTCGCCGGGGCGCGTACATACGGTGTCGAGGCCTACCGCGCGGGCTTTGCGCTGATGCTCGGCTGGGCGTTGCTGGCGACGCTGCTGATCCTTTTTACCCGTGAAACCCACTGCCGGCAGCAGGTGTAGCAGCTGCCGGTCCGTGCTCCCTTGATGAGCCTTGGCTAGGAGTTGCGTTTTGCCGAGTTGTGGACCGATGGCCCTGCGGGGTCGTGACATGTTTATCCGCTGGCTGTTGCTGGCGGCAATGTGTTTCGCAGGCGGCGCCGCTGCGACAGAGCAGGGGTTGCTGTGGCGTATCGACGGTGACGCCGGCAAACCGAGTTATCTGTTCGGCACCATCCACTCCGATGACCCGCGGGTCAACCGCCTTCCGCAGCCTGTGCAAGCGGCGCTCGATGGCTCCGACAGCTATGTGATGGAGGTGGTGCTCGACGAGGCGGCGATCGTGGAGCTCACCCTGGCCTCCATGCTGCCGCCGGAGCAGAGCCTCAAGGATTTTCTCGACGAATCAGCGTACCGGCGCACGGTCGCTGCCATGGCCGGGTACGGTTATCCGGAAGCGGCGGTGGCGCGCATCAAGCCCTGGGTGGTGCTCACCACGCTGAGCACGCCCCGTTCGCGCGGCGATGAAATCCTCGATCTGGTGCTCTTTACCCGCGCCGACGGTCTCGGGAAGCGCATTCACGGCTTGGAGACTGTCGCCGAGCAGGTGGCCGTGCTCGATCAGATTCCGATGGAAGATCAGATCGCAGCGCTGAAGGACACGCTCGATCATCTGGACCAGTTGGAAAAGGTCTTTAATGATCTGTACGACGCCTATCTCTCGCGCAACCTCACCCGCCTGGTCGAGCTGAGCGACGAGCACCTGCACTTCGGCGACCGCGAAGCCGGCGAGGCGCTGATGACGCGCCTCATCGATGAGCGTAATCGGCGCATGGTCGAACGGTTGCAGAAACGGTTGCGTGAAGGTGGCGCCTTCATCGCCGTTGGCGCGCTCCATCTCCCTGGTGAAGCGGGATTGATCGCCCTGCTGCGCGCGCAGGGACTGAAGGTCACCGCGGTTTACTGAGATGATTCCGCTGCACGATGACAATCCGATCGAGATCACACCGTTTCTCACCGTCGGCCTGATCGTTGCCTGTGTACTGGCGTTTTTCTGGCAGCTCTCGCTGGGTGAGGCCGGACAGCGCGCGATCTACAGCTTCGGCGTCATTCCCGCTGTGTTGTTCGACAGCAAACAGCTACCGCCCGAGTTGGATCTTTTGCCGGCGGAGCTGACGGTGTTTACTTCGATGTTTCTGCACGGTGGCTGGATGCACCTGATCGGCAACATGCTCTACCTGTGGATCTTCGGCAACAATATCGAGGATGCCATGGGGCACGGGAGGTTCATCGCGTTCTATCTGTTGAGTGGTGTCGGTGCTGCCCTGGCGCAGTCGTTGATCGATCCCACGTCGGTGATTCCCATGATCGGTGCCAGCGGCGCCATCTCCGGCGTGTTGGGGGCCTACCTGTTGCTCTATCCCCATGCCCGGGTCCTGGTCGCGATCCCGCTCGGGTTCATCTTCTACACGCTGCGACTGCCCGCTTTAGTGGTGCTCGGTTTCTGGTTCGTGCTGCAGCTCATCAACACCGCTCTCGCCGCGCCCGGTCAAGGCGGGGTGGCGTTCATGGCCCATGCCGGGGGATTCGTTGTCGGCATGGCCCTGCTGCCTGCCTTCAAACGCAAGGGGGTGCGGTTGTTCCACCCGGCGCGCCGGACGCCGCGGTAAAACAATCCTCGAGATTCGCCAGGCTCCACCGGCAGGCCAGGTCACGGTCCGGGCGAGAACCACGAGGTCTGTGCATGGGTGCGTTAGAATGCCGTTTGGCACCACCAACTGTTATCGTGAATGAGTGATCCCAAGGACAAACTGCCCGCGCGCTCCAGTCGCAGCGAAGTGGCCGACTTCATCGACAAACTGGCGGTGACGCCGGTTACGCGCGCGGCCGGTGAACGCGGACGCCTGATCTTCGCCATGGATGCCACCGCCAGCCGCGGGCCGACCTGGGACCGCGCCGCGCAGATCCAGGCCGAGATGTTCACCGAGACGGCGGCATTGGGCGGGCTCGACATCCAGTTGGCTTTCTACCGCGGCTTCTTCGAGTTCACCGCCACGCCCTGGCTCAGTGACGCCGATGCGCTGCTCAAACGCATGACGGCGGTGAGTTGCCTGGCCGGGCAGACCCAGATCAGCCGCATCTTTCAGCACACTATCGAAGAAACCGAGCGTCGGCGCGTCAACGCGCTGGTCTTCGTTGGTGACTGCATGGAGGAGGATGCCGATCAGCTCGGTCAGCTTGCCGGCCAGCTGGGTCTGCTCGGTGTGCCGGTGTTCGTTTTTCACGAGGGTTTCGATCCGGTTGCGGCCCACGCCTTCCGGCAGATCGCGCAACTGTCGCGCGGCGCCTACTGCCGCTTCGACGCCGGCAGCGCGCAGCAATTGCGCGATTTATTGAGTGCAGTAGCGGTTTTTGCTGCGGGCGGACGCAAGGCGCTGGAGGACTACAGTCAGCGCAAGGGGGGCGTGACGCTGCAGCTGACCCACCAGATCGGCAAGCAATGAGCGGGCGTTTTCTCCTCGTTCTGCTCATCGGATTGGCCATCGTCGGTTTCTTTGGCTACCGCTGGTTCGTGCGCACCCCGCCGCAGCAGATCGCCCAGAAACTGCGGCAGTCCGTGCTGTGGATCGCGGCCGGTGCCTTGATTCTGTTGGCGGCCAGCGGCCGCGCACACTGGCTGTGGGCTTTGCTCGGCGGCGCGTTGCCCTTCGCCCAGCGGCTGCTGATGGCGTGGCGCGCGTTCAATCTGTTCAAGCACCTCAAGGGCCAGATGGGCGGCCCTGGCGGTGGACTGGGAGGATCGCCGGCAACAGGTAGTGGCGGGCGGAGTTCCACGGTCAATACCCGCTTTCTGCGCATGAGCCTCGATCACCAGAGTGGGGCGCTGACCGGCTTGGTGCTGGAGGGCGCGTTCAAGGGCAGACGCCTGAGCGAGCTCGATCTTGATCAGCTGCTGGAGCTGCTCGGCGAATGCCGCAGCGACGAACAATCGGCGGCGGTGCTCGAGGCCTACCTCGATCGCGAGCACCCGGACAGCTGGCGCGAACGCTTCACGGCGCGCGGTGGCCGGACGGGCAGCGGGAACGGCGCACTGGGCGCGGCCATGAATCGTGAGGAGGCCTATCAGGTGCTCGGCCTGGAGCCGGGCGCGGACGAAGCGGCTGTCATCGCCGCGCACCGGCGCCTGATGCAGAAGCTCCATCCCGATCGCGGCGGCTCCACGTTTCTCGCCGCCAAGATCAATCAAGCCAAGGATCTGCTGCTCGGGAAGTGAGCCCCCGCCGCCAGCAGCACACCCCACGTTTCCGGGACAGAAGCCGATATGACCGAAATCGAACAGGATGCCGAGTTGCTGAAGATCATCGAAGAGGTCTTCAACCAGAAGATCCCCTTCAACCGGGTGCTGGGGCTGCGGGTGCACTCGCTCAACTACGACTCGCCCGCGATCCGTTTCGACATGCGCCCCGAACTGGTCGGCAACTTCATGCGTGGCAATCTGCACGGCGGGGTCATCTCTTCAGTGATCGATGTCGCCGGCGGCATGACCGCGTTCCTCGGGATTCAACACAAGATGGGCGACGAGGCGCTAGAGAAGAAACTCGATCGGTTTTCCAAGCTGGGCACCATCGATCTGCGTGTCGACTATCTGCGCCCGGGTTTCGGCGAATGGTTCGAGGCCACTGGATTCATCCTGCGCACCGGCAACAAGGTGGCGGTGACGCGCATCGAACTGAAGAACGATCAGGGCGAGCTGATAGCCACAGGGACCGGGGCCTACGTCGTGGCCTGAAGCGGATGGACCGCGGTCGGCTGCCCGCCTGTTGCGCTGACCGCTGCAGTAGGCATCGGTCGGTTAGGCGCCAGCACGAACCGCTCGTGCCCACTCCCCGCCGTGCCGGTTGAGCGAGGCGGAGAGGCCGACGCAGCACAGCCGGTAGTCGGCGACGTCCCTGACCCTCGGCGGAGGGATACCGCGGAAATCGAGTTCGCAGGTCGTATCATCGGTCTCGGGGTCGGGACAGGAACGGAACAGGTCGCCGGGCGCGATCCTGAGATCGATGCAGTGCTCGTGGCAGTGAGTGGGACCGAGCCCCACCCGCTGTTTGGGATGAAATGCAGGATCGTCCACTTTCAGTCCGTGACAGAAGGCCTGAATCTCCGGGGCCGGCGTGGGCCAAATGACGGGTCTGCAGTTTCGTCAGCGCGACGATGTCGATGGCGGACAGCAATGCCTAGTTTCAGCTGGAGATGGCGGTGTGCAAGATCGGCCGCTATGCGCGGGTCCGCCGCAGGCGTAGCGAATTGCGGGTGCAAGTGGTGCGCGATCAACAAGGCAAGTGGCAGGTACAGCACAAACAGCAGCCGGACCTGGCTGGAGAGACGGCGAAGGAAGACCCTGCCTGGTCGCGCCGGGCTATGGTAACGTGAGCCGATCGTCCAGTAGTGTTGCACCTGATCGGCCATGACACCCGCTATCGACGCCGCTAAACGGGCCAGGATTTCCCACAAGATCCACGAGTACCGGCACGATCCGGCTGCGGCATCTTATGGAATCGAGGCGGCGCAGGCGCTGGGTGTGGTACCGGAGCGTGTTTTCAAAACCCTGCTGGTCAGCCTCAACGGCGACGTTAAACGCCTCGCGGTGGGCATCGTCCCCGTCGTGCGGCAGTTGGACCTGAAGGCAATCGCGGTGGCCTGCGGGGCCAAAAAGGCGGAGATGGCCGATACCCGGGAAGCGGAGCGCGCGACCGGCTACGTGGTGGGCGGCATCAGTCCGATGGGGCAGAAGAAATGTCTCCCCACGCTGATCGACAGTTCCGCCCAGGGAATGGACACCGTCTATGTCAGCGCGGGGCGGCGCGGTCTGGAGATCGAACTTGCTCCCGAGGACCTGCAACGGCTCACCCGTGCCCGGTTTGCCGCCATTGCCCGCTGAGTCGACAGCCGCTCCCGCGCTTCTTATGATGGCTGCAGAGAGTCGCGCATGAATTGGATAGCCAATACCCCCGAACCGCCGTATTACGCGGTCATCTTTACCAGTACACGCGTACCGGACGATGGCAAAGCGTACGATGCTGCTGCACAGCGCATGGTGGAATTGGCTGCTCAACAACCCGGTTTTCTCGGTATCGAGTCGGTGCGTAGCGGGCGAGAGGGGATTACCGTCTCCTACTGGCGTAGCGAAGCCGACATCGCCCGCTGGCGCGACCATGCCGAGCACCGCATTGCGCGTGAACGTGGACGTAGCGAGTGGTACGCAGAGTTTCGCCTGCGGGTGGTGAAGGTGGAACGGGAGTACCGTTACGAGCGTTGAGGTTTGACTGCCGACCGGGTCAAGAGGGGGTTGATGCGCGCGACGAAACGATGGCGAAAATCGACCGGTTGCATCGCGCTGTTGGTGTCGATTGCCAGCACCCTGGCGCAGGGCGTAGAGCCCGCCGCGGCCAACCGTGTCGCCAACGATCAGTGGAGTTTCGCGGTAGCGGAGCGCCGTATGCAGGAGATTCACGCCATCGGTGCACAGCTGACCGCGCTCTCCCGCGAGGCGCTGCCCACCGGACTCTCGGCCGCCGAACGCACCGAGTTGGCGCGTTTCACCCATTGGCTCTACAACAGCGCACGCAAGTTTCATCACCTGGCGCGGGGTTGGGGCGCCTTCCTCAAAAGAGTGCCGCGCAGTGCTGCCGCCGATCCAACCCAACAGGAGCGGCTGCAGGAGATGAATCGTTCCTTCTCGCTGCGTTATCTCAATATGGTCAGCAGTGCAACGGACGAGGTGCTGGCATTTCGTTTCGACAACCCAGCTCTACGCACAAGACACGAGAAGGTGGTGCGCCTGATCGCCCATCTGCAGTAGCGGGTGGGGTGAGCCTGGAAAATATTTTCGGGTGTCCATGGCAGAACGGTACGAAGTGCCCCATCATAGGGCGGCTTTGAGCGTGCCTACCACTACCGATGATACGTGACGCCACTCTGGAAGATCTCGACCAGCTGGTCGAGATCGAAAACCGCTGCTTTGAAACCGACCGGCTGTCGCGCCGCAACTTCCGCTATATGCTGACCAAGGGCCATGCGGCCACGTTGGTCGATGAGCGCGAAGGACAGGTGTGCGGCTACGCCATGGTGTTATTCTCGGATGGCACCTCGCTGGCGCGTCTCTACTCGATCGCAGTGGATCCCGATTGGCAGGGTCACGCCATCGGTCGGGCATTGGCGGAGGCTGCCGAGCAGGTAGCGGTCGATGGGGAGTGCGTCTCCATGCGCCTCGAGCTGCGACCCGACAACGCGGCGGCACTGCAACTCTATCACTCGCTGGGCTATCGCCAGTTTGGCTACGTCGCGGACTACTATGAGGATCACGCCGATGCGATCCGCCTGGAGAAATCCCTGGCGCCGGAGTTGACGACGGATCTCGCCACCGTACCTCACTACCGGCAAAGCCTGGAGTTCACCTGCGGTCCGGCGGCACTGATGATGGCGCTGGCGACGCTGGATCCGCAGCTGGTGCTCAACCGCAAACTGGAACTGCGCATCTGGCGCGAGGCGACCACGATCTACATGACCTCGGGTCACGGCGGTTGCGGTCCGTACGGGCTGGCGTTGGCGGCCTATCACCGCGGCTTCGATGTCGAGATCCATGTCTCCGATCCGGGCGCGCTGTTCCTCGACTCGGTGCGCAGCCCGGAGAAGAAAGAGGTGATCGCGCTGGTGCAGGAGGATTTTGAAGAGGAGATCGCGGAACTGCCGATTCGGCTCTACCATGATCGGGTACCCGTCGCTCGGCTCGAGGCGCACTTTGCGGCCGGCGCCATTCCCCTGGTGCTGGTCAGTTCCTACCGCATCTACCGTGAGAAATTCCCCCACTGGGTGGTGGTCACCGGCTTCGATGAACGCTTTATCTATGTTCACGATCCCTACATCGACGAGGAGAAGGGCAAGACGGCGTCGGACTGCATCAACATGCCGATACTGCGCAAGGATTTCGAACGTATGGCCCGTTACGGCAAATCGGCCCAGCGGGCGGTGCTGATCATCAAACGTCGTGTCGAAGATGCCGGCGCGCAGAAGAAATAGAGGAGTTTCGCAATCGCCATGGGCAATTACATCGTTGTCGTCGATCACCCCAAGGATTGGATGGAAGGATTGCCGGAGACCGAACTGGTCTCCATTAACGACTATCTGACCGATCCCCGTTATCTCGAAGCCAAGGGATTGCATGTCGTCAACCTGTGTCGCAGCTATCGCTACCTCGGTACCGGCTACTACTGTTCGCTGCTCGCCGAGGCGCGCCATCATCGCGTCATTCCCTCGGTGCGAACGCTGCAGGACCTGAGCAGCAAGGCGATCTACAGCCTCGGCGTGGAGGATCTCGATTCACTGGTCAACAAGAGCCTGAAAAAGCGCGGTGCCGGGCTCACCTTCACCGCTTTCGAGGTGTTGGTGATCTTCGGCCAGACCCAGGAGCCGCAGCTCGAGGAGCTCGGCCGGCAGCTCTTCGAACTCTACCGCGCCCCACTGCTCAAAGTGGAGTTCCGCCGCGCCGACAAATGGCGTATCGGCAGTCTCAAGGCGGCGCATCTGAACGCCCTGCCGAGTGATCAGGTGGAGCTGTTCGCCGCGGCGTTTGAAGCTCACACCCATCGCCGCTGGGTGCGCCCGCGCACCAAGAACGTCTATCGCTACGATATGGCGATTCTTTGGGATCCCAATGAGAAACTGCCGCCCTCCAATAAACGCGCACTGCAGGGTTTTCAGAAGGCTGGTCGTGCGCTGGGACTCGACGTGGAACTCATCGAGCGCAAGGATTATGCGAGTCTCGCCGAATACGATGCGCTGTTCATTCGCGAAACCACCGCGGTCAATCATCACACCTATCGTTTTGCCAAGAAGGCGGAATCCGAAGGCATGGTGGTCATCGACGATCCTGATTCCATCCTGCGATGCACCAACAAGGTCTACCTGCACGAACTGTTTCAACAGCACAAGGTGCCGGCACCCAAGACGCTGGTGTTACGCAAGGGCGAGCCGGTGGATATCGCAGCGCAACTCGAGTTTCCCTTGGTTCTAAAAATCCCGCACGGTTCGTTCTCGCGTGGCGTCTACAAGGCACGCAATCAGCGCGAGTGCCGGGAGTACGCTGAACGGCTGTTTCGCGAATCGGATCTGATACTGGCGCAGGAGTTTCTCTACACCGAATTCGACTGGCGCGTCGGGCTCTTCAATGGCGAGCCGCTGTTCGTTTGCCAGTACTTCATGAGCAAGCAGCACTGGCAGATCGTGCGTCACGGCGCCAACGGAAAATCGAGTGCCGGCGATTCGCGCAGCTACCTGGTTGACGATGCGCCCAAGGAGGTGGTGCGCATCGCCCTGAAAGCGGCGCGCAACATCGGCAAGGGATTGTACGGCGTCGATATCAAGCAGAACGAAGATGGCCTGTTCGTCATGGAGGTCAACGATAATCCCAATATCGATGCCGGCGTTGAGGATGCCTGTCTCAAGGATGAGCTCTACCGGATGGTATGCGCGGAGTTTCTGCGGCGTCTTGAGGGACGGGGGCGCCGGGCGGGTGATTCAACGACATGAGGCAAGCTTTGTTATCCTTGCCTTTCCCATACTGGCAAGGATTTGACTCATGAAGCGTCACGACGGTCTCCAACCTCTGTCCCGCGAACATCATCCGGCGCTGGTGCAGGCAAAGCGGCTGCGCGACTTTGCCGGCAACGCCGCACAGGCGCGTGAACTGGGTCTCGCATTTTTAGGTTTTTGGGATGCCGAGATTGCGCAGCACTTTCGCGACGAGGAGGAACTGCTCCTCCCTCTTTTAGCGCAGCGTGCCGGCGATGATGCCGGGGAGATCATGGAGACATTGGCCCAGCACGTTCAGCTGCGCCGCTCTGTTATGCAGCTGCGCCGTCTGTCGGGTGCCAACGCCCCCGTCGACGCACCCCTGCTCAACGCGCTCGGCGATGGCCTGAAGTCACATGTGCGATTTGAGGAAGACGTGCTCTTCCCGTTCGCCGAGCAGAATCTGCCGGAAGAGGATTTGACCTATCTGGAGCAGCAGCTTACCCGCTAGCAGCAATGCTACTTCGCGGCGGCGATCTCGGTTCGTGCCTTAACGGCGCCACCGAGCGTTTCGCGTGCCATGTTGCGTAACGCGCTGTCGTCCCCTGGTTTGGTGAGATATGTGTACACACTGACATCGTTGATTGGCGTCGGTACGGCATCGCGCTCGTCGGCTCCAGAGAGAATGATGCGCGCGGCCTCCGGGCGCAGCTGGCGGCAGCGCTTCATGAACTCGATCCCCGATATCCTGGGCATGCGCAGATCTCTGATGATCAGGCCCGCGCGATGGCGCGCCAGCAACCTGAACGCCGGTTCGGGCTCGCTGGCGGCAAGTAACCTGTCGTTTTCATTGCGCAACCGCGCGTTGAGTACGTTGTCGTCGCCGAGTCAACCCTGTGCGATGCGTCTTGTCGCTCGCCATTCCGATCAATTCGAACGCAGGCGGTTGCGCCGGGCAGTTGGCGAAATCGGACGTCGACAGCGGCCCGGCTAAGTTGTGGCCCTGCACCTCATCGCGCTCGCGTTGACGTAGATACGCCGCGTGCTCCCCGGTCTCCACACCTTCGGCCACGATGCGCAGGCCGAGATCGCGA